>JAMLJH010000002.1:1200000-1500000 GCA_023953615.1 Verrucomicrobiia bacterium | reverse complement strand
GGCCAGCTCCGTGCGCGGCAACGTCGCCAAAATCCGCGGCACTTCGAGCATGGCGGCCAGGGCCAGGCCACCGTGAGGAAAATAATCGTGGGTCAGCGTGCGGGGTTCCAGATCGGGAAACTCCTGGTCGTAGAGCGCCGCCAGCTCGTTGGTGGTTCCTTTCCAGAACCCATCACCCAGCACATCAGCTCGAACCGCTTTCAAGAGCAAATCTTCGCGCGGCGGCAGGTGCGCCAGCGCGCCGGTCCCCGGCCGCACCCAATTGCGGATTACGGGATGCGCGGTCAAGTCGGGATTGATCAGGCGGGCCTGAGCGCGGAACAAAGTCATGCCCAAGGGATTGACCTCGTAAGTGCCGGTGATGACGGAATGTTCCAGCATGTTACGCACTTGGTTGCGCGCTTCCGCCTCCCAAGCGGCGGGAGAACTGAGCTTGCCGTTGAGCAATCGTTTGATCAAACCAGTGGCGTCTGGGAACGTTTCCGCATAAGCGAGGCTGGCACGGTCGAGTCCGCTCGTCAGCAGCACCAACGGCGTGCCGTAGCCGATGAATCCCGCGGGCGCGATGTCGAAGTAAGCTTCCCGTCCGGTTTTACGCATGCGGTATTTCATGGAAGCCAACCCATTTCCGAGTTTCAAACCAGCCAGCTTGACGCTGGAATCCGCGCAGATGACGAGCTCGGGATTCACCTGATCAAACAGCGTCGCGATCTGGTCAATCAACGCTTCGTTCAAAGTGTTTGGCGGCAGACGCAACACTTGGGCGATAAAAGCCGCGTGGAAGGTGGCGAGACGTTTCGCTCGCTGGAGCGGATCGGAAATGCCCTGGGTTACTGCGGCTTCCGCTTGGGCCAGCGTCAGACCGACGTAATCCGGATTTACGTTCGCCATGATCTGGTTCAGGAACGGTTGTCCCAAGGCGCTGGCGATACCGGACACGACTGCCGCCAGTCCGGTCATCGCGCCGTCGGCTTTCAACACCGCTTTGACGCTGCCGAACTCCAACGGCCCCAGCGCCAGGGCAATGTCGCCGGAAAGTTGGGGATTGGGATTGCCGTTGGCATCCGTGGCGGAGAGATAAAGTTGACCCACGCCCACGGGCACACCGAAGAAGTTCACCGCTCCAGACACGCCGGCACTGCCCGTCGTGCCAATGGTGCCGCCGCCTTCCACGTTTAAGAAAGACGAAACCGCCGTATGCGTGAACACACCCTTGACCTTGAAAGTGGCATCCTGCACTGGCACACCGGCGTAGGCCTTTTCACGAATGGCTGCGTAGATGGCTTGTGAATCCGGTCCGGCGGTCGCCAACGCTGTGGTGAAGGCGGTCGTAAATTCCGTCCGCAACTGATTCGCCAGTTCCTGCATGGCTTGTTGCAAGCCCGGCCCGAGCGCACTGGGCACTGGCGGCAGGTTGTTGGTGATTTGCGAGTAAATCTGCGTCGCCAGCGTTTGGGCCAGGGTCGTGCCGGATTGGTTGAGCGATTCGATGAACTCGCGCGTAATACCCATGCCGCCGTTGGCCAGTGGCTTGTTCAGCGTGTCCTCGGGAATGGAGCTGAATTTCAAAATGAACTTGCCGGGATACTGGACTTGATCGGGATGCGGCATGCCGAAGATGTTGGCGGTCACGGGTGGAATATCCACCGGGCAACCGATGGGGTCGTTGGCGGGATAGGTGCCGGGTTCAACAAGTTCCAGTTTCGGACCTGTACCGAGTGGCGGGAACGTCGGCGTTTGCGCCAGGATTTTGTCGCCCCATTCCTTGAAACTGTTCCAGGTCATCGTGGCGGCGGGCGGTGGGTTGGTGGAGTTCGCCTGGAATTTACCTCCGACTTCCTGGACGTAACTACGAAAGTCCATGGGATCCGCATTGGAAGGCAGATAAGAAATGCCGCCACCGGCGCCGGTGAACAGAAAACCAGTTGGACCGAGCGGAATGCCGGCCGAGCCGGCGTTGAAATCCACGGCCAACCCCAAGGGGCCGGAGGAGCGAAACGCAGCGATGAATTTGAGTTTGTAACCATTGATGCTGCCCCCCAATCGCCCCGCCATCAGCAGGTTCGCCGGATCGCTGAAGCCCGTGAGGTAAACGCTGCCGCCCAGTTCTTCAATGGGCGGAATTTTCAAGCCCGGGTCCAAGGTCAGCTCGATGCCCTCCAAGTTTTGCAACTGAGGCACGCCTTCGGGCGAAAACGTCACGCGCACGTTGTCCGCACCGCCGCCGATGATCGCGTTATCCACGTTGGGGAAACCGAGGCGGAACGTAGTGGTGATTTGTATGTTCGTCGGCGCGAGCAGTTGTTCCCATGGCAGGGTGTTGTTGATGAACTGCAATTGCGCCTGGCGCAATTCAATCGGCAGTTGTTGGGCAAGTGTCCAATCGCTGCCGTCGTAAAGCAGCGTGCCCGGCTCGAAGCGCGGCGGTTGCGTGTAGCTGAAGAAGACAAAGTGCGAATTGCCCAGACCAAACGCCGGCAGATTGGGCGGCGCAATTTTGCCGTTCAACGTCACGATAAATTGATGTCCCGCTTGGTCGGCCAGGTTAAATAGATTGCCGAGGCCGCCGAGCTGGATGCTCGCTGGAGTACCGGGAGTCAGTCCGGTGACCCGCACTCCGTTCGCTCCGCCGATGCGGAAGTCACCGGAGATACTCACGTCAGACAGATCAAATTCCACGGTGGGCAGGGCGTTGCCGACCGGTGCGTGGATCGTCAATTCGCCTCCGGTCAGGGCGCCAAATCGTCCGGTGGGAATGCCAGTGATGGCGGGATTATTCGTCTCGCGCAGCAGCAGGGTGTTATCCACCAGCAGCCGCAGTACGCCGAAAATACGGAGCGAGGGCAGTTGTGCCGGACCTTGAGGGGCGAAGATTTCCAATCCAGTCGTAGGCGCGCCCGCAGCGCCAAGCACTGTCAATTCGAAGCCGCCCGCGTTGAACAGGTTCACGTTGGTCGCCAATCCCAACGTGCCGGTCGGGAAACCGTCGAGCTGCCACACGACGTTTTGCGCTTCAATCTCGATGGCGTTGGTTTCGATCGGATGCGGGAAAAAGACGAAACCGTGGTTGATGGTAAGCTTTGGCGCCACGGTGGCCGGGACCGTGCCCAAGGCGCCCAGCGTCAGATTACCGAAATCAAACAGACCGGTAAAATTCCGCGCCCCCACTTCGGAAAAATCCGGCAAGGTCAGTCCGAGGTTGGTGAAGATTACGCCACCGGCAAAATTGACGTTGGTCAACGGTCTGAATCCGTTGGCGTCCGGTGAACCCAAGGCGAAGGTGATCTGCGGCGGTTGATTGCTATTGATGGTCAGCTCGGCGCGTTGTGGCTCGGTGGCGGGTGGCGTCGGAGGTGAGTTGAACCACTCCGGCAGCAACAGCCGTCCTTGTGGCAGGGAAACCGAGAGCGCCGCCGCACTGACGTCCAGACGCGCCACAGCATCCACCGCCGCCAGATGGAAATGTTCCGGTGTGAGGAGTTGACCCGATGGAGGCGAACTCTTGCGTAGCAAGCCAAACGTGCCGCCAAATTCAAAGCGGCCGCTGGACGGAAATGCGTTCGGGCCGACGCCGCCAAAGCGCAGACCGGCGTTACCGTTGAGCAGCGCAAAGTGATCGCCCAGAGCCAGGTCGAGCTGTGCGGAAGTGGTCAGCGCCAGGGTCTGGGCCGCGCTGTCGTAGCCAAACGTGCCGGTAAAAGTTTTGCCATTAGGCAGGGTGGCGGTACCGCTGCCACTGCCAACCAAACTTTGGATGGCGATCGGCGGCTGCCCCAGCGCTCCCAAACGAAATTGTCCGGCCAGGTTGATCGTGCCGTTCAAATGCGCGCCCGGAAGTTTAGGCAGCGGCCCGCTGGCGGAGGCTTTTAGCGAAAGGTGACCCGCGCTGTCCAGGGTGAGTTCGGTGAGCGTGAAATTGGCGTCAATGTCCGGGAAAGTCAGGTTGCCGCCGAAAGAACCGGAGAGCAGATTGGACTGGTGATTGTAACGCACTTCGCCGAACACTTCGTCAATTCGCAGCCCACCGGGCAGCGCGAGATCCACTGGTCGCGCACTGGGCAGCAACGCCCCCAGATCGTCAATCAATTGGAAGCCCAGTCCCAGAGAAGATTCGGCCGACGCGCCAAAATAGCGTCCGAGCGATCCGGCCGATTGATCGGCAAAGTTCAGCGAACCATCCACAAAGATCGAAGTGTATTTGCTCAGATGCCACCAGGCTTGTCGCGCCACGACGAGGAGCTTGAAGGCGTTGTCGAGTTGGGCGAGCGGCGGTTTCAACGCTTCCACGTCCGGATGGAATCCCTGGTCATGCAACCAAATCATCACGTTGCGAGAGGCGCGAGTGAGTCGGATGGCGTCGGGCAGCGACGGCTTAAGCAAATAATTTTCGATCTCCAATTGGAGCTGCGCCGCGAGTGCGGCCAACACTTCCGGTGGCAACAACGCCGAGTCGAGACCCAATTCCAATGCGGCATCCTTGGCCTGCTTCCAAGCGGCAAAAATTGCGGGCGGTGCGGTTTCGGGGGGACGAATGCTTTGCCAGATCAATTCCACGTTGGATAAGTCAGCCAGCGCCCGGTAGCCCGGAGCGCCGTAAGGCGTGGCCGTTCCCTGGAATCCTTCCACCAACGGCATGGAAATGACCGGGGCGTTGGTGCCGGCGAGAGACCATTTTTTAACGACGCGAGCCGGATGATAATTGGTTGCCGTAGGATTCAATTCCCGCCCCAGCACGATGGAAAGGACGTCGGAAACATCTTCAGTGGCGCTTAACAACGGACGATCGGGACCAACGACCCGGGGCACCGCATTGGTGGGCAACTCAACTCCGAACATTTCCAAGGTCTTTTCATACGACATCACCTCTGCAGCCCATTGTCGCAAGCGTTCGCCGAGCCGGCGTGAATCTTCCAGTAACGGATCGGCGGCGGCTAAAAATCCTTCCGGGTCACCGGTGGTTGCCAGCGCGGTGGCGAGCCGATCATTTTCCGTCAGCAAATCCCGCCCTTCAGTGACTTTTCCTGACCATGGCGCGCGGCCGAGTTGATCCCACGATTTCCGTATTACTCCGGCGAGTTCGACACCGGGATAACCCGGCACCGTATCTTGCCACCCGCCAAGGGACAGAATGCCTTGCATTTGCGCCGTTACCTTGAGCGCGAGCATGATCTCATTGAAATCCTGTGCCGCCAGTGCTTCCGGATCGGTCGGTTCACCCGTGGCCGGGTCAATGCCGAATTTAAGCAGGAACTGCGGCAGCGCTTCCGCCACATTGGTGACCGCCTGCATGGTATGCTGGTCGGGTGGTCCGTACTGCCACAACAACGCCAGGCGTCTGGCGAGGTTCTCCGTGCTGTCGTTCAAATCCAGCGCGCTGGCACAAACCAGCCGCGGCGCGAGCGCGATGCGCAATTGCGTGGCTCGACTTTGGAGCAACGCCATGCCCGGAGCCCCCGGATTTGCCTGTACCACGCGTTCGATGCGACGTAAAATCTCCAACGTCTCGTGCATTTCCAGGAACGCGGCCTCGGACCGGCAATCCGCCGTGGCGTGGCGATTGATCAACTGGCCTTCCAATGAATTGATGGCGGTGACCACCCGGCTGATGACGTTGGTGTAATTGCGGTTCGCCACGTTCAATACGTCATCGGCGATAAATTGATCGAGCGTGGTCTCAATCCAACGAAACGGACCGAAGTTTTCGCCGAGACTGAAATCCGGCATCTGACCCGCTTCCCGGAAGGTCGGCGGATTCAGATCAGCGCGTAGCGTGTCGAGATTGCCCGACATGGAATGCACGTAGTTCAACAGGTCGCGCCGCGCAGCCGGTGCGAAATTGGGCGCGCTCGGAAAGGTCGGCACCATCACGCGCAGAGAATTTGCGAGGTCGAAGTTGACGCCGCTGGCGCTGGCACCAAAGGCATATTCGGGATCGTCCAAGGTGGCCCACGCTTCGAACGTCATGCCGTTCACTTCCAACTGGCCGCTGCCGGCAATGGAGAAATGGTTGGGGCGCTGCCAGGCAAAACGCAACGGACGCCGTTCGGTGACGGTGAAACGCGCCGGACCATTCGTACCCGGCGGCAACGTGACGTTGCCGTGGCAATTCAACTCGAACGCGCCGCCGCTGGAAAACGCAATGCGCGACATCGTGAACGCCGCACCCATGCCGGGCAATCGCACTTGTCCCGATCCCCAGCCGGTCAACTCGCGGGAGCGCGCATCGTAGGTCAGCCCACCCGCCAGTTCGTCCACGGCGATGCCGCCGGCTAGCAGCGCATCCGCGGCCGGCGGTGGCGTGATGCGGTTGCCCGCCAGCGTCCGCAGGGTGACGACCAACTTCTGCGCTTCCAGTAAATAAGTTTTGCGCAGTGATTGTTGTGCGGCGTTGGTGAAGCGCGCGGCCGCCGCCAGCAAGGAATTCACGCCGAGCTTGGCGGTTTGCGGATCGTTTTCGCTAAGACACTTCGCCGCCAGCGCATCGGTCACCGCACTGATGCGAGTGGCATCTTCCCATGTCGGAGCGCCAGCGGGGAATTGCAAACGATCGCGAAGTTCCGCGCCAAGATTGCCCGCGCGCAAAACAGCCAGCAATTCCGCACGGTCGGCCGCGCCGAGCAGAGCCATCGCGTTTTCGATTGAATTGGTCAGACCCTGGTAAGCGCGTAGCCCGGGCGGGGCGGGGTAGGTGACGTTGGCAGGGATGGCGACCAGGATTTTCCGCAGTCGCTCTGCTTCCTGGAACCGCTTGGCCACCGGCCGCTGCGGTATGGGCAGCGTTTCCAGAGCCGTCGCCATGGCGCCGACGCGGTCCGACAGCGATTGTACGCTCAGCAGTCCGATCGGGGCATTGGCGAACAGACCAAGTTGGTCGAGTTGATTCAAGTAAAGATACTCGGCCATCGCGTCCAGGAAGGCCATGTCGTCCAGGGCCAGTTCCGCGTCGTGCAGCGCGGCGCGCAATTGGGGTTCCAGCGCCAATCCGGATTGCGCCAGTAATTCACCCAACAACGCCTCCGCCGGAATTTCCAACCCGAGCAGTTGCGCCTCCTGCTGAATTTGCGCGAGTTCGTGCAGTTCTTGATAAATAAGAAAGCGATTGCGCGTTTGCAGCGCCGGAGCGGCGGTGGTGGTTTGGCCAGTGACGACGCCAAGGCTGGCCGCATGGGCGCCGAGGGCGTTGAGGATGGCTTGTTCCAAACTGGGTTGTACGGAAGCCAAATCAAAATCTCCACCTGTCAATTGCGCCAACTGCAAGGCTTCCGCCACGTCCCGCAAACTCTCATAAACGCCAGCCAGATCGAGCGGTCGTTCAGTGGTGGTGAGTTGACGTTGTGCGGCGGCGCGCGCTTCGGTCTGCAGCGCATCCAGCCCGGACGTGGCCAAACCGGCCAGGCGCAACCGTTCCACGGCCAACCAGTGACGCACCGCAGCTTGCGGCTTGCGTGCGCTCGTGGCGGCGCGCACGGCTTGTTGCAGCGCCGCTTTCAATTCGGTGGCGTTGGCATCGAGACCTGTCGCTCCGGCCAGTTTACTCCAGCCCGCCACGTCCAATGGCAAAGGCAAAAGACCCGCGTCCGGTCGCGGGAGCGGCAGCGGATTTGCCGCGCTGAATGCGGTGGTAAATTGTTCAAAGGCGAGCGCTTTGCGCTCCAGGGCGAGGGCCGCGGCATTCAACGTCGTCACGTTTGCCGGCGTGCTTGCGTTCAAAGTGTTTGCGGAGGGCAAATGCGCCGCCAACCAATCACCACTCAAACGCGCGTGCAGTTTTCCGGCGCGAAAAGCAAAAGCCGCCGCCGTTCCATCGAGCGACAGTTCCACGTCAAACGTCGGTCCGTCGGTAAATTCCAGCCGACCCTGACCGGCCAAAGCGAGCGAACCATCAAAGCCGAAGCGCACCCACGCCGGCTCGGCGCTACCGATGGTCAAGGTGGCTGGCGGTCCGCCGAGTTGGGCCAGGGGGAACGAACCGGTCAGCGGAAGTTTGACGAAGCCATGATCCCCCAGCTCAAGCGTCAAACCATTGAACGCGCCAAGGGTTTGACCAAAAGGCAACACGCCGGGATCAATCTGGATTTGCGGCGCGGTGAAACCGGCTGGTGAAAAAGTGCCGCTCATGAGTCGCGCGGGAAAATGACCGGCGATCTTTACGGGAATTCCATTTGTTGGCGATAGCTCAAACAGGCTGATCAATTGCGCCACCGTTATCGTCCCCAACGGCAGCGTGCGCAGGGTGTCTGCTTGAATGACGTCGGTGATGGTCAGTGGACTCAAGGCGCCGCTGACGAGTCGTCCGGTGGAAAACTCCAGCGTCGGTGATCCGGCCGCGTCCGTCAGGCGGGCGCCATTGGGCAGGCGAATGGCCAGCGAACCCGGTGAACCCGCCACGCTGGCGCCCATGGGCCGGAATTCACATGGGGGCAAATTGCCGGCCGCATCCGCGCGTACGGGTGCGCCGCCCCGCGGTTGGCCCTGGCCGTTGAGCAATACGAATTGATCGAGGTTTTGTGTAAGGTAAGCGGGTTGCGGAGGCAGGGAGAGATTGACTTCCAACGATTGTGCCTCGGCGATGGTTATGGCGTTGCCACAATACACCTCGGCGATCACGTCGTCCGTGCCATTGTCAGCAACGTCAGGACTCCACACCAATTCCCACCAACCGTCTGCGCCCAGAACCGCCGCGCCGATGATGCGCCCCTGGCGCCGGAAGATCACTTCATCCACGCCGTCCGGATGCCACGCCTGGATGCGCAGCACCACCGGCCCGGGGGTGGTGATAGGTGCGTGAGGAACTTCAACCATTCCGGCATACGGGGGCAACGCCGTGTCGTAGTCGGTGGCCAGGCGGAAAAAGCGCGCGTTGGGGAAAGCGGCATCCATCACCGTGTGCGTCAACGTGCCCCCCGTGCCGGTGAGTGCGGAAACGGTTTGCCAGTTCGTGGCGAGCAATGAATCCGTGATTTCGACGCGATAGCTGCGCCCGCTCACCGACGGCCAGCGCAGTTCCGTCCGGGCGGGGGCTTGCAATCGGATGACCTGACCAATGGCAAAGGTGGATTCCGGATTGAATGGGTCCGTGCCCAGAAAATGTTCAACGGCATCCGGCCAACCGTCGCCGTCACTGTCCAGACTGGGTGGGTTACCGGGCGCCGCGAGCAGAATAACGCCGGTGGTTAGACCGAGGATTAAGGAGGGTACGAAACGTCGCGCAATTTTGGCCATGTCAATCTCTACGGTTTTCTTGGTGTACAGTTCGGAAATGGGTGTGTATTTTTACAAATTTTAGACCGGATGTTTTGCTGGTTGCCGCCGTCGGATGGTGGCGTCGTGAGTCTGAGTCGCGACACTGCGCTATGAAAAGGCATGAGCGTTCGTTCATTACGAAAGTGGTTACGCGTCGTGTTAGTGGATGACGTTATACCATTTATTCAGGAAGCCAAGCGGTTTTTAGCCAAACCATCTGGTTCGGCTCCTGCTTTTTCCGTGCCACGTTTGCTTTGGCGATTTACTGGCGTTGAAAGTGACAGCAGCCAGCGAGTCGGACTGGACCCCGGTGGAGCAGAGAGAGGTTTGTAATTTCGGGAGCGTTTTGTGTGGTTGTTTGTAGTTCCGCCTTCAGGCGGCGGATGTGTTCTGTGCGTTCTGCTTGTAGTTTCATCTTTAGGCGGTGCGTTTGATTTAGTCAGAGAGACGCAGAGTCACGGCGTTGGCAATGCGGTGTTTCTGTTCTCGACGATTTGTCGTGATCATGAACAGCTTGTTCCGGCTAAAGCCGGGACTACAAACAGCAAGGGAAAGTTCAATCTGCCTAAAGGCAGGACTACGAGCGACAGGAATGTTCGTAGTTCCGCCTTCAGGCGGTGCGTTTGATTTAATCAGAGAGACGCAGAGTCACGAGGCGTTGGCAATGCGGCACTCTGTCCGTGACGATTTGTTGCGGTCGTGAACGGACTGTTTCCAGATACAACCCGAGGTGTCGGATCGGTTGGGGATTCAATTATGAGGTTTATCTGTGAAAGCAGATCCTCTTTAATCAACGGCAACAAGTAGAGCAAAACGAAATATGCGGACCTTCAAGTTCATTCTGACTTTTTTGTTGGTGGCGCTGGGGCTGGTAGTGGGCCGGAGCGCGACCAATCCCCCCGCGTTTCCCTTGGACTCCAATCAAGACCGGGAACGCACCTGTTTTCAGACGGCCGAAGCGTGGAGTGGGTTTGGTAATCTGCGTTCGGATGTAGCGATCGTTTACGGCATTGATCCGCAGTTGCCCAATCGCCTGCAAACCTGGCGCGAGCGCGGCTACCGTTTGCACGTGATGACCGGCGTTTCCTGGGGTAATTATCAGGATTACCTCTACGGACGTTTCGATGGCATCAATCACGAGGACGAAGCGCAGACGGAACGCAACGGTCAAAAGATCAGCCACGGTGGCGATGTGTACTACATGTCGCCCGGAACGAACTTTGGCAAGTTCCTCTGCGTGGGCGTGCAGCGCGCGTTGGACGCGGGCGCGGAAGCCATTCATCTGGAGGAGCCGGAGTTCTGGGTGCGCGGCGGCTATTCGGAGGGGTTTCAACGCGAGTGGCGCGCTTACTACGATGAAGCCTGGCAACCGCCGCACGCTTCGGTGGACGCACAATGGCGCGCTTCCAAACTCAAGTATTTTCTCTACCGGCGCGCGTTGCAGCAGGTGTTCGATTACGTGCAGGATTTTAATCGCCGCACCGGTCGCCACGTGCGTTGTTACGTGCCGACGCACAGTCTGTTGAACTACGCGCATTGGCGCATTGTCAGTCCGGAATCATCGCTCGCGCGGCTGAATGGCTGTGACGGTTACATTGCGCAGGTCTGGACCGGCACCTCGCGCACGCCGAATCTGTTTCGTGGTCAATTACGCGAACGCACTTTTGAAACCGCGTTCCTCGAATAC
Source organism: Verrucomicrobiia bacterium (assembly GCA_023953615.1). Lineage (NCBI taxonomy): Bacteria > Pseudomonadati > Verrucomicrobiota > Verrucomicrobiia > Verrucomicrobiia bacterium. The sequence continues at coordinate 1,489,070 of JAMLJH010000002.1, read as the reverse complement.
GGAGCGATGCAAAATCTGGTTCGCGCCACGGGGCGCACGGTGTGGTATTTGAACGATCCGATCGAGGATAATCCCAATCACGACTGGAACGATTACCAGCGGAACTGGGAATCCACGCTGGTCGCCTCCCTGTTGCAACCTGACGTTTGGCAGTACGAAGTGGCGCCGTGGCCCGAGCGTGTGTTTCGCGGTCGTTATCCGCACGGCGTGCCGGACGATCAGCGTCAATCCATCCCGCCCGCCTACGCCACCGAACTCCAGGTCGTGTTCAACGCGCTGAACGACATGCAACAGGAGCGCATCGAGTGGGATTGCGGCACGACCGGAGTGGGCGTAATGGTGAGTGACTCGCTCATGTTTCAACGGGGCGATCCGCAGCCGGGCGATCCGCATCTGAGCGAAATTTACGGACTCGCGCTGCCGCTGTTGAAGCGCGGGATTCCAGTCGCGCCGGTGCAATTGGAAAACGTCACCGTGCCGCATTACTTGAAAGACTTCCGGGTGCTCTGGCTCACCTATCACGGTATGAAACCGCTGTCTGCGGACGTCCACACCGCACTGGCGGATTGGGTCAAACAGGGTGGGCGACTAATTGTTTGTGATGATGATTCCGATCCGTATCACGCCGTGCGCGATTGGTGGAACACCGATGGCAACCACTACGCCACCCCGAGGGAACATCTGTTCGCTCAACTGGGTTTCAAAGCCACGAACGCGACGGTCACGGCGATGCGACCGCTGAATTGGCGGCACGGAGAGGGCGAAGTGTTCTGGCTGCGGGAAAATCCGGTGCAGCTCGCCAAATCCGACCACGGTGATGAACCCGTGATTCAACTGACCCAGCGCGCGGCGAAGTCCGCCGGATTGAAGTGGCGTGAAACCAATTACCTGCAACTCCGGCGCGGCCCGTACGTGATCGCTGCCGGTTTGGACGAATCCATCGCTGCCGAACCAAAACAACTGCGCGGACGCTTTGTGAATTTGTTTGATCCTGAGTTGCAAGTGCAAACCAGCATCGAAGTAAAACCCGGCAGCCGATTTTTCCTGCGCGACCTGGAAGGCGAGCGCGACCAAGTGCCGCGCCTCATCGCCTCCGGATGCAAAGCATTGCTCCAAAGTCAGACCGATGCCGCCATGACGTTGGCGGTGGAAGGCGTGGGAAATACCCCTGCGGTTTTGCTTCTTCGCGCCGCCAAGCCGCCCCGCATGGTCCGCTTCGATGTCGGGGCGACTTTGAACTATTCCCATTCAGCCAAGGAAGGCTTGTTGTGGATTCACTTTGCCAACGACACCCAGCCGCGCGAGTTGACGATCCAGTTTTAACGGCAATGACGCATCGCCTGAGCGGTGGCGACGATTGAAGTCAGTCGAACTTACTGTTCGCTTTAGAATTGTCCAGACGCTATTGGAACGCTGAATTTGATTTCGTGACCCGTCACACGAGGAGCGTCGCGGAAATCACAGCTTGGGGTGTTGGCGGTGGTGGTCGGTGGCGTCTTGATAGTTTTTGGCAAGCGATAGCAGTTCGGCTTCGCCAAAGAGCTTGCCCAGAAAGTAAATGCTGGTGGGCGCGCCGGCCGATGTGAATCCGTTCGGCGCGACCAAGCAAGGGTGTCCGGTCAGATTTCCCAGCAGTACCGTCATCCCGGCACCCGAGGGAGCGAGGATGACGTCGAACGGTTCGAACGCTTTGGCCATATCTTGAATCAGCAGCCAGCGGATGCGTTGGGCGCGCAGGTATTCGACGGCGGGAACAAAGCGGCGTTCGCGAAAGGTGTTGGGCCAGGCATCGGCGGTTTGTTGACGCAGCCAGTCGTCCTGGTCGCTCAAGGTTAATTCATCGAAGGCGGCCGCGGCTTCCGTGGAAAGTAGAAACGAAATGTTGCTCAGTGGATATTCCGGGAATTGCACCGGTTGCAGGTTCACTCCGAGTTTACGCAATACGGCCAACGCGGCATCGTCGTTTTGTCGGCCGTCACCTTGCTTGGTTTCGAAAAGGGTTTGCAGGTAGCCAACGCGAAGTTTTTTCACGTCGAGACGCGCGTCGTAATTGAACGGGACGTCGCGCACGGTTTGATCAGCGTCGTCCGGCCCTTGAATGGCGTTGAGTACGAGGGCGCAATCTTCGACGGTGCGGCAAATCGGTCCGATCTTATCCATGCTCCAGCTCAGGGTCATGGCGCCCGCACGGCTGACGCGGCCATAGGTCGGGCGCAAGCCGGTGACGCCGCAGCGACTGGCGGGCGAAAGAATCGAGCCGTAGGTTTCCGTGCCGATGCCGAACGCAAACAAACCAGCGGCGGTACCGGCCGCCGATCCAGCGGAACTACCGCTTGAACCTTGCTTGAGATTCCACGGATTGCGCGTCACTCCGCCGAACCACGTTTCGCCCATGGCCAGTTCGCCCATGGTGGTTTTGGCAATCAACACGGCGCCGGCTGCTTCCAGGCGTTGGATGACGGTGGCGTCAAAATCAAAAACCTGGTTCGTGTAAGGCGCGGCGCCCCAGGTGGTGGCGATGCCTTTGGTGGCAAACAAATCCTTGGCGCCATACGGGATGCCGTGCAGCGGTCCGCGCCAGTTGCCCGCCGCGATTTCCCGATCGGCTCGCTGCGCCTGCCGCAGCGCCAGCGTTTCGGTGAGCGTGACGACACATTCCAGCTTCGGCCCGATCCGTTTCAGTCGTTCGAGATAAAACCCGGCGAGTTCCACGGAGGTGAGCTGGCGGGATTTGATCAGCGCCGCCAGTTCGGCGATGGAGTAGAACGCCAGGTCGTCCAAATTTTGCGGGCGTTTGATTTTAGGCAGGGGTGCGGGCCGAAACTTTTTGCGCGTGGTTTCCAGTTTGAAGCCGACGGGCAGGGGATTGAACTGGAGGGCGGGCGGGACGCCGTTTGAGAGCGGCAACTGGCGCATCGCCTCGTAGTTGCGCCGCTGTGCTTCCAATCCAGGACGGAGCATTTCGATCTCGACATCGGAAAAATCGAGGCTGAACAAGGCCGCGGCGCGGTGCGCGTCGTTGGTGGTGATCGAGTGATGGTTGGTTTGGGAAAGTGCGGCGATGGGTAAACAGAAAGTCATGATGAAAATGCTTACGCGCATGATTCGATACTGACGCAAAACCCAAGTGACTGGCAACGTCCAAACGGCTGTTTGCGCGCTTCAATGCGGTTCGGGCGCAAAGGCGTTGATGAACTTAACCAAGGCGCGCACATCGTGGTAATTGGCTTTCCAGGCGTGCGCCAGACCGGTGCGTTTAGGCTGACCGTCGGCGCTTACGGTGTCCAGCCAGATGCCGGTCCGCGCATCGGTTTGATGGGCGTTGATGAAGTGGATGAGTTGGTCCAGCGCCTCGCGGTAGGCGGCATTTTCCTGATGACGCAACGCATCGGTCAGGGCGGCGAGCAGTTCCGCCTGCACCCACCAGATTTTATCCTGATCGTTGGCGGGTTCATCGCTCACGCCGCGATGGTAAAGCCCGCCGCGTTCGTGGTCGTAACCGTGGGCGAGCGCATGGTCCAAATGCGCGTAGAAATGTGTCCAGGCGGGGCGAGCTCCGAGGACGGTGTCGGCGCGCAGCATCAACCAGGCAAACTCGACGTTGTGTCCGTAGGAAAGTCCGGCGCTGCGCGGATCGGTGACGGCGCGCCAATCCGGTTGCCGATGGAAACAACTTTGGCCGGCGTCCGGGGGATAGAAATAACGCTGGTTGATCGTCAACGCCTCGATGAGGCTGCGCTTCACTTCGGGATCGTGCGTGACGTCATACAATTCCGCGAACGCCTCCTGCAGATGCAAATGGGTGTTGGCGCTTTTAAGACCCGCAATTTCGACGATGGCGTTGGGGTCACGATCCGGAAGCGGTTGCCAGTCGCGCGTGAAATGTTCATGCCAGCCCTGATGTTGCGCATCGTGCGCGCGTTGTTGAATCACGCGATATAACCGCAAAGCTTCAGCCAGCGGCTCCGGCGCTTTGGTGGCGCGATGCAATTCCGCAAAGGCGTAGAGCACGAACGCCTCGCCATAGAGCAGTTTGCGATCGTCAATGACGCGTCCCGCGGCATCCGTCTTCCAGAAGTAACCCCCGTGCGTGGTGTCCAGAAAGTGATTGGTGAGAAAACGATAGCCATTCCATGCCGCCGCGCGGCTGGCGTCGTTGGCGTCAGCCAATCCCTGCCAGTGCAGGTGGGCAAACGTCCAGACCATGCGCGCCTGGGATACCAGTTGTTTTTCCGTCGAATCCGTTGCGCCTTTGATCGCGTCGTCGCCGAGTAGAAAACCGCCATTGGTGTGGTCCAGTTTGGCCAGCCAATAGGGCAGGGTGCGATGCGTGAGTTGCTCGCGATACGCGGCGGCGTGTTGTTCCAACGGCGCCGCGCCAAGCGAAACAACGCCAGCGAACCACAGCAAAGCAACGGGCAATTTCATCGCGAGTGAGCATAGCGTTGCGGCTGGTGAATACAAGCGGACAGGGCCGGTTGGGCCAAGCGGTCGCCTGATGGAGCCGGATTTATTTTGCGCGGCTGGCGTTTTCAACTTTCAGCCCGGAGGTCAGTCCGGTAAAACAACACGGTTTAATTGGATGAGTGATGCGGAATTTTCCCCAGCAGCGTCTGGCGACGGATTTGATTTCTGGCGCCGGCGGGCTGGATTGTTTGTGGCGCCGCTGGTTTTTGGGGTGCTGTGGTTTTTGCCAATTTCCGGTTTGAGCGTGGAAGCGCACCGGTTGTTGGCGGTGTTTGGCTTGGTGGTCACGCTTTGGTTGACGGAAGCCATTCCGTTGGCGGTAACCGCTTTGCTCGGGCCGGCGCTTTGCGTGGTGTGCGGCATCGGTACTGACAAGGAGATGTTCAAGAGTTTTGGGCATCCGATCATCTTTTTGTTTCTGGGGAGCTTTCTGCTGGCTGAGGGAGTGTTGCATCATGGGCTGAACCGGCGCATTGCGTTTGGCATTCTAAGCCTGCCGTGGGTGGGGCGGCGTCCCAGCCGGATTTTGTGGGCGTTTGCGGGAATCGTCGGATTGCTCTCGATGTGGATTTCCAACACCACCGCCGCAGCCATGATGCTGCCGATTGGGCTGGCGATTCTCGGCGAAATGGCGCGCCGCCAATCCGAACGTGAAGGGCACGAGGTTCGTTTGACCGATCTGAAGTTTGGCACGGGGTTGATGCTGGCGACGGCATTTGCGGCCTCGATTGGAGGGATGGCGACTCCGGTGGGCACGCCGCCGAATTTGATCGCCATCGGTTTTCTGGAAAAAAGCGTCGGTTTCAAACTGACGTTTTTCCAATGGATGGCCTTTGGGGTGCCGCTGGCGCTGGTGTTATTGATCGGATTGGGAATTTATTTGAATTGGGTTTGCCGGGCGGAGAACGACTGGCTGGGTGAAAGCACCGCCTGGATCGAGCGGGAACGCGCCAAATTGGGACCGCTATCTCGCGGCGAGCGCAATGTTCTGATTGCCTTCGTGGTAACGGTGGTCTTGTGGTTGCTGCCGGGCGCGGTCGCCGCCGTGGCCGGGGTGAACGCTCCGCTGTTCAAATGGCTGGAGCGGCATCTGCCGGAGGCGGGCGCGGCGTTGCTGGGGGCGATCCTGTTGTTTGTGTTGCCCGTCAATTTCCGACGCGGCGAATTCACATTGGGTTGGGCGCAAGCGCGGCGGATTGATTGGGGAACCATTCTGCTCTTCGGTGGCGGACTGGCCTTGGGCGAAGCGATGTTCAATACCGGTCTGGCCCGTTGGGCCGGGGAGAGTTTGGCGATGCGGTTTCATGTGCAGTCATCATTCGGGCTGGTGGTGTTGTTCGCGATCATTGGGGTGTTCCTCACCGAGACGACCTCGAATACGGCCACGGCCAACATGGTGGTGCCGGTGGCGATTGCGGTGGCGGAAGCGGCGCAAGTTAATCCCGTGCCACCGGCTTTGGCGGCATGTTTGGGCGCGTCACTGGCTTTCATGCTGCCGGTTTCCACCCCGCCCAACGCGATTGTCTTTGGCAGCGGTTGCGTGCCGTTGCTGAAAATGGTGCGTTACGGCCTGGTGCTCGATCTTTTCGGCATCGGAGCGATCATCGTGGTCTGCCACTGGCTGTTGCCGCTGGTACTGCGGTAGCCGTTAAAGCTGGCGCGCAACGTTGCGGGTTTGCACTGCACGAGTGGCCGGAAAGCGCAATTTCACTTCGACCGCCCCGTTGCGCGTTTGGCGGTTATTGACTGATCACGCGGAAATACGCCGCTTCAGCAGTGTGGGGAAGGGTCGCGCTCGTTGCGCTGCTTGGGTTGCCGACGTTCTGCCACGAAGGATTGGTTAAATTGGTGGCCGTTTGCAGTTGGTACAAACCCGGGCCGCCGGTCCAGTGCAACGTGACATGAGATGCATTTGTTTCGATGGAAAGAGTGATGGGTGCTCGCGAAACCATGATGCCGCCGGCCTGCGGTCCCCCGAGAGCTTGCACTTCCGCCGCGGACAGCGTGCGGTCAATGAAGCAAAAGCCGCGGAGATAAACTTCATGGGTGTAAATGCCGGAAGTATCGCCTTCGTTGAACAGCAGTAGATCGGCGCCGGCATCGAAGCTGGAGTAAATCGCGTGGCGGCCATCAAGCACGGCGGTGCCGGTAAAGACCGGGTTGCCATTCACGTAGTAGGCGACCACCTTCGCGGCCAAATCCGCCGCAAAGGTGATCCGATACCAGGTGTCAGCGGTGATGAGTTCCGAGGCGGAATATCCGATCGCGCCAATCCCGATCGCGCCTTCATCACTGACGTAGAAATCCGCGTCGTTTTGGTTCGCCGGGTTGGTGTTAAAAAATGGAAACCAGTTAATGCTGCCGGGCAGGAGGACGTCGAAGATCAGCGTGTATTGGTTGATATAAGCGCCGCCGCCGTTAGGCTCGCTGTCGGTGAAGGTGACCAGATAACCATTGCTCTCCCCGGCGAATGCCGGCGCGTGGAGATACGCCGCTGGCTGGCCGTTGATGTGCGGCACGAGATTTCCGTCCGTGGTCCCAAAAGTGGTTTGGCTCTGCGTTGCGTCGCCATCCGCATAAGCCAACGTGCCATTGCCCAAAACCGGAGTCAGATCTCCGTTGGCGAAATTCCATTCGTACGTTGTGGTGAGCGAAATTTTGGTGGTGAACGACCAAACGTCGCCGGTCACCGTGCCTTCTGGCGTGATTTCATCCACGCGCCAGTAATAAGTCGTTCCGGGTGCGAGATTGGTCGTCGTCAATAACGTGGCGGTGGTGTTGGTGAGGAGTTCGCTTGGTCCATTCGTACCCCAATAGACCAGATGACTTGTAGCGTTACTGCCGGGCAACCAACTGAGCACAGGATACGAAATGATGTTCGTGGCTTGATGCACCGGGATGGGGTGGCTGGCGCGAGCCAGGAGCGAGGGCGGAGTCAGCGTAAAAGTCGTGAGTACCGCTCGATGGTCAGACGGCCAGGGATTGATGCTGTTCCGTCCGTCCAGTTCGGCGGATTGCGTTGGCGTCACCCCATCATCGCTCCCGCTGTAATAAACGAAATCAATGCGATCAAAAACATTCTCGGGTTCATTGACGGGTTTGGGAGTCCAAGTGACGCCCGGATCGTCGTAGGCAAATTGGGGTGGAAACTGGCGGTTGTCCGGATACAACTCGCGGTAGGAATCTTTGAGGCCCGCATTGATGCACGCAACGGACGTGGGCCACGGCAGGTCCGCATAATCGAGGTGTGAAGGCGCGTTGAAGTCGCCCGTCAAAAAGCAAGGATCGGGACCATCCAGAATCAACTGCATCGTCGCCAGCAATTGCTTCAACGCCGGTAACCGGGTTTGATTTTCCAACTCCACCACGGCAGCCTGGGATTGTCCCTCGTTCAACGCGTACGGGCCGTAGGGATAGGGTGCGAGATGGCAGTTGAAAAGGTGAACCCGCTGTCCGGGGCTTGGCTGAACGGTCACGCCCCGCGAACCGCCGATATAATGCGTCATAATGATCGGATACCGGCTGACAATGGAGCAGCCGGGTGCCGGCAAAACGTAAAAGCCAAGCGAATCGGCAATGGTTTGGGCGGCAGCGTTATTGCACTCCTGCAAACCCACCAGGTCCGCGCCGGAAGTGCGGATGGCTTCAATACAATCGCTCAAACTATCACCGCCGTTCACCCAGATGTTAAAACTCATCACTTTCAATTCGGTGATCGGCTGGGCCTGGAGTGATCCGGTCAGCGCTAAACAGCCAATCGCGCACCGGAGTAAAATTCGGATTTTCTTGTGGACAACCATGCGAGCAATTTTGGCGAGACGCTGGAGCATGTCGAGCCGGGTTTTTCGACTGGACGCGGATACCACCACGTCCGGTCCGACTGATTCGAAAGTCGCGGTTGCGGGATTTGTTGTCGCACCTTCATGACTTTGATTAAACTGCGCTGCAACATGAGAATTCGCCTTGCCCGTCTGACCGACGCTCCGGTCATCGCCGAGTTCAATGCGCGTCTGGCGCACGAAACGGAAGGGCGACGCTTGGACGCGCGGCGACTGCGTCTCGGGGTGCGGCGTTTGTTGCGTGATGCGAACAAAGGCATTTATTTTTTGGCGGAGCAGGAGGGCGCGGTCGTGGGTCAGTTATTGATTACGTTTGAATGGAGTGATTGGCGCAACGGTTATTTCTGGTGGATTCAGAGTGTGTATGTGTTGCCGGAGTTTCGCGGGCAAGGGGTGTTTCGCGCGTTGTATGGACATGTGGCGAAGCGGGCCAGGGCGCGTCGCGATGTTTGTGGTTTGCGGCTTTACGTGGATCAGGAGAATCGCCGCGCCCAGCGGATTTATCAGCAACTCGGACTGAAAGCGGCGCGCTATAAATTATTGGAACTGGATTTCGTGTTGAAATAGCAAAGTCTCGACCATGTTTTCATACCATCAATTCCTCGGGGTAATGATTGTCGCCATGATCTTTCCGGCCTTTGCCCAAACCGCTGATCCGATTCCGGCGTTGCCGGCCCCGCAGAATTTCCATCTCTACCTGATGCTGGGACAATCGAACATGTCAGGTCGCGGTGCGGTGGAAACGGAAGATAAAACACCTCATCCACGCGTGCTCATGCTGACGACCAATGGCGAGTGGCGTTTGGCAATTGAACCGGTTACGCACGATCGTCCGAAGATCATTGGCGTAGGGCCGGGACTCGCTTTTGGCAAAGCCCTGGCTGCCGTCGCGCCGGACGTGACGATCGGTTTGATTCCGTGTTCGGTGGGCGGGACGCCGCTCGAACGCTGGCAGCGAGGTGGCGACCTTTATTCCAACGCGGTGCATCGGGCGCGATTGGCGATGGCGTCGGGTACGCTCAAAGGCGTGATCTGGCATCAAGGTGAAAGTGATTGCACGCCGGATTTGGCGCCAAGCTATGGGCGACGGCTCACGCAGATGATCCGTGATTTTCGCGCCGAATTGAGCGTGCCGAAGCTGCCGTTTGTGGTGGGACAACTCGGAGAATTCCTCGCCACGCGCCAGAGGAATCCGGTTCCGGAGGCACGCCTCGTGAATACGGCGTTGGCCGCCTTGCCGGAGCAGCTTGAGTTGACCGCGTGCGTCAGTAGCGCGGGTTTAGCGCACAAAGGAGACGAGCTGCATTTTGACAGCGCGTCTCAGCGGGAGTTGGGCCGTCGCTTCGCGCGAGCCATGTTGGAACTTGAGTCGCGCTGACCAGGGATGGCTTCTCCCCTGCGGCTACGCGGATGGCGAAGGCGTCTGCCCGCGGTTCGTTTCATCGGTGCCGGCGGGCGCACCCGGTTTGGGTTTTTTGATGCGCGCTTCGGTGCGCTGGATTTCATCAGCGACCGTTGTGAGGTGCTGGCTGATGCGCCGCAAGCTGTCGAGCATGTCGAGGAAAACCAGGTTGGACAGCAGTGCGGCGTCGTTACCAGGGCGCAGGTGTTCGTAATGACTCTGCTTTTTGGTCGCGCAGCGGGCGGCCACACTTTCACCCACTTGAATCAACTGTTGCGCGGCGTCCGGATCGCGGGTGGTGAGCCAACTGGTGATGAGTTGAAACTGTTGCAGCGTTTGCAGGTAAATTTCGTGCAGCACGGTTTCGTTCTCGGGCGCGAACTGGAGTTGATCGGCCTGTTGCTTCTCCACGGTGTGCAGAAAATGTTTTTCGATGATGTCGCCCACCGTTTCCAGTTCGCTGGAGCACGTCAACAGAATGAAATGCCAGCGGCGGTCGGGGTCGTTCAGCTCCCCGATGCGGCTCAGATACAACATCAATTGGCGGTTGATCTCGTCAATCGTGTCGTCCTGATGGCGGATGGCTTTCAGATTGCCGCCATCTTCCGTCGTCCGGACCAGCCAGACTTTTTGCAACATCTCGCGCACTTCATCCGTCATCCGCAGAGTTTCCCGCGTGGCGTTGGCCAGAGCCACCGAGGTGGATTCCAACGCTTGCGGGTCCAAGAATGTTTTTCGGGCCAGCGCGGCGGCGGGATCGGCCCCGATCCAACGGCGCACCCACGTCAGCAATCCATTTAGAAAGGGCAGGGCGATGATGGCGGCCACCACGTTGAAAGCGGTTTGCAGGAACGCCAATTGATGCGAGACCGGCAATCCAAGCGCGGGTGACAAAAGGAAATTCAACGGCCCGAGCGCCAGCACCAGCACTGCGGCCACCGCCTTGACGATGAGGTTGGCCCAGCCCAATCGCCGTCCTTCTCCATCATTCCAAACGCAGAACAGCGAGGTGCAGCCGATGCCGAGGTTGGTGCCGACAATCCAGGTGACAAAAAGCGAGCCGGGTAGCGCGCCACCCGTGGCCAGACCGATGGCCAGACCGATCGCCGCGGTGGAACTTTGCAACACGATTGCGGCGATGGCCGCGCCGGCCCCCAGCAGAACCGGATAGTGGTTGAGGATGCGGAAAACTTCTTCCACCTCCTGGTTTTGAATGAAGCGGGTTGCCGCTTGATGAAAAAAATCCATGGCCAGGAAAATGAATCCCAGCGAAAGGAGACACTGGCCGATGCCGCGGATGCGGGACCGCGTGGTGAATTGAAATCCCACCACGCCAAAAAAGAGCATCAGTCCCACGTAATTTTCAACCTGAAAAGCGGCGATGTTCACGAGCAACGTCATGCCGACGTTGGCGCCGAGCAACATGGCCAGCACCTTGTCCGTGGCGATTTTGCCGCTGCTGGCAAATTGCATGGTGAGCAGCGAGAGACCGGTCGAGGAGGGCGCGACCGTGCCGGTGACGGCGCCGGCCAACATGGCTTGCGCCCGGTTTTTCGTGGCTTTTTCCAGCCAGACAATCAGCCGCCCGCCGAAAAGACGATCCAAGCCCTTGCGTAGAAAACGCACGCCAAAGGTGATCAAGGCCAGACCGGCTGCCAGTTTAATCAGGAACATGAATCCACGCGTTGCCAATGAACGCCCGAGCAGACTAGAGGCGGCGTTTGTTGTCGCAATAGCATAATCGTCCTCCGGCGGTCATTGCCGGAAATTTTGCGAGATGAGGTCACGCTCGAACCTTACTTGCGAGCGGAAGACTTGCGGTGAATCTGATCTTTCTTCTCTGCCAGGTCGGACTGAATGGCCTGGCGTTCCTTGCTGAGCTGTTGTTGCAGAAATTCAAATTTTTCAAAGTCGCCCGCCTCCGTGGCGGCGCTGATTGCGCTCTGAAGCGCAATTTCACGTTCAGCAATTTTGGCTTTGGCCTTGGCTTCCAGTTCAGCGATTTCCTGCTTCTGCCGGTCCGTTAGTTTGGCGGTCGGCGACGCTTTTTCCAGGCGCTCCATGGCGAGTTCGTATGCGGATTTCATAAAGTCGCGGTTGATGTACCGGTCGTTAGTCTAGTCGTTTCGCCAGCGGCGCCGCAAATCCGTAAATTCCGTCGCACCCCAATTCGTTCACTCATGCCAGACGGTCAGACTCCATGACGGGGAACTGGCGCGGCATCGAGCGGCAGCATCGGGCTTGGCTTGAGTGGGGTTGATTTGATTATACTGAGGTCCTGACGATGAGTTTGCCGATCAAGTTAATCTCCACCGATTTCGACGGAACGCTGTTTGCCGAGTTTGAAAACCCACCCATTCCGGCGCGCTTCGCGGAATTGATTGGCGATCTGCAACGGCGCGGCGCCAAGTGGGTGATCAACACCGGCCGCGAAATGTCGAGCTTGATGGAATCGCTGGCGCGCGCCGGGCTGGAGGTGCGTCCGGATTTTTTGGTGTTGGTGGAACGGGAGATTTATCAGCACAACGGCGCGCGTTACGTGCCGGTTGAGCCTTGGAACACGGCGTGTCGCGAGGATCACGAGCAGTTGTTTGATCGCGTGCGCCCGGAAGTGGCGGGGTTGATGGATTGGGTGAACGAGCGGTTCGACGCGACGGTTTATGCGGATGCGTGGTCGCCGTTTTGTTTAATCGCGCGGAACACTCAGGATGCGGACGCGGTTCACAACCGTCTGGACGGATTTTGCCGCCAGTTTCCCGAATTGACCGTGGTGCGCAATGATGTGTATGCGCGCTTCAGTCATGTGAACTACAACAAGGGCACGGCGCTCGCCGAACTGATGCGCCGCCTGGAAGTGACCAATGCTGAAGTTCTCGCGGCGGGAGATCATCTGAACGATCTGCCCATGTTGCAAAGCAAGTTCTCGCGGCATTTGGTGGCGCCGTCAAACGCCATTCCGGCGGTGAAGGAGTTGGTCGAAAAGCAGAATGGATTTGTCAGCCGGCAACCATGCGGCCATGGCGTGGTTGAGGGGATGGAAAACGCGTTGCGGCGGTAAGATAGGAATTACCTGGAAGACATTTTGGTCCGGGTTTCCTTCTGGTTCGCGCGTTTGAACGATCGTGCCGCGTCCGGGTTGAGCTCTGAACCTTAGCCCGCCTCTTGAGGGATGCGCTGGCGGGTGAAGAAAAAGCGCTTTGAGAGTAGAAGATGGTGGAACCTTGATGGGCATTATGGTCCACTGTGTTCAGGCCTGCGATTCACAAGGACAAGTCCGGATACGTGAAGAAGGAGGCAATGTATCCAAGCACAGGCACGGTCGGGAGTCCGACGTATGCCGCCGCCTGAGCCGGTAATCCGCGAGTAAGTTTTGCATTGCCAGCCGCGTGTTTTCAGGCGGCTTTTTTGCGCTAAAAAAAGCTCAAAAAAAAGCTTGCACAAAGCTCAGGCGCTCGCCAAGGATTAGCGCAAGTCTCAGTCGTGCTGGTTGAATTTCAGAAGGGCGTACCAGTTTTTTCAACCAGAGACACGGATCATTTTCAAACTAACTCGAACCGGCGAACAATTGCACATCCGAATTGTTACCAGAAATAAGTGCTTATGAAAATTAGAACACTGGCTCGGTGGGTAACCGTGGGAATCTGGCTGGCTTTCCTTCCGCAGCTTCAAGCCGCCACCCTGACTTGGACCAACAACGTGAGCGGCAGTTGGCACGAGCCAGGCAACTGGAGTCCCAACCAAGTTCCCGGTGCGGCAGACATAGCCGTGCTCAATCGTTACGTAACCGTCACCGTGACCAATAACGTCACGTCGGCTGAATTACAATTCCGCAATGGCACGCTCAGCATTACAAATGGCGTGTTGGCGACGACAACTTTCACTTGGACTGGGGGCACATTACGCGGGGCGGTGCAGTGTGGTGAGGGCACGATTGGCAGCGGGACGAGCAAGACTTTGGTGGGGGGCCAATTGGTGAACGTCGGAACGTTGACCTGGTCGGACTCCTTTGCCGTGGGGTCCAGTAGTTGGGATGCGGGCAATGCGGGCGTCATTTCCAATCTGACCGGCGGCGTGATCAACATCACCACCGACTTGACGGTTGGCAAAACTTACGATCCCGGCGTCCTCTACAACCACGGCACCATCAACAAGACGGGCGGCACGGGCACAACCACATTCAGCGGCACGAGCTTGGCCAATCACGGCAGGGTCAACATCAACTCGGGCAAGGTGAACTTCGCGTCCGGAGGCAGCAGTACCGGAACGTTCCTGATGCAGCCCGAAGCGGCGTTGTCGTTTTCGAGCAATTATGAGTTCACCGACGGCAGCAGCGTGGGTGGCGGCGGTGATTTCGCGGTGACCAGCGGCACGTTGAATTTCAACGGCACGGCCCAATTCACAAATACGGTCCTCCGGCTGGCGGGCGGCTCGGTCAATTTCAACAACGTGGAGAGCGGGGTGGTGCAGGTGACAACTCTAGCCATGACCGGTGGTGGGACGCTGGGCGGCACTAATGCGATCCACGCCGACACGTTCACTTGGACCGGAGGCCGGCTGCACGGGGTGGTGCAATGTGGTGAGGGCACGATTGGCAGCGGGACGAGCAAGACTTTGGTGGGGGGCCAATTGGTGAACGTTGGAACGTTGACCTGGTCGGACTCCTTTACCGTGGGGTCCAGTAGTAGGGATGCGGGCAATGCGGGCGTCATTTCCAATCTGACCGGCGGCGTGATCAACATCACCACCGACTTGACGGTTGGCAAAACCTACGATCCCGGCGTCCTCTACAACCACGGCACCATCAACAAGACGGGCGGCACGGGCACAACCACATTCAGCGGCACGAGCTTGGTCAACCACGGCAGCATCAACATCAACTCGGGAACTTTGAATTTTAACTGGGGGGGCAGCAGCTCGGGCAGCGTGACGGTGGCTGCCGACTGCACGTTACGGTTTGACGGCGGGACTTTCACGTTGGCGGAAGAGGCGACGGTATCAGGGGCGGGGAATCTGTGGGTGAGTGGGGGGACGGCGAACTTCAACGGGGATTACAGTTTGACGGGGACGAACAGCTTTACGAGCGGCAATACGTATTTCAATGGACTTTATCAGATCAACGCAGCGATCAACATCACTGGCGGCAACGTGTATTTCAACAATGCGGGAGTCAGCGAAGTGAACGTGCCGACGGTGGCGTTGGCGGGTGGCGGGACGTTGGGCGGGACGAACGCGGTGACGGCGGCGGACTTTACGTGGACGGGCGGGTGGCTGCGCACAGTGCTGACCTGCGGCGGCGGGAGCATCGGGGGTGGGAACACGAAATATCTGGTGGGCGGGGTGCTGATCAATGCCGGGGCGTTGGAATGGTCGGACTCCTTTGCCGTGGGGTCCAGCAGTTGGGGTGCGGGCAATGCGGGCGTCATTTCCAATCTGACTGGCGGCGTGATCAACATCACCACCGACTTGACGGTTGGCAACACCTACGATCCCGGCGTCCTCTACAACCACGGCACCATCAACAAGACGGGCGGCACGGGCACAACCACATTCAGCGGCACGAGCTTGGCCAATCACGGCAGGGTCAACATCAACTCGGGCAAGGTGAACTTCGCGTCCGGAGGCAGCAGTACCGGAACGTTCCTGATGCAGCCCGAAGCGGCGTTGTCGTTTTCGAGCAATTATGAGTTCACCGACGGCAGCAGCGTGGGTGGCGGCGGTGATTTCGCGGTGACCGGCGGCACGTTGAATTTCAACGGCACGGCCCAATTCACAAATACGGTCCTCCGGCTGGCGGGCGGCTCGGTCAATTTCAACAACGTGGAGAGCGGGGTGGTGCAGGTGACAACTCTAGCCATGACCGGTGGTGGGACGCTGGGCGGCACTAATGCGATCCACGCCGACACGTTCACTTGGACCGGAGGCCGGCTGCACGGGGTGGTGCAATGTGGTGAGGGCACGATTGGCAGCGGGACGAGCAAGACTTTGGTGGGGGGCCAATTGGTGAACGTTGGAACGTTGACCTGGTCGGACTCCTTTACCGTGGGGTCCAGTAGTAGGGATGCGGGCAATGCGGGCGTCATTTCCAATCTGACCGGCGGCGTGATCAACATCACCACCGACTTGACGGTTGGCAAAACCTACGATCCCGGCGTCCTCTACAACCACGGCACCATCAACAAGACGGGCGGCACGGGCACAACCACATTCAGCGGCACGAGCTTGGTCAACCACGGCAGCATCAACATCAACTCGGGAACTTTGAATTTTAACTGGGGGGGCAGCAGCTCGGGCAGCGTGACGGTGGCTGCCGACTGCACGTTACGGTTTGACGGCGGGACTTTCACGTTGGCGGAAGAGGCGACGGTATCAGGGGCGGGGAATCTGTGGGTGAGTGGGGGGACGGCGAACTTCAACGGGGATTACAGTTTGACGGGGACGAACAGCTTTACGAGCGGCAATACGTATTTCAATGGACTTTATCAGATCAACGCAGCGATCAACATCACTGGCGGCAACGTGTATTTCAACAATGCGGGAGTCAGCGAAGTGAACGTGCCGACGGTGGCGTTGGCGGGTGGCGGGACGTTGGGCGGGACGAACGCGGTGACGGCGGCGGACTTTACGTGGACGGGCGGGTGGCTGCGCACAGTGCTGACCTGCGGCGGCGGGAGCATCGGGGGTGGGAACACGAAATATCTGGTGGGCGGGGTGCTGATCAATGCCGGGGCGTTGGAATGGTCGGACTCCTTTGCCGTGGGGTCCAGCAGTTGGGGTGCGGGCAATGCGGGCGTCATTTCCAATCTGACTGGCGGCGTGATCAACATCACCACCGACTTGACGGTTGGCAACACCTACGATCCCGGCGTCCTCTACAACCACGGCACCATCAACAAGACGGGCGGCACGGGCACAACCACATTCAGCGGCACGAGCTTGGCCAATCACGGCAGGGTCAACATCAACTCGGGCAAGGTGAACTTCGCGTCCGGAGGCAGCAGTACCGGAACGTTCCTGATGCAGCCCGAAGCGGCGTTGTCGTTTTCGAGCAATTATGAGTTCACCGACGGCAGCAGCGTGGGTGGCGGCGGTGATTTCGCGGTGACCGGCGGCACGTTGAATTTCAACGGCACGGCCCAATTCACAAATACGGTCCTCCGGCTGGCGGGCGGCTCGGTCAATTTCAACAACGTGGAGAGCGGGGTGGTGCAGGTGACAACTCTAGCCATGACCGGTGGTGGGACGCTGGGCGGCACTAATGCGATCCACGCCGACACGTTCACTTGGACCGGAGGCCGGCTGCACGGGGTGGTGCAATGTGGTGAGGGCACGATTGGCAGCGGGACGAGCAAGACTTTGGTGGGGGGCCAATTGGTGAACGTTGGAACGTTGACCTGGTCGGACTCCTTTGCCGTGGGGTCCAGTAGTTGGGGTGCGGGCAATGCGGGCGTCATTTCCAATCTGGTCGGTGGCGTAATCAACATCACCAGCGATTTGACGGTGAGCTACACCTACGATCCCGGCGTTCTCTACAACCACGGCACGATCAACAAGACGGGCGGCACGGGGACCACCACGTTCAGCGGCACGAGCTTGGTCAACCACGGCAGCATCAACATCAACTCGGGCCGGCTGAACGTGGCAGCGGGCGGAAGCAGTTCGGGAAGTTTTCTGATCCAACCGGGGACGATCCTCTCGTTTTCGAGCAGTTATGATTTTGACGACGGCAGCAGTCTGGGCGGCAGTGGAGAGTTCATCGTGACTGCCGGCACCGCGAACTTCACTGGTACGGCACAGTTAACCAATTCCATTGTCAGCCTGGCGGGGGGTTCAGCCAATTTCAATAACCCTGGTGGTGGGGCAGTGCGAATTGGCAATTTGAATCTGACCGGCAGTGGAACGTTGGGCGGGACGAACACGGTGACGGCGGCCAATCTCACCTGGACGGGGGGTCGGTTACGCGGAGTGGTGCAGTGTGGCGGGGGACTCATTGGCAGTGGCTCAACGAAGTATTTGACTAGCGGGGCACTAATCAACGCCGGAACTCTAACCTGGTCGGACGGGTTCTATCTTAGCACGAGCGGCTACGGCACAGGTGACCCAGGCGTCCTTTCCAACTTGGTCAGCGGCGTGATCAACATCACCGGCGACTTCGGCCCCAACTCTTATTTCGACCCCGGCCTGATTTACAACTTGGGCGAGTTCAACAAAATTGCAGGCGATGGCGTAGCCAATGTCGGTAGTTACTTCGATAATTTAGGTACCTTGGCCGTTCGGACTGGAGCGTTCAATTTCACTCAGAATGGCGGTCTGCTTCCCCACAATGGGACGCTGGCTTTTGACCTGGGCGTTTCCAATACTTTCGGACGGATCACAGCCAGCGGCACGGTGGGTTTGAACGGCACGCTGGAAGTGACGGCGCACGACGATTACATGCCGACGGTGGGTGACCGTTTCGATCTGTTGACCGCCGGGCAGCGCACCAACTTTTTCGAGCGACTCAATCTGGGGCAGTTTCCAGGCATCGCCTGGCAACTCAGTTACGCGCCGACGGTGGTGACGTTGACGGCGCTCGCAGCGTCCGCCGGCCCGGTGCAGATCACCGGCCGCGTCACGGATTTCAATGCCCAACCCGTGGGCAATCTGGTTGTGTATGCGTTCAATTCGAGCGGCACGAATCAGTACTACGTCAGCACCCTGACCGATGGCGGCGGTTATTACCGTCTTGGCGTCACGAACGGTTCGTGGCGGGTGGGGGTGCAGGGCGCGGTGGCGCGGGGCTATGATGATCCGGTGGTGCAGGACGTGGTGTTGAACGATGCGAACGGCACGGCGAACTTTGTGCTCGCGCCGTACTCCGGCGCGTTCTACTCCATCACGGCGGCGAACCAGCCGCCGGACGCCGGTACGGTGACGGGTGCGGGCAATTACTACGCGGACACCACCAATACGCTCACCGCCGTGGCGGGACCGGGCTATTACTTCACCAACTGGACGGAAAACGGCGTGGTAATCGGGACTTCCAACGTGCTGACCTTTGTCGCCAACACGAACCGGCATTTTGTGGCCCACTATGGAGAGGCCAACACGTATCATGTCGTGACGCTGGCCACCACCCCCGCTGAGCTTACCGCGATTGTCGGAGCCGGCACCTACACCAATGGCGAGACGGCGACCTTCGTGGCGCCGCCCCGGGTACTGTCGGGCACCTCGAACTACTTCTTCCAACACTTTGCGTTGAGCAACGTCACCGTCAGCACGCAGGCCACTTATCAAAAGACCTTCTCCACGCTGGACGCGACCCATCTGGCGTATGTGGCCGTTTACACGGGCATCCGCACCAATCCCGTCATCCAGGCCGTGGCGACCAGCCGATTCGGCGTCGTGCCCACCAACGATAATTTCACGCTCACCTTTCGGTTTGATCGGACGATGGACACCAACATTGCGCCGGTGGTGACGCTCACGAACATTGTGGCCGCCGGCATTGCGCCGACGGTTGCCGGCAATGGTACGTGGAGCGGTTACTGGCGGCCGAATGATTCCTACACGACGCCGGCGTTGGCCATCACCAACGGCATGGACGGGACGAATCTGGTTTATGTCGCCAACGCGAGTGATACCAACGGCGGGGTGCTGCTGTTGACCAACGCCTACACGTTCGCGGTGGATACCATCTATCCGACGTTGACGGAGATCAGTGCCACGCCCGCCATCAACACGGCGGCAATCTCCTGGCAGAGCGGCGAACCGGCGAGCACGGTCGTGGATTACGGTTTGACGACGGCGTACGGCGCGACGGCTTACGGCTCAGCTTCCGTGACGAACCACACGGTCACGCTGTACAACCTGACCGCACTGACGACGTACCATTATCGGGTGCGCTCGGCCGACGCGGCGGGTAATGAAACGGTTGCCGCGGATGCC
This sequence comes from Verrucomicrobiia bacterium, assembly GCA_023953615.1. Classification (NCBI taxonomy): domain Bacteria; kingdom Pseudomonadati; phylum Verrucomicrobiota; class Verrucomicrobiia; species Verrucomicrobiia bacterium. Next base: position 1,469,438 of record JAMLJH010000002.1, on the reverse strand, counting down.
ACGTTCACCACGCTGGCCGCGCCGGATTTGCTGGTTGCTGACCTGGCGGTCACCGGCGCGTTGCAATCGGGCGGCGCGCTCACGATTACCTGGGCGGACACCAACGCCGGCCCGATGGCCACCGACCAGTACTGGTATGATCGCGTGACGATCTCCAACCTGACCACCGGCATTCAGTTGCTGGACACCTATCAATACTACAACCCGGCGGTCAGCGGAAACATTGCGGCTGGTGCGGCCCAGGCGCGGGCGCTGAACTTCACGTTGCCGGATGGCGACGTGGGTGTGGGGCAGTTGCAGATCACGGTGGTGGTGGATGCTTACAATCATCAGTACGAATTCAATCTGGAGGGCACGGCGGAAAGCAACAACCGTGCGAGCCTCACGGTCACCAGCGTGCTGGCCACCTATCCCGACCTGCAAGTAACCGAGCTGGCGGTCACCAACGCGCCACTCCATTCAGGTGACTCCGTGCATCTGGTCTGGCGGGATCAGAACTCCGGGCTTGGTGCGGTGACGAATGTTTTTGCCGATCGGATTTCGGTGGTGAACGCCACCAACGGCCAGGTGCTGGTGAACACGTTGTTGCCGTATGACCCGGCTTTGGCCGAACCAATTGCCGCTGGCGGCGCCGTCCCGCGCGCGTTCAGTTTCACGCTGCCGGATGGCTCGTCCGGCGCCGGTGAGTTCCTGGTCACCGTGACCGCCGACGCGGCGCAACAGGTTTACGAATACAACGCCGGCGGCACGGGTGAGTTGAACAACACCAACTCCATTACGATCAATGCCACGCTGGCGGCCTATCCGGATTTGATCATCACCAACCTTACCGCGCCCCTGGCGGCCAACGCCGGCCAGACGATTCAAGTGGTGTGGACGGATGTGAACCAGGGCAGTGCGCCGATCACCAACGCGTGGTTTGATCAGGTCTTTCTCAGCAGCGTCAACGCCCTGGGTGGCGGGCAATGGCTCGCCACGCGCAGCGTCACCAACGTGCTGGCGGCCGGCGACTCGCTGGTGTTGACCCAGGCGGTGACGTTGCCGCCGTTTGTCACCGGCGACCAATGGCTGATCGTCAAAGGCAACGTGGCGGCGAACTTCTACGAACTGAACTCGACCAACAACAGCACGCTGGCCGCAGCGCCACTTCATCTGACCTCGACTCTGCAACTGACCCTGTCACCGACCAACGTGCTGGAATCCGCCGGCAGCCAGGCGGTACTGGCCACGTTGTTGCGTAATGGAGACCTGGCCAACGCGCTCACCGTTGACCTGAGTTCTTCACTCACCAATTTGCTGCTGCCCGCCGCGGTGGTCATTCCGGCCGGACAGAGCGCCACCAATTTCCATCTGGGTGTGGTGGACAACCTCATCTCGGGCGACACGGCATCCGGGGTGGTGACGGCCAGCGCCGGCGGCTATCCAACCGTCAATGTGCCGCTGACCATCACCGACGACGATCCGCCGTTGCTGACGTTGCACTTGAGCGTCAACCAGATCCCGGAAGATGCGGGTGTGGATGCGGTTTCCGCTTTGATCACCCGCAACGCGCACCTCGATAGCGCGCTGGTGGTGAACATCACCAGCGATCATCCGGAGGCGTTGCTCGCGCCGGAAACCGTGGTGATTCCGGCGGGCAATGGTTCGGCGGTGTTTGCGTTGACGCCGGTGCCGGATGGCGAGTTGAACAGCGGCCGGCGCGTGCGCGTCACGGCGGTGGCCGCCGGTTACCCTTCCATTTCCGCAGGCCTTGACGTGCTGAACGCGGACGTGGTGACGCTCGCTTTGACCTTGGCGGATTCCGTGGTGTCCGAAGGCGCCGGAGCGATTGCCACGGTGGGCACCGTGTCGCGCGGCGTGATGACGCCCCAGGCGCAGAAAGTGCAATTGACCCGCACGGGCAGCGAGCTGGTTACGGTGCCGAGCCTGGTGACGATTCCCGCCAACGCAACTTCCACCACCTTCAACGTCGGTGTCGGCACGGACGGCTTGGTCACCGGCAACCAGACGGCGGTGATTACGGCCAATCCGTTGAACCTGGCCAACAACCCGCAGACCGCGGGCGCGGCGCAGGCCACTTTGCAGGTGTTGGACACCAACGGCCCCAGCCTGCGGTTGGAACTGGCGCAGACCGTGATTTCCAAGGGCAGCAACACGATGGCCACTTTGACGCGCAACACGGCGCCAACGAACGCCCTGATCGTGACGTTGGCCTCGAGTCCAACCGGGGTGGTGACGCATTTGCCGGTGGTGGAACTGGCCGTCAACCAGACCAGCACCAACTTCCCGGTCACCGGGATTCTCGACGCGCAACAAACCGGCAATCGTGAAGTGGTGCTGAGCGCCACCGCGGCGGGTTACAATTCGGCGGCCCGGACGCTGACCGTTTCCGATATTTATTTACCGGACCTGGTGTCGGCGGTGATCAGCGCGCCGACCGAAGCGTTCACGGAGCAGCAAGTTTCCGTCAGTTGGCAAATCACCAACCACGGTCTGGGCAGCACCACCAACCAGAACTGGTTTGACTACGTGTATCTGGCCTCGGACAGCGTGGGTGGGGGCCAAATGTTGGTGGCCGCCAAACCCAACGTGCGGGCGCTGGCGGTGGGCGAGAGCTACACCAACACCGCCTCGTTTTATCTGCCCGCCCTGCCGGGCAATTTCTGGTTGCTGATTGAAGCCAACGGCAACCGGTCCTTGACCGAACTCAAGACGGTGAACAATACGGCCGCCGCGGCCTCGCCCCTGACGGTGCATCCCGCGTATCGTGCCGAATTGCTGGACGTCAGCCCGCTCATGGCCGGTGCGGGCACGCCCATTGTGTTGCAGGGGCGCACGTTCAATTCCACCAACAACACGTCCGTGCCCAACCGCGTCGCGGCCATCCGCGTAATGGTGAACGACACGCGCCGCACATTTCAAGTTACCTCGGATGCCACGGGCAATTTCACCTACACCTTCCAACCGCTGGCCAACGAAGTGGGCTATTATACCGCCTCGGCCGATCATCCGAACGTTACGAACCAGACCACGCAGGCGTCATTTGCGCTGTTGGGAATGGCCGCCTTGCCCGACCGCCTGGCCCCGCAACTCCTGCCCAACACGCCCGTGACCGGCTCGGTGTTGCTGACGAACCGGACGGGTTATGCGCTCACGGACCTGACGGTCACGCAGCCCGATCTGGGCACGAACCTCAGCGTGGCGTTCACGTTCACCAATCACGTCCTGCCGCCCTACGGCGTGATGACCGTGGACTACACTTTGAACTCGCCATTGACCCAGGCAGCGCAGGCCAATTTTGCGGCCACGTTCACTTCGGCGGAAGGGGCCGCGTTGGCGTTGCCGTTGTATGTCAAAATTGTTCCGACGTTTGCGCAACTGGTGGCGACTCCCGCCTATTTGGAACGCGGCATGGTGCGCGGCGAGCAAACGGTGGTGGCCTTCACCATTGCCAATACCGGTGGCTCGGCGAGCGGCGACCTGACCGTGCAGCTTCCCGATCTGCCGTGGCTCAGCCTTGGTTCGACGGCAAATATTCCGTCCATTCCCGCCGGCAGCAATGCGGTGGTGACTTTACTGTTGAATCCGGCGACGGATCTGACCCTCGGGCTTTACAACGGCAACATTGCGGTGGCCAACGAGAACGTCGGCGTGCGCGTGCCGTATCAGTTCCGCGCCGTCTCCTCGGGCATTGGGGATCTCGTGGTGAATGTCACCGACGATTACACCTACTACGTCGCGGGCGAACCCAAGGTCACCAACGCGCTGGTTGTGGTGCGCGATCCGTTCACCGGCGGCATCATCGCGCAAACCAATTCCGGCCCGACTGGCACGGCGCAATTTAGCGCGCTGACCGAGGGCAGTTACACCGTGGACGTGACGGCGGAAAAACATAATCAATTCCGCGGGTCGGTCCTGGTGGCCGCCGGCATCACCAACGCGATGGAGGCTTTCCTGCCGCGTCAGCTCGTGACGTATCAGTGGTCCGTCGTGCCGACCGAAATTCAAGACCATTACCGGATCGTGTTGGAATCCGTGTTTGAGACCGAAGTGCCCGTGCCCAACGTCGTGATTGAAGAGCCGCAGGTGATGGTGTTGGTGGCGGCGGGAGAAGTCACCCAGTTTGAGATCAAGCTGACCAATCAAGGGTTGATCGCCGCCAATGATGTGGAAATCGAAGTTCCGGACCACCCGACTTATCTCGTTACGCCCCTGGTGCGGTACGTCGGCAAGCTCCCGGCGAAAAGCTCCGTGACGATCCCGGTGACCGTGCAAATGCGGGCCGCGCCCGGCGGCGCACTGGCCGGGGGCCAATCCGACGAAGTGCAGGCGGCAGGCGATGAAGGTTGCACCTTGGAAGATCTTCATGCTTGCCTACCTAAAATTCCCTTGTCAGCCAAATACTCCTATCCCTGCGGCAACCGAATGGTGGGACAAAGTCGCAGGCTTGATCTTTCGATCATTTGCACCGCCAATGATGTCAAAGCATGTCTGGAAGGGTTCAAGGAGTTGATAGAATCGGCCAATTTGCTCAGTGTCGGCTGTAACGCCATTAACGCCTTGCTGGCCTGCGGCGGCGCAGATCTGACGCCCTGCCAAGAAGCAGCCATTTCCGCCGCCTGCGGAGCGGCGGTGGGAGCCATCGCGGGCGGACCCGCAGGGGCGCTTGCCGGAGCGGCTTCCGCTGGTGCTGGTGGTCTCCTTGAATGCATCTGTTCCCATCTGGATGTCATTCCGCTGCCTTCCGGTAGCAGCCGCATCCATTTCCTTCCTTTTGGATATGCTATTGGCGGTTCTCCGGTGATAACAGCCACCCTCATTCCAGGGGTTGATTGCCGGGGCTCCGGGGCTCCGGCCGCTGTGCCGGGGCAGGCGATCATTACGCATGCGGGCTACAACGCCGGCAGCGCCCCGCGCATTGAGGCGCCGGTCAAGGCCCAGGACGGTGCGGGTGTCTGCGCGCAAGTGCGGTTGCGCATCAATCAAGAGGTCACCCTCACGCGCAGCGCGTTTGCCGGGACGCTCGAAATTGATAATGGCGGCAGCACCGACATCACCGGCGTGCAGGTCACCCTGGATTTCCGCGACGGCGCGGGCCAATCCGCCGTGGGCAAATTTGTGACGGAAGGGCCGGTCGTGACCGGGATGACGGCGGTGGACGGTTCGGGGGTGCTCGCGGGCGGCGCCACGGGGCGTGCGGTTTACACCTTCATTCCCACTACGGATGCCGCGCCTGACCAACCCTATTCCTATCAGATCGGGGGCACGTTGCGTTACCTGGATGCCGGTCAGGAAGTCATCGTGCCGTTGCTGTCCGCGCCCATCACGGTTTATCCCGAGGCGAAGCTGGACCTCGTCTATTTCCAGCAGCGCGATGTCTATGGCGATGATCCGTTCACGCCGGCGACCGAACCTTCCGAACCCTACACCCTGGGTTTGATTGTGAAGAACATCGGCGCCGGGGACGCCAGGAATTTTGAAATCACCTCGGCGCAACCGCAAATCATTGAAAACGAAAAGGGCCTGTTGATTGACTTCCGCATCATCGGCACGAGCGTGGGCAGCAACGCGGTTGCCCCTTCGCTGACGGCCCGGCTCGGCGACGTTCCCGCCGGGGTCTCGAAGAGCGTGAACTGGCAATTACTGTCCACGTTGCAGGGCAAGTTCATTTCGTTCGCGGCCACGTTCGAGCATGTGGACGGATTGGGGCACACCAATTTGTCACTCATCAACAGCGTGGAGACGCATGAGTTGATCCATCCCGTTCGAGCCAACCGGCCTGCGGACGACGGCGTTCTGGATTACCTGGTGAATGATTTTGCCGATCCGCAGAATCTCCCCGATTTGTTGTATCACAACACCGGCGCCATTGAACCGGTGAACGTCGTGACCAACGGCGTCTTCAACGGCAGCGTCGGTCCGGCGCACTGGCAGGTGCAGCTCACGGCGGCGGCCGGACCGGGTTGGAATTATTATCGGTTGCCCGATCCCGGCCCCGGATATTTGCTGGCCAGTGTGGTGCGTTCGGACGGCAAAGTGCTGGAATTGACCAACAACGCGTGGACCACCGATCGCTCGTTCCCGTCTTCAATCCCTGGCGCGGTGAGGGAAAATCTATTGCACCTGTTCGACTGGGAGGGTTCGGGACAATATACCCTGACCTATCGCTCAACCAATACCACCACGCCCGCCATCGTTCAGTTCGGACCGGTGACGCCATTCAACCAAACCGAAGCGGTGGATGCGGTCACGATCGTTTTTTCAGCGGCGATGGACCTGGCCACTTTCAACTTCGCCGACCTGGAACTGACGCGTGATGGCGGCCCCAACCTGATCACCCCGGCCTCGGGAGTGAGCGTGGTGCTGCTCGCCGACGCCACTTACCGCATCACCGGACTCGTGCCGTTGACGGCTGAAGATGGCAATTACTCCCTGCGTATCTTTGGCAACGCGATCTCCGATGTCTGGGGCAACCGTCTGGGCGATGTTTCCGCCGTCGTCGCCTGGGCCAAGGGCGACGCCGCGCCGGTTGTGGAGAGCATTTCTGCCGTCACTCCGGACCCGCGCAATCAGCCGATTGAGGCGCTGACCATCGCGTTTTCCAAGGCGATCAACCCCGCCACGTTCGGTCTGGGTGCCCTGCAATTGACCCGCGATGGTGGACCGAATCTAATCACTGCCGACGTCACGCTTACCACGGAAGACAACATTAATTTCACGCTCGCCGGGCTGGGAACTTTGACTGGTGAAGAGGGAACTTATGTGCTCTCCGTCACCGCCGCCAACGTCACCGATGCCGGAGGTAAATCCGGTCAAGGAACGCAAACCCGGACGTGGACCATGATCACTTCGCCGCCGCACATCGTGGAGTTGTCGCCCGTCACCACCAACCCGCGCAACATCGTGGTGCAAAATTTGACGGTCACCTTCTCGCACGCCGTTGATCCCGCCACGTTCGATCATCACGATCTGACGCTCACTCGCGACGGCGGACCGGACCTGATCAATGCGGACGTGACCCTGACGCGCCTGACACCGACCACATATCAGATCGGTGAGATCAGTTGGTTGCAGGGTTGGGCCGGAAGCTACACGCTCACTGTGGACGCCGCCGGCATCCAGGATTGGGCGGGCAACCCCGGCGTCGGCAGCACCAACGTCAGTTGGACGATGATTCTGGACACGCCGGCCACCCCCGACCATCTGGCTATCGCCCCCGACCTGGGCTTTTCGGCCACCGACGGTTTAACCAGCACGAACGCGGTGACGTTGTCGGGCACGGTCACCGCCCCCAACCTGACCGTGCGCGTCTTTGATACCACCACGAGTATTGATTTTGGTCTGGCGACGATGGAGGGCACGAACTTTTCCGCGTCGCTCCTCTTTGCGAGCGACGGCACGCACCGCCTGCGCGTCACGGCCATTGACGGCGCGGGCAACGTCTCGCTGGCCGCATTTGTGACCGTGGTGATTGATCAAATCCCGCCCTCAGCCACCATCGAGCAAATCGCCACGCCGACCGACGCTGACGTCAACACCGTTACGGTTACGTTTACGGAAGCCATCAATGCCCTCACGGTCTCGAGCAATAATTTCGCGTTGGTCTGGAACGGAACGAACCCGTTTACTCCGGCAATTCAAGTCGTTGCCAGCAACCGCGTGCAACTTGTCAATTTGGCGGCGCTCACGGCGGCGGCGGGCGAATACACCGTCGTCGCGGACCTGCGGGGCATCACCGATCTGGCCGGCAACCCTGCAACCGATCAGCTCGCGATGTCGTGGGAACGGCAATCACAAAACCAACCGCCTTATTTTGTTGAGGAACTGTCGGACCTCGTGATTACGCCTGACGGCGCGGCGCATCGCCAATTTTTGGCGGAAGACCCGAACGGAGACGCATTGACTTTCAGCCTCATCGCCGCACCCGACGGCGCGATGGTTGTGGCGACGAACGGCGTGTTCTGGTGGCAACCCACCCGCACCAACGCCTCGACCATCCATTCCGTCACCGTGCAGGTCACGGATCAAGGCAACCCGCCGTTGAGCGCCCACGCCACCTTCAACATCACGGTGCTGGATTATCTGGAGGTGCAGTTGAGCGAAACCAATTTGCTGGGCGGCGCTTCGGCGACCTTGCCGGTTTTCGTAGCCTCCAGCGAAGGCGTCACCAATCTGTCGTTTGCCCTGCCCGTGCCGATGGACGTCCTGACCAATTGGACGTTGACCCCAATCGGTTCGCACCTCGACACGGCGGAGTTGCAGCTTGATCCGTCGCAGTTACGAATCCACCTGCAAGCGCCGCCCGGTCAAACCATTCAAGGCACGCAACAGGTCGCGCAACTGCAATTTACCGCCGCGCCCGATGGCTGGTCGCAGTTCGTCCGCCTCGTCGTCACCAACCTCGCCGGTTACAAGCCCGGAGATCATCTTTACACCAACCACGTCAACGGCGTTGGCCGGGCGGTGGTGGTGCAACGTCATCCGCTGCTCGAAGGATGGGTGACCCCCGACCAAACGCGGCAATTGGCCGTCTATGGCCGCCCGGGCACGAACTATCAATTGCAGGTGACCGATAGCCTCATGCCCCCGGTGATTTGGGAAGCGCTGCTTGGATTTCAGCAGACCAATGTGCTCGTGCCCTTGTCGTTGCCCGCCACGAACACCCCCATTTTCTACCAACTGAAAGAGATTCCGTAACTGGATTCCAAGTTCACACACCATCTTCATCCTGATTGGCCGGCCGCCGAATCCCGTCGGCCAGCGCATCATTGGATTTGATTGATCCGCGCCCACACAAGGGCAAGCAGTTCGACCCGGAGGCCAGACTGTAGCAGAGCCAGAAGGAGAGAATCAGAGACCAACCCCAATCACCCAACGCAGCACAACCTCCGCCGTCCATCTCTCGCCCAATGTCTTCGCTAACGTTGAAGCGTTGCGATGGGAAGAAATTGACACGACTCGAACGCCTGATACCCTTTCCCGCGAGCATAGCTTCCGAATGGAATGGTGGAGGTGTTCCTCGCCCGGCCATCGCGGTATGTGAGCAGATTATTTGCATGAGCGATTCAATCGTAACCACGAGCAACGCGGGCCCGGCCCCACAACACTCAGCCATTTCCGAAGCGGTGATTCGCATCGCCGGTAATTCCCAGGACGGCATCCAGGCCATCGGCGGTTTTCTCGCCCGCCTCGCCGGGCGCAGCGAACAAGAGGTCATGACGTTTATGACCATTCCGTCCACGATCTCCGGTGGACCTTCCATTTTCCAGGTGCGGATTGGCTCCGGGGAAGTGCTGAGTTCGGGTGATGAAGCCGATGTGCTTCTGGCTTTTTACCAGCACTCTTACGAAGGCCATATCAGTTCGCTCAAGAAGGGCGGCATTGTGTTGTATGATGCCGATCACGTCGAGCCCCAACCCGAATTGCAGTCAACCTACCGGCATATCGGCGTCAAAATTTCGAGTCTCACCATCGAAGCCATCGGTGGGACCGCCAAGGACAAGGGTAAGAACATCTTCGCGCTCGGGTTGCTGGCGCGCATGTTCGATTTGAATCTGCCCAAGCTGGAAAAACTGATCGCCGAACGCTTTGCGGGCAAAGACGGCAGCATCGTTAAAAATGCCCTGAGCGCCTTCCATGCGGGCTATTCTTACACGCTGGATGGAGTGATGAGCACCTTCATGTTTCGCGACGGCGCGAAGCGCGAAGGCGCGCAGGTGGTGATGAACGGCAATGAGGCGCTGGCGTACGGCATCATTGCGGCGGGAGTGCGTTTTGGGGCCAGCTATCCCATTACGCCGTGGTCCGACGTCATGGAGATTTTGCGTCGCGAACTGCCAAAATACGGCGGGTTGTTCATTCAGTGCGAAGACGAAATCGCCGCGATCTCGATGGCCATCGGTTCGAGTTACGGCGGACGCGTGGCGGTGACCGGATCAAGCGGTCCGGGTATTTCACTCAAAACCGAAGCGCTCGGCTGGGCGGTCATGGCGGAAATGCCCCTGGTGGTGGTGGACGTGCAACGCGGTGGTCCTTCGACCGGCATGCCCACGAGTACCGAGCAATCGGATTTGAACATCGCCTGTTTCGGCGGGCACGGCGATGCGCCGCGAGTTGTGATTGCTCCGGCGAACGTGGAGGATTGTTTTTATTCGGCCATCGAGGCCGTCAACATGGCGCGGAAGTATAGCGTGCCGGTGATTTTGCTGACCGATCAAGGAATCGCCACGCGGATTGAAGCCTTCCCCGAACCGGATTTGAAACGGGTTTGTCAGGATGTTTCGCCTGATCTCAATCCGTTGGCGGAGCACAAACCGTATGATCTTACGACGCCCGATGGCGTGACGCATCACGCACCGCCGGGGACCTGGATTGAAAGCGGAAAGTATCCGGTGGTGACGGGATTGGAACATGATGAATTCGGGCACCCGACCAGCTCTCCGAAATTACACGCGCAGATGTCGGCCAAGCGTCGTAAAAAGCTCCAGGCGTTGGCGGCGACCTTGCCGCTGCCGGAAATTTATGGTGCGAATACCGGAGATACGCTTTTGGTCGGTTGGGGTTCGACGCAAGGTCCGATTCGCGAGGCGGTGGACCGCGCCCGCGCGGGCGGCGACAATCTCGCGGCGATTCACATCAAACACATCAATCCGCTGCCGTCCGGTCTGGAAACGATCTTTGCCAAATTCAAACGCGTGCTGGTGATCGAAATGAACGACGAAGGACTTTACGGCTATGGCCAGTTGGGGATGGTGCTGCGCGCCCGGTTTTGCGATCCGAAAATTCGCGGCCTGAATAAAACAGACGGGTTGCCGTTCAAGGTTCGGGAAATTCTCGCCGGCGTGCAGGCGAAACTCGCCGCCAACGGACGCCAATCGTAATTCCAACCCATTTCAAGTTATGAACGAATCTGCTCCTCAAACCTTGACGCCACGGGTTCCCGCACCGGAGGAACGCAAAGGGCTCACCAAAAAGCAAATGGCCGCGGATCATCCGACCTGGTGTCCCGGTTGCGGTGATTTTTCCGTGCTGGCGCTGCATTTCAAGCTGATCGAAAAGCGGAAGCTGCATCACGAGAAAATCACGACGATCGCTGGCATCGGCTGTTCGAGCCGGTTTCCTTATTTCGTGCAGGCGCACGGAGTTCATTTCATCCACGGTCGCACGTTGCCGTTTGCCAGCGGCCTCTCGCTGAGCCGACCGGATTTGCATGTGTTTGTGTTCGGTGGCGATGGCGATGCCTTCTCGATTGGCGGCAATCATTTCAACCACGCCGCGCGGAAAAACATCAAGCTGACGTATTGCGTGATGGATAACTGGGTTTATGGCCTGACCAAAAAGCAGACCTCGCCGACGTCGCCGCTGGGTTTCAAGAGCAAGACCGACGTTTGGGGTGCGGTGGATTATCCCATCAACCCGATGAAACAAGCCATCGCGGCGGGCGCCACCTTTGTGGCGCGCACCACGCACACCAATCCCAATCATGTGTTGCAGATGATGGAAGCGGCCATGGATCATGATGGTTTCAGTTTTATCGAATGTCTGAGCGAGTGCGTTGAATTTTATCCGGGCGCGTTTGACGCCAGTAACCCGCGCAAAGGCGGCGCGTTTAATCTGGTGCCGGAAAATCATGATCCCACCGATGAGCTGGCCGCCTACAAACTGGCCGCTGAACCGTTTCCTGGGTATTTCGGGGTTTTCTATCAGGTCAAGAAGCCCACCAAGAATGCCAAGGAAGCGGAGATCACCCAGATCATGCGGGAAAAATTCAAGAACCTTTCGGACTGGGAGATTTTGCAAAAGAACTTTGACCGGCTGAAATAATGCCTCCCCAACGACCCGTGCCAGCCATCCGACGCCAGCTGTCGGTAGATCGGTACTTGGCAGGGAAGGGGATAATTCTTACGGTAGCCGCATGACCAGACTGCTTCGGTTTGTGGGAATGCTGAATGCGGCGCTCTGGTTGGGCGCCGCCGTATTCTGCTCGACCGCGCTGCTGGTGGCCTTGAATTCCCAGGATGCACTCGCCTTGCTGGGAAGACGCTACTTCCGGCAGGTATCCACCGGCATTGTGCAGCTCATTTTCACCCGGCTCTATTATTTGCAGGTGATATGCGCGTTGGTGGCCTGGGCGCATTGGCTGTTTGAATGGCTGTACCAAGGCCGCATCCCGCGTCGGTTTTGGGTGGGGCTGCTGACTGGACTGTTTCTGTTGAGTTTGATCGGCAGTCTCTGGTTAAGCCCCAAGCTTTCCTCGTTGCATCGCCGTCAATATCTGCCGAACCAAACCACGGAACAACAGGCGGCGGCGGAACGTCAGTTCCGGTTTTGGGACGGGATTTTTCAGGTGGTGAATCTGTTGATGATCAGCGGCGTTACGGCGTATTTTTGGCGGGTGACGCACCCGCCGGATGAACTGCGCCCGATCGGCTCATTCAAATTCCGCAGTTGACAAAGCGGCGAAGTCGTCAAATCTACCATGTTGAGTTGTAACAGCAGGAACCAGTAGTTTATCCTCAAGGTGAGTTATGATTTCAAATGAGCGTCCATCGCCTTACGGTCAGCCTAGACCGCATGGTGCACTTAAATCGCCGGTGAATGAGGACACATTGCGGTCGGGCCAAATTCAAATCGAACGCAAGGTTTTCCAGTTTGCGTTGAAGGAGAATCCGCGCGGCCGCTTTCTGCGCATCACGGAGGACGTGGGCGGACGGCGCGACACCATCATCATTCCCGCGCCGGGGTTGGAGGAGTTCCGCAACCTGGTGGACGAAATGGTCAAAGCCTCGGCGGAGATTCCGCCCAAGCAATAGCCGCTTATTGTTTCGCCGCTTTCTTGCGCGCGACTTTCGGAGCTTTCTTTGAACCGGCTTTCGTTTGCGAAGCGCGCTTCCGGGCGGCGGGCGGTTTCACCACGGGGGCGTCGCCCCACAATCCTTCCAGGTCATAATGCTCGCGCACATCCGCGCGCATGACGTGGACGATTACGTCGAAATAGTCCAGCACGACCCAATTGGCGGTGGCACTGCCATCACGGGAGTGCGGCCGCAACTCGTGATGGGTGCGCAGATAATCCACAATTTCATCCACAATCGCGCGCAGGTGCGGCGCACTCGTGCCGGTTGCGATCACGAAATAATCCGTCACGTTGGAGAGCTTGCGCACATCGAGCACCAACAGGTTTTCAGCTTTTTTGTTGTCGGCGCAGGTGCGGCAGAGCAACGCTAATTTCTTGGCATCCATCGCGGGAACAGTGGCGTAGTGCGGTTCAAAGATAAAGCCGATTGTTGCGGATGGCTTCCGCCACCGCGGCGGGCACGAGCCGATCAATGGCCTGGCCTGATTTGACTCGCGCACGAATTTGTGATGACGATACCGCCAGCGGAAAACCGGTCAACCGTCGGCCGCGAAACGGGGCCGGGAAGGGAACATTCACGTCTCCAGGTCGCGGGACAACCACGAATTCCGCCAGCCGCGCCAGTTCGTTGGCTTCGTGCCACTCCGGGAGTTTCGCCACGTTATCCGCGCCGATGAGGCAGAACCGTTTCGCTTCGGGAAAACGGCGCGCGTAATCGCGCAGAGTGTCAACCGTGTAGGAAATGCCGCCGCGCCGGATTTCCTGGTCGTCCACCTGACAATGAACTTTCCCCGCCAGGGCCAGACGCAACAGTTGCAATCGGAGTGCGGGCGGCGCCGGAACCCGATCGGGTTTGAACGGAGACAGCGCCGTTGGGATCAGCGACAACTGATCCAACTGAAGCTCTTCAAGCGCGGCCTGCGCCACGAGCAGATGCCCCAGATGCACTGGATCAAATGAACCGCCGTAAATGCCGATGCGTTGCATGAGAGCAGTTTACTGAATGACTTCAGCGTTGGAAATGTCGGTCGGCAAAATCCAGCCACTGTTGCCAGTCATACGCGGTGACATCATGCGCGCCGGTGCGCAGATGGTACGCGATGAAATCACCCACCGGATGCTCGGGGGCGGGTTGTTGATCCACGCCCAGCCCGGGTTTCCCAAAGAGAGCGTAAACCGGCCCGGCATTTTTGGCGGCGAGGAATTCGCCCATTGGATCGGCCCATAAATCTTTCGTCGCGCTGGCAACGTAAACCGGGCGGGGCGCTATCAGGGCGATCAATTCATGCGCGTCCACGGGCAGATCCGACTCGCGCTCGGAATATTTTTTGAAGTTGCCGCAGAACCAATGCGGAAAGTTTTTGTTGAGGTGATAAACGCGCTCGCCAAAACGCCGCCGCATCAGCGCCGCGCCGCCCTCGCCGGAATTGTTTGAAATCACGGCGGCGAATCGCGGATCGCTGGCCCCCGCCCAGAGCGCCGTTTTGCCCAGTCGCGAGTGCCCCAGGACAATGACCCGATGGGCGTCCACCGCGCCGTCGGTTTCCAGGTAATCCAACGCCCGGCTCAAGCCCCAGGCCCACGCGCCGATCGCTCCCCATTCGTTGGGGCGAAAGACGGCGTTGGTTCCGTCCGGATGCAATGCGGCGCGTACGCTGTCGCGTGCGCCGAGTTTCCAACCTTCCGAAAAATCAGCTTCGAGATCGCCGTAATAGGCGGTGACCAATCCATAACCACGACGCAGCACCTGCTCAATCGCCCAGCGCGAAGCCTCGCTGCCGCGACAAGCTTCGACAGCGTGGTTGTTGGTGATGCAGCCACCCTTGCTTTCGCGCATCCAGCGGGTCGAGAGCTTCACGTCGCGCTCCGTGGTGACGGCGTGGTTGCCATTGAAGTTAAGTCCGAGAAACGCGGGGACGGCCTGGCGACTGGCGTTCGGCGTGTAAATCAGAAGATCCAGACTAGGGCCATCCGGGCTGCCGGTTAACCAAACCGTCACTTCTTTGCGCGTCGCCAAACCATCAAAAGCGTTGGTGACTTGCGTCGTGGTTTCAAATGTGATTTTGGCCGGTCGCCTAGGCGCGATCCCGTAAATTTCTTCCTGGAAGCTGCGAAATAATTCGGGGCGACGTTGGTTTTGCCACTGCGCCGCCGTTGTCACGCGAACGCCATTCGCGCAAAGGAGCGCGTCCGGCAGCACGTAGTCCGGCACTTTGCTTTCGTCTTGATTCACGTCCGATTGAGCGGATGCCAGACTTCCGGTCATAAGTAGGATTCCAAATCCCGCCAGCGCGTTCCGTCGCCAGCCCCGCGACCGTTTTTTGTGGTCGAGTTGATCGAATGAAATTTCCGGAGCGCGCGCGTGATTTTGCAAATGAGTTATGGCGGGCATAGTGGGGTAATCAAACCTTTTGGAAATGCGTTAATTTCATGGCGCGTTGGACCTCGGGATTCCGCATGAAGCGATTCCAAACCAGGCCGGTCCGCAGGTTTTCCGCCATGATCAGCGTAATGCCCGCGTTATTGCCAATGACGTCAGGGCCAACCCATCCGGTAGCCGGATTGAAAGCGTCAGCGAAACCAAATCGCGTCCAGGCTTGAGCGGCATAACGCTCGCGCAGATGGCGCAGACAGCGCAAACCAGCCTCCGGCAGAAATGGCAGCGAACCCGCCGCCGCGCACGGAACAATCGTTCCATCCAATTTACCCAGCTCGGGCGGCCCGCCCCAGACGGTGTAGCCTTCCGGTGAATCCGAAGCGCTGATGCCCCAAAGCTCGTTGGAAAAGTGCGGCCAACGCCCGGCGAGATCCGCGCAGAAAGCTTGATGCGCTTGCGTGGCGATGACGGAGTTGTTCCAGTAGTCCGCGTAACGATCACGTTGTCCGTGAAAGTTGAACCACGCGTGCGAATACTGATGCACAAACAGCGGTTCGAGCGGACTGAGATAGCGGAAACCGCGATACTCGACTTGTGGCCGGCTCCACGCCTCCCAGGCCGTGGCCGGAATGGCGTGTTGCGTCGCGCCGATGGCGAGCAGATACAGCAGCATGTGCTCACAATAAGCGTTCCAGCGTGCCTGGAGAAAACCACTTTCCGGTTTCCAGCCATGACTCAATTGCGTTCCGTCGTTCAGCATCCAGTTCCAATCCATCCGTTCGTAAATGGCCTGGGCCAGGTGACGGATTTCACGGTTTCCAAAGTGTTGTCGGCACGTCAACACGCCGCAGAGTAGCAGCGCCGAATCAATCGAGGACAGCTCGCAATTCCACTCGCGCGCGCCGTTGCGCCAATTCACGAAGTGAAAAAAGAATCCATGTTCATGCGGCATCTGTTGCCACAGAAAGCGCAGGGCCGTGCGCGTTTGCGCTTCCGCCTCGCCGCGTTTCAACCAGCCGCGCTGGTCGGCGATGCAAAGGGCGGTCAGTCCGAATCCCGTCGCCGAAATGCTTGCGATTTCGCGCGCGTCTTCGCCATGAATATGGCCGCGGTCCCGCACCAGACCGGTTTCTGGATGCGTGTTTTGACGGAAGAATTCGAAAGTAGCGCGTTCGATCTCCTCCAAGAAATCGTGATCCGCCGCTGGGAGTTTTGCCGGCGTCCAAGCCGAAGGTGACGCGTGCAGATTGATCGGAATGTTGGCCAGCAAAGCGGGCGTGGTCCAACCGAGGGTTTGCAGCAGTTCGCGACGGGAAAGCAGACGGATGGGCATGGGTTCTCTGGCTTCAGTTAGCAACAGCGGCGGACGCCGGTAAAGCGCTGTTCGGTGGTGGCGACGTAAGTTTGTTCCGCCGTTTGTGGAAGCGCGTCGCAGTGGCATGATGCGGTTTGCGCCATTTGTGCGCGTTCAAATTGAGCCTCGCCGGACAGTTCCTTGGCCAGCGCCAACGTCAAAGCCGCCGCGCCGCCGATTCCACCCAACTTGCCGCCCGGCTCCACGACGGCGTAATCGGGCAGCCAGGTCGGCTCGCTTTCCTGGAGAATCGCTGGCTTGCGGCGGGACAATAATAAAATCCATTCCCGCACGCTCAGGAGGATTACCAACGACACAAGCAACAGAAATATGCCGGTGACGATGGCGTCCACCTGATTATTGAAAATCTGCACCTTTAGCTCCCGCAAGTGGGCACTGGTTTCCGGGCTTCCTGTCTGAGCGGTAAGCGTGGCAATTTCCGTTTGCAACGTCGTGATTTTCGCCTGGAAGCCGATGCGCGGATCCGAGTGCCAAATTTTTTGCGCACCGGCGGTGAAGGTGACGGCCAACAGCCATACCAGTGGTAACAACGTGATCAGCGCCAGTGCCGGCTTGCCGGGTTTTAATTTCTGGGGCGTCGGGCCGACGGGCTGCAGATTCATCTTCAACAGAATCGTCGTGCCGAGACAGAGCGCGATGGCCGCCAGCATCTGGTTGGCAATGCCGAACAAAGGCCAGAGTGAATTGACGCCGCCCGCCGGGTCGCGCACGCCTTGGACCAGAAAAACGCCCCAGCCCGCGACCATGAGTCCGCTCGCCAGCACGTTGGGAAAGAGCGCCCGTGTGTTACCGAGCGGCTTCCACAGATTGCCCAAAAAATCCTGCAAAATGTAACGCCCCACGCGCGTTCCGGCGTCAAGCGTGGTGAGGATGAACAGGGCTTCAAACATGATCGCAAAATGATACCAGAGATCGAGCAGTTGCTCGTTGACGACCTTGGAAAAAATTTGCGCCATGCCGACGGCCAGCGTTGCCGCGCCGCCCGTGCGACCGAACAACGTATGTTCACCCACTTCGTGCGCCAGCGCATCCATGTGCTCGACCGTGACCGGAAAGCCCAACGACGTGACGTGCGCCGCCGTGGCCGCCGCTTCGCCTTTCATGTTCATGGCGAAGTACACGCCCGGCTCCATCGTGCAGGCGGCGATGATGGCCATGATGGCCACCAGGGATTCCATGCACATGGCTCCGTAGCCGATGGTGCGCGTGTAACTCTCCCGCGTAACCATTTTGGGCGTCGTGCCGCTCGCGATCAGCGAGTGGAAACCGGAGATGGCGCCGCAGGCAATTGTGATGAAGCAAAAAGGGAACACTTTCCCGGCAATGACCAATCCCGAGCCGTCCACGAAACGGGTCAGCATCGGCATTTGCAAATCCGGCAGGAGCAGCAGGATTCCACCCGCCAGGGCAAAAATCGTTCCCAGCTTTACAAACGTGCTGAGATAATCGCGGGGCGCGAGGAGCAGCCAGACCGGCAGCACGCTGGCGGCCAATCCGTAGATCAAAATAATTCCCGCCAGATGGATTTCTGACAGCGAAAAAATCGCCGACCAATACGGGCTGCCATGCACCAGTCTCCCGCCCCAAACCGCCAGCAGGAGCAGAATCACGCCAATGGCGGAAGCTTCGAGAACTTTTCCCACTCGCACGAAACGCAGATAACCGCCCATGAACAGGGCGATGGGAATCGTCGCCCCTACGGTGAATACACCCCACGGACTGCCTCCCAGCGCTTTGACCACAACCAACGCCAGCACGGCGAGCAGGATCACCATGATGGCGAGGATGGCCACCGTGACGATGGCGCCCGTGACGGTGTTCAACTCTTCTTTCACCATTTGGCTGAGTGATTTGCCGTTGCGGCGAACGGACGCGAACAAGACGACGAAGTCCTGCACCGCGCCGCCCAGGACCACGCCGATAAGAATCCACAAAGTTCCCGGCAGATAACCGAATTGCGCGGCCAGCACCGGACCGACGAGCGGGCCGGGACCGGAGATGGCGGCGAAGTGATGCCCGAACACGATCCATTTGTTGGTTTTGACAAAATCCTTGCCGTCATCGTGAACTTCACAAGGCGTGGCGCGACGATCATTCAGGGTGAGCACGCGGGCGGCCAGCCACTTGGAATAGAACCGGTAGCCGATTGCGTAGGTGCAGATGGCGGCGATGAGGATGTAAGCGGAGTTGATCGGTTCGCCGCGCGTCATCGCGAGTGTGGCGTAGGCCCACACCCCCAACGTCACCATCAATAACCAACCCAACTTTCCAGCCAGTTTTCTCATTCCGGGTGGGGGTGTTGTAATCCAAGCAACGGCTTCTGCCTAGCAAAAGATTTAAGGCGCGGCGGCTGAATCCATTCGGAGACCGCGGCCGGTTGGCCTGCCGCACCGGGTTGCTCACATGAAAATGTTGTTCGTTGGCGCGGAAAAGTTGTCGCTGAAACTTGCGGCTCGGCGCGCTTTCCCCAACACTCGCGGCGGTGTCAACTGCTCCGACTACTTCCAAACGCAGCCCTTGGGCGTGGGTGCCGACCTTGTATCTGATTCAAGGTTTGCCGTTCGTCGTTGTTAATTCGGTCTCGGTCATTGTTTACAAAAGCCTTGGCGTGTCGAACGCGGACATCGCGTTTTACACCGCGTGGCTGTATCTGCCGTGGGTGGTCAAACCGCTCTGGAGTCCGGTGGTGGATATTTTGCGCACCCGCCGCTGGTGGATCTGGACCATGCAACTGATCATGGGCGCGGGCTTCGCGGGAGTCGGGTTGACGCTGCCGCTGCCGATTTATTTTCAAGCTTCGCTCGTATTGTTTTACCTGGTGGCTTTCGCCTCCGCCACGCATGACATCGCCGCAGACGGATACTACATGCTCGCCACCACGGAGAAGGAGCAGGCGTTTTACGTCGGCATTCGCAGCACCTTTTTTCGCGTTGCCAATATTTTTGGACAAGGGCTGCTGGTCATTCTGGCGGGTTACTTGCAAGGCAGCACCGGATTGCCCAGCCCCTCCGTCACCGTCAAAGTTCAACCGGAACTGACGACCGCCGGCGATTTCACCGCGCGTCTGCCCGTCTGGCAAGCGCCGACGAACGTGCCATTGCGAGTGGTGGTGCAAGCGGAGCAGTTGGAATTAAGCCCGCAATCTCAAGCCCAAACCGAAGTGGCCGCGTTGCTGGAGGCGGCACGCCAAATGAACGCCACCAATCTGTTCACGCGGGTGCGGCAGCAGACTTCGAGTGCGAAGTCCGCCGCCGCGCCAGGATGGTGGAGCCGTTCGGTGGCGCAACCGTTGACGGATTTTTTACACCGGTGCTTCGGGCCGGAAGCGAAGCCAAAATCTGAGCGCGTCGGTAATGTCGGAGTGCTGGCCATCAGCCTCACGCAGCCGCCGGGAAGGGAGATGGTTGTCACGCCCACCTTCAAATCGGGCGACAAGAGCATTTCCCTCGTGGAAGGCTCACGCCTGGTTTTTGATGACACGAACTGGGATCGGCCCGCCTATGCCGTGGTGCAATTGGACCCCAAACTCACCAAGGCGACTACGGCAGTTTTCGAGGTTCGCGCGGGCAACATCGTCTTTTCGTGGACCATTACGTTTTTTGCGCTGACGGTTTTCATGGTGCTATTCGGATTCTGGCACAAATTCATCCTGCCGCGTCCGGCCAAAGATCAACCGGGCAACACGCAAAACATCCTCGTCTTCATCAGGGAATTCTTTCAAACGTTCGGCAGCTTTTTCGCCAAGGAACGCATCGGGATATTGCTGGCGTTTCTGTTGCTGTTTCGTTTCGGGGAAGCGCAACTGATGAAAATGGTCGTGCCTTTCCTGCTGGACGTGCGCGAAGTGGGCGGCCTGGGATTAACCACCGGTCAGGTGGGGTGGGTCTATGGAACGATGGGGATTCTGGGGCTGACGGCCGGCGGCTTGCTCGGTGGTTTTGTGGCGTCGCGCCACGGTTTGAAAGCGTGGCTCTGGGCGATGGTTTTCATCATGCACGTGCCCGACGCGGTGTTTATTTATTTGGCCTACGCGCAACCCGATCACCTTTCGGTCATTACCGGCTGCGTCGCATTGGAGCAGTTTGGTTACGGATTCGGTTTTACCGCTTACATGCTCTACATGATTTACATTGCCCGCGGGCGACATGAGACGGCGCATTATGCCATCTGCACCGGATTCATGGCGCTGGGCATGATGATTCCCGGTATGTGGAGCGGTTGGTTACAGGAGACCATTGGTTACCAACACTTCTTCGTCTGGGTCATCCTGGCAACGATTCCCAGCTTTCTGGTGGTGTTGCTCATTCCTTTGGACAAAGACTTCGGCCGCAAGGAATGAAACATGCCTCTGCCAGCCAAACGAGAGTGCCGTCCGGGGTTTTATGGGGTATTGGGGTGCTATTTGGCTTGGCGATTGGGGGCGGGGCGTTTTATTGTCTGCGTCATGAAATGGACCTGGATTTTGTCTCTGACCGTGGTGGCTCTGACTTCCGGCGCGGTGGCGCAGGAGGCGGGCTTCAAATCGTTGATGGATGGCAAGACTTTTGCCGGTTGGCAGCTCGCGACGGAGAACACCAATTCGTTCCGGATCGAGGACGGCGCGTTTGTTGCCAATGGCAACGCCTGCCACTTGTTCTACGTGGGCGACGAGCAGCCGTTCAAAAATTTCCATCTCAAGGTGGAGGTCAAAACGGACCCGGTGTCCAACGGCGGCATTTATTTCCACACCAAGTATCAGGAAAAGGGCTGGCCGCGGGGCGGGTTTGAATGTCAGGTCAACAACACGCACGGCGACTGGAAGAAAACGGGCAGCCTCTACGACGCGGTCAACGTCTCGCAATCCCTGGCCCGCGACAACCAATGGTGGACGCAGGAAATCATCGTCGAAGGCAGCAAAGTCACGGTGAAGGTGGATGGCCAGATCGTGCTGGAATATAACGAGCCGCCCGGCGCGCAGCCGGGCAAGGATTTCGAGCGCAAACTGTCGCAGGGCACGTTTGCCTTGCAGGCGCACGATCCCAAGAGCGTGGTGCGCTACCGGAACATCCGCGTCAAACGGCTGTAATTTTCTCCCGGTCGCGGCTTCACGGGCTGAAGGGGGTGCGGGGTTGGATTTGGCAACGTGCGAATCGGCCCTATAATTCCGTAGTCATGCTGGCAACGTCAGAGATCATTCAAGCCGCCGCGCAAACCAACCGGATCAACCGCCTCTGGCCGCGGTGGCGCGAAGTGCCGTTGTATCACGCGACCCTGACGACACCGCATCCGACGCTGCCCGAGTTACCGATCATCACCAAGCGCGAGATGCGCGCGGGCTTCCCCAAAAACTTTCTGCCCGAGCGGCTTTCCCTGGACGACCTGGTTTCCCGGCGCGTGGTGGAACTGGAGTACACCTCGGGCACTTCCGAGGAGCGATTGCCGGTCATCATGCCGTTGGGGTGGTGGAACGAACAGGAAGAACGGGCGTTGCGGTTGAATCACTTCGTGGCCCGGGTGCTGGAGCAACAGCCCCACGCGCGCCGCGCCACGTTGACGCCGCCCGCCTGCAACGGGCTTACCTGTCCGACGGTCTGGGCTTCCCCGGCGGAACGCACGCTGGGCAACACGCTTTATCTGAACCTCGCGCGGATTCCCTTCACGCTGGATGAAACGGAGCTGCAACGCATGGCGCAGGAGGCGCTGGATTGGCAGCCGCAATTTCTGGATTTGGACCCGGTGCATGGGCTGTGGTTCGCCTTGTTCTGCGAACGGGCCGGCCTCCGGTTGCCCTCGGTTCAATTCATCCTCTGCAGTTATGAATTCGTCAGCGTCGTACACCGGCGGATTCTGCAGCGGGTCTTTGGCGTGCCGGTGTTCAATCTGTATGGCTCGACGGAGACGGGTCATCTGTTGATGGAAGATGAGTCAGGCGCGATGAAACCCAGCTACGGAACGGCGTTCCTCGAGGTGATGGAACCCGATGCGTCCGGGATCGGTCCGCTGCTGGTCACGACGCTGTCCAACGATTACATGCCGCTGCTGCGCTATCGCATCGGCGACCTGGTGCAACGGCACGAACGGGCTTACGGCACGGATTACACGGTGCACGGGCGGATTCGGGACGCGCTCACGGCGGCGGACGGGCGGCGCGTCACGACGTGGCAGGTGGATCAATGCCTGCGCGACGTCGGGGGGCTGGCGCATTACCAACTGCGCCAGACGGACGCGGCTCAATTTGACCTGCGCTTTATTGCGGATACTCAAGGACCGTCAGCGGCGGATCAAGCCACCATTGCCACCCGATTGAAAGCCCTGCTGGGTGTGCCGGTCAAAATGACCGCCGTCCCGCTCTTACTACCCGAAGCCTCCGGCAAATTCCGCCTCACCCATCGGGTCACAACTTCAGATCGCGCCACCGGTCCGAACCGGAAAGATTGATCGTGACCTCCTGATATTCGAGCAGGATTTCGTTGGAAACCGCCAACGTCAGCCGCCCCTCCAGCAGGGCGCGGAGAATCTGATGATAGGGCTGCTTGCGCCCGAAGATTTGCAGAAAGACGTTCGTGTCGAGACAGACCGTCATGCGTAACGGTGTTCTGCCCGGAATTGCCGCACCAGTTCGGCCACGCGTTGGAGTTTGCCTTGCGCTTGATCGGCATCAAATGCTTCGCCCAAGTGTTCGGCGGCCTGTTCGGCTTCGATCTACAACAACACGCGATCCAACAACACGAGTTGCGCGTCGGTCATGCGCTCAATTTTCTCGTGCAGGACGGGCTTGAGCTTTTCCGGCTCCAACGGTGCGGCGGTCTGGCTGCTTTTCATGGCTTCACGATAAATCGCGGTCAATTGCTGTCAACCGGCAATCTGACGGAGATGTTTGCCCCGGCAGAGCGCCGCAAGCACTTGCGATTCTCGTAAGCCTTCCTTGCTGACCACACGCTGCGACCGGGGGCCGGTCGCGCTCCGGGGTCAACCTTCCGCCTCCATCTCCGTCAACTTAGTCGCAGCAGCTTCCCACTGGGGCGTGATTTCGACGAGTTCGTCGGCGTTGTGGCTAAATTCGCGATTGAGCTGCATGGCTTGGCCGCCGTTTTGATAAGTCTCAGGCTTTTCCAATTCCGCCGAAATTTCGGTCTGCCGTTCTTCCAATGCCTGAATCCGCTTTTCCAGGTCGGCCACGATTTTGCGCTGCCCTTTCAAGTGACGCGAACGAGCCTGTCGCGCTTCGGCTTCGCGGCGGCGTTGCTCTTTACGATCCACCGTTCCCTTGGCACGAGCCTCCGGTTCGGAGTGGTTCGACTTTGCGCCCGCCGTCAGTGCCGCGCGCGCCGATTCGGCCTTGGTTTTATCGAGGTAATATTGGTAATCGCCCGCGTAATGCGTCAGCGTCCCTTGATTCACATGGACGACCTTGTTGGCCAAGGCCCGGATGAAATAAACATCGTGGCTGATGAAAATGAGCGTGCCCTCGAATTGCCCCAGCGCCAATAGCAATGCGTCAATGCTGTTCATGTCGAGATGCGTCGTCGGCTCGTCCATGAGCAACAGGTTCGGCGGGTCGAGCAGCAACTTGACCAGTGCCAACCGGCTCTTCTCGCCACCACTCAGGACGCTGACTTTTTTGAACACGTCGTCGTCTCGGAATAAAAAGCTGCCGAGCAGGGTGCGGACAAACTGTTCGGTGACGCGGCTGGGCGTGGCCAACGCTTCATCCAACACGGAGCGGGACGGATCCAGCATCTCCACGCGATACTGTGAGTAGTAACCCGCCTGGACGTGATAACCAAGTTCGCGCTCGCCCTGGCTCGGCGTCACGTTGGCGGCGAGCAATTTGAGCAACGTGGATTTGCCCGCGCCGTTCGGCCCGACGAGTACGATGCGCTGCCCGCGCTCGGCCTCGAAATCAATGCCGCGATAAACCCACAGTAGCGGCGACGCCCCGTCGCCGGATTGGCTGCTGGAAGAAGGCGACGTCTCGTCGCTTGATTTGTTATTGATGGAAGGTGGCGGGGGCGTCACTACTACGGGTGGCGACGAGGGCGTCACCGCCACGGTCGCTGCCACGGGATAAGCAAAGTGGATGTTCTTGAGCCGGATGACGCGCTGCCCGCTGCGCGGCGGCTGCGGAAAACGGAAACTCACCTTTTTTTCCGTTTCGACTGGCGCTTCAATTTTTTCCATGCGCTCAATTTGCTTGAGCTTGCTCTGCGCTTGCGAAGCTTTGGAGGCTTTGGCACGAAAGCGATCCGCAAACTCCTGCAACGCGGCGATTTCGCGCTGTTGATTTCTATACGCGGCCAATAACTGCTCTTCCTTCGCGGCGCGTTGTTCAAGGTAGGAATCGTAGTTGCCGCGATAGCGCAGCAGTTTGCTCATCCGAATCTCGACGATGTGGCCGACGAGTGCGTTGAGAAATTCGCGGTCATGCGAGATGACAAGGATCGCGCCGGGATAACCCTGCAAATACGCTTGAAACCACAGCAACGCTTCGAGGTCGAGATGGTTCGTTGGTTCATCCAACATCAGCAAATCCGGCGCTTGCGTGAGCAATCGCGCCAGGTGCGCACGCATGACCCAGCCGCCGCTCATCTCCCGCGCGGGGCGGTTGAAATCCTGCTCCCGAAAACTCAGGCCGGCGAGGATTTGTTTGGCCTTGGCCTCGACCTGATAACCGTTCAGTTCTTGATAGCGATCGTGAACATCGTCGGGTTGCATCCGGACTTCCGACGCGGCCACCGGGTGATCGTGTTCCCATGCCTGAATGATCTGACGCAGTTTGACAAACTCGGGAGAAATGGCGGTGGCAATCTCCAGCACAGTTTCCGCACCGACCGGCGCGCTTTCCTGGGGGAGAAAACCGATGCTCACGCCGCGTTCAGTGATGACCTCGCCGGCATCCGGATCGGTTCGACCCAGAATAATGTCGAACAACGTGGACTTGCCCGCGCCATTCGGTCCGACGAGGCCGATGCGGTCTTCGCGATTCAATTGGAGCGTCACGTCGGAGAACAAAGTTCGTCCGCCGTAGGCTTTGGTGATGCCGGACAAGGTCAGCATGAGTCGAGCAGTATGCCGGAGGCGGTGGAAAAGAAAATGATGGAATCGCGCGACAGATCTTTAACCTCCGTCGGATTTCGTTAAATCGTTACAACGTTGATACGTTATAGCGGTTTAATTAAAGTTGTAGCCGTGGCACCGAACGAGTGTAACCCCATGAAGGTGGGGTCCGGATGGAGAACGTCGCCTCTGTCCGCGAGGTTTTGGACTGCGGCAGTCTTCTGCCGCTTTCCGGTTGCGTGCTGATGATTCCACAGCGGCAGCGGACTGCCGCAGTCCAAGACGCGGTCGCGCCGGTGCTCGTTCCGAACCAAGGGCGGTCGCCCGTTTGACCCCAACGCTTGGCCTGAGGTTGGAAGGCCGCTGCGCCATGTCGGCGGCTATAGGAATACTTAAAATGCCCTAAAATGTGAAACGGAATTGGGGTAACGTTCAACCGGGTGTGATTGGAAGTGACGGTCAAAGGCTAATTTTTTGTAAGTGATTTAGCCCTGGCGCCTTGGAACGATTTTGTATATTTGAAGTGGTTCATGAACGATGAACGACCGAAATCCAAAAACGTTTCCCCTTCCCGCCGATCCCTGGAAGAGCGGTTGGCGCATCGGCCCGACGTGCTGGCACGGCTGCACGAACTGGCCGATACGCTCGACCAATCCGTCACCGACGACTGCACCGCCGATGAAGCCGAAGCGCGCGTGAGCGCGCAGGTGCGCCAATTGGCTCAGGAGCTTTTGGGCCAGTGGGCCCGCGAAGCCGAGGCCCACACCCAGGCCCAGGTACCCCAGCGCCATCCGGATGCCATTCACTACGGTAAAAAAAAACGCTGAGATGGCAGACGACCTTTGGCTGGGTAGAAGTCCAGGAGACGCAATGGCGGCTGGGCCGGCGCGGCCGGTTGCTGCGAGCCTTTTGTGAACGGGCGGAGGTGAGGCCGCGCGGCCGTTCGCGCCGCTTGCAACGGGCGCTGGTGGATTTCGGGGCCGAGGAAAGTTTCGCCCGCGCCGCTCAACGCGTGCGCGAACACTACGGGTTGGACGTGACGGCCACGGCGGTGCGCCAGCACACCTTGGCGCACGGGGCGCAGATCAGCGCCTTGGAAGTCACGCCGCCCAAACGCGCGGCCCGCACGCTGGTCACGCAACTGGACGGCAGCCTCATTCCCATCGTGAGGCCGCCCCTGCACGGCGAAAATCCTCGCTACGGCAAACAACGCCTCTGGCGGGAAGCGCGCCTGTGTCTGGCTCGGCCCAAAGACTCGGCCACGCCCTGCTACGGCGCCACCTTGGGCAGCGTGACGCTGGCCGGCGCGAGGTGGCGGGCCACGGCCCAAGCCGCCGGCCTGGGCCCACGCACGCACGTCCATGGGGTGGGCGACGGGGCGGCCTGGATTCTCACCCAGTTTCAGGAACAGTTTGGTGCGCAAGGCGATTACTTGTTGGACTTCTACCACGTGAGCGAATACCTCGCGGCGGCCGCGACGGTGATTCACCCCAAAAATCCCGAACGCTGGCGGTACCGCCAACAAGGCCGGTTGCTGGAAAACAAGGTGCCGGCCGTGCTGCGGGCCCTCGCGCCGCACCTGGAAACCGAAACTCAGACCGACGCGCCCGTGCGGGCGGCGTACCGCTACTTGAGCGAACGGCGGGCACATCTGGACTATGCGGGCGCACGGACGGCGGGACTGGAGATCGGCTCCGGCGAGATTGAAAGCGGCCATCGGCATGTGATTCAACAACGGCTCAAACTGGCGGGCAGTTGGTGGAAGGAAACCAACGCCGAAGCCATGCTAGGCCTACGCGTGGCCCGCGCCAACCAACTCTGGTCGCGCTACTGGTCCACGCCAAAACTCGGCCTCAATTGACCGTCACTTCCAATCACACCCCGTTCAACCTCGGAAGTTGACGAAATTGACGGCGGGGAATAAGGTCGCTTTGAAAACGACGTGAGCGATTGAAAAGAGCGGTCTGCTAATCTGTAGAGCATCATCGCGGCGCCGAGAAACGACCATGAAAAAACTGATGCTGTTACTTGTTGTCGGTTGTTCTTTCAGCCTCATGCTCAGTGCGGGGGATGCGGAATTCACGCAGAAGCTGGTCGGCACTTGGAACTTTGCTTACACCAATGCCACGGCAGTTCAGTCCACCCAAACGATGGTTACTGTGACTGAATATCGCCCTGACGGCACTTTTGTGATGAAGGGTGAAGTCAGCGAAACAGCTCCGGTATATCCCCCCAACACAATGGCATTTGTTGAATGCGATGGACTCCTGGTGCCTGTATTAAATACATACCCAGTCCGAAAACAAATTGGCGGGGTCGGAATCTGGCGCATTGAGCGGGGCTACCTCATCAGCACACTAACCAACTCGGTTGGCAATTGGCGGATGGATACTGGCAGTCGCAGCACGATTCAGACGAATACCGCCTCACTGCAAACAGACGTTGAACGCAAGGAGGAAATCATCTCGATGACCGCGCAGAAGTTCACGAAACGCAACACGGCCGGCCAGAAACTGACCGCAACGCGAAAGGAATAAGGAGGTCGGGCGATTGGGGCTGACCAACGGGGACGTTAAGCCCCTTCCCATCACACGGCGGCATCGCCCTTTTCATCCGTGCGGATGCGAATGGCGGTTTCCAACGGGAGCACAAAGATTTTTCCGTCGCCAATCTTGCCGGTGTGTGCGGTCTTGGTGATGACCTCGATGGCCTGGTTCACCTGATTGTCGGGCAGCACGATTTCCAATTTGATTTTGGGCAGAAAGTCCACGGTGTATTCACTACCGCGATAAATTTCCGTGTGTCCCTTCTGACGACCAAAGCCCTTGACTTCAATAACTGTCATGCCGGTGATGCCGATTTCCGACAGGGCGTCTTTAACCTCGGTCAGTTTGAACGGTTTGATAATGGCTTCGATCTTTTTCATACAGGCAATTCCGACGGCTTTAGTTGTATTTTTTTTATCCAGCGGCGTCAAATCCAATCCGTCAATCCGTGAACCTCACCACCCACAAAATCCGCGAATCCGCAGCTTGACCGCAGTGGCTGGTTCTGGGTTAATGGGCGCGTTCGCTCAGATGAAATCGGGACTCAACATTTGTAGTGTGTGCCGGATTATCGCGACCGCGCTCCCGCCGCCGCCGCGCAGCGGTCTCCCACGTCAGCCAACTTAATTCCCACCCTCGAACCAGCACGCCGATGAAATCACCCATCTCCCGTAAGTTTCTGTCACTGATCTTTCCAATGCTTCTGCTCCTGGTGATGGGCGGGAGCTTCACTTCGATCCAGGCGCAATCGCTCGACACCCTGGCGGAGGAAGGCGTCAAACTGCGGATCGAACAACAGTTGCTCAACCACCTGAAGCGTACGGCGCAACTCGCGCCCGACGAGCAACAACAGAGAACCCGGACCTGGCAGCAGGAGGATCGGGATTTCAAGCAACGCTATAACAAACTTTCCAAGGACGAGAAACAATACGTCTCCCGACAAATTGAAAATCAGTACGCGATTACCTTTCCGCCGTTGCAGCAGAAATGGGCGGCCGAAGCGCAGCAACTCAAGGAAGAGGCGCGTTCCCTGACCGCCCAACGCAATCAGGAATTGGAAGCGGACGCGCAAGTCGCCGCCAAAATCCAAACCGACCGCACTTTTCGGCAACGGCAACTGGACAGCGGGAAATTGTCCGCCCAGGAGTTTGCCCTGGCTGACGCGGACGACACGGCCAAAATCAAAGCGTTCCAGGACAAGTACAGCGGCTACGGCGGCGCCTGGGTCAACAGTTTCAATAAACGCTTCCAAGCGTTGGCCGCGCCACTGATTCAAGAACGCGATCTGCAGGAACGGCTCGCGGATACAACCAGTGCGGTCGGTGTGGACGCGCATCGCGCGGCCGATCTGACGCTGGTCATCAAACATAATGAACGCCGGCGACTGGCCAGCGCCCTCACGACCGCCCAAGAAAATCAGGCCAGCGCTCCGCTCAAAACCGAGCTCGACACCATCAAGGCCAGATACGCCGTGACTGGAGCGATGGCTCCATCGGCCCGGGATTTCAATCAACGCGTCGAGAATCTGGTCAGTCAGGGCCTACGCGAAAAAATGAGCGACTGGGATAAGGCCGCGCGGGAGGAATACGCCGCGCTTCGCGCCCAAACCACGGTGGCCCCCATTTCGGAACCGGCGCGCGCCGTCGCGACCGGGGCCGTCGCCACAGTCGCTTCCGGCTCGCGATCACAACCGGCGCCGTACCGCCCGCCAGTGAATTCGATGCCGTATCGGAGCGGTTCCGTCGCCCCCAAGATGATCATTCCCGGAATCGTCCTGGTGCTGATCTTGTTGTTTGTCTTTCGCAAGGTGCTGCGCGTTTTCCTGTCGCCAGTTGCCACCTACAACGATCTGGTCACCCTGCGCAACACCGTTCAAAACGCCTGGGCGCAGATTGACGTTCAGTTGAAGCGGCGGCACGACCTCATCTCCAACTACGTCGAGATTGTCAAAGGGTACGCCAAACACGAGCGCGGCACGCTGGAGGAAGTGGCCAAAGCCCGTTCGCGCGCCGCCGGTGCGACGACCATGGCTGAACGTTCTGACGCTGAGAACGCACTGGCGTCCACGATGAAATCACTTTACGCGGTGGTGGAATCCTATCCCGAGTTGAAGGCCAACCAAAACTTCATCGCGCTCCAGCATAATTTGACCGAAACCGAGAACATTCTGGCGGGCAAGCGCGAGGCTTACAACAACACCGTGCTCACCTACAACAATCGGGTGCAGCGCTTTCCGACCAATCTTTTTGCGAAAGTTTTCAGATTCAAAGTCCGCGACTTCTTTGAGCTTAAATCCGAAACCGAACGCGAAGCGCCCAAGGCTTCGATCTAATCCGTCGCGCCGGAAGCCAACGAATCCGCTCCGGCAATGTCGCCGTCGCTCCGCCGGTCGGATAACGCCCGCAAATCCGTCCGGTGCGAGACTCGACAAATTTCTAATTGACTGCCAATGTTTATACATGTTGGCGGATAAATTGGAGCAACTGCGCGCGATTCTGCGTTCCTACGGTTCGTGTCTCATCGCCTATTCCGGCGGGGTGGATTCCGCCTTTCTCGCGCTCATCGCGCACCAGGTCCTGGGCGACCGGTCATTGGCCGTGCTGGCGGATTCCGCCAGCCTGCCACGGCGCGAGCGCCATGACGCCCTGGAACTGGGCAAACAATTCGGTTTTCCCATCCGGGTCATCCGCACGACGGAATTGGAGGATCCCAATTATCTGGCGAACCCGATCAACCGTTGCTATTTCTGCAAACACGAGTTGTTCACGGAACTCGTTCCACTGGCGCGAGCAGAACACTTTGCCGTGTTGTGTTACGGGGAAAACGCCAGCGACCTGGGCGATTTTCGTCCGGGCGCCAAGGCGGCGGCGGAGTTTCAGGTCCATGCGCCGTTGAAGGAAGCGGGATTGGTGAAAGCAGAAATCCGGGAGTTATCGGCGCAAATGGGTTTGCCGACCGCCGATAAGCCGCAGATGGCGTGTTTGAGTTCGCGGATTCCGTATGGCGAAGCGGTTTCCGTGGAGAAGTTGCGCATGATCGAGGCGGGTGAAAACGTGTTGCACGACCTGGGTTTTTACGACCTGCGCGTGCGTCATCACGAGTTGAATCGCAAGCAGGCGTTGGCGCGAATTGAGGTGGGCGTATCGGAACTGGACAAGTTTTTTGCCCCCGGTGTGGCCGCGCGCATCGCCCAGGAACTGAAGCAAATTGGTTACGCGCACGTCACGTTGGACTTGCAAGGCTATCGTCGGGGCAGTTTGAATGAAGCCAGTCACTCGCCGACGCTGGCGGGCGCGAAGTACGGTGGGTGAATCAAAAACGACAACTTTTGCGGAGCAGTGGTTTTAACACGATAACTTATGGCGCAATTTACCTACAAAGCGCGACGCCGTTCGGGTGAAGTGGTGCAAGGGACGCTGGACGTGGCGGATCGCGCGGCGGCGTTGGGAGCGATTGATCGGCTGGGCTTGTTCCCCGTCACTGTGGACGCGGCCAAAAGCAGCTCGGTCAAAGCGGTCAAGCCCGCCGGCGCCGGCCGGGGTTTCTCCAGTCTGCTGCCGTCGTCATTTCAAGCGGCTCTGCATCGCAAGCGCAAACCCAAGCTGCAGGAGATTGCCACTTTCACCCAACAACTGGCCAATTTGTTGCAAGCGGGCATGCCGTTGACGGCGGCGTTGAACAGCATGATGCACCTGGAGACCAAGGGCATTCCCAAGGAAGTCAGTCGCGACCTGCGCCAGGAAGTGATGGAAGGGCGCAGTTTATCCGACGCCATGGCGAAGCAGCCGCTGATCTTCACCGATCTATACATCAACATGGTGAAAGCGGGCGAACAATCGGGCGCGTTGGTGACTGTGCTGCGGCGCATGGCGGATCACTTTGAAAAATTCGCCGCCGTGCAATCCAAATTCACCTCGGCGTTGATCTATCCGGCGTTTGTCGCCGTCGTGGGCATCGGCATCGTGATTTTCTTCATGACCTACATGCTGCCGAAGTTTATGACCCTGTTTGGCAACATGGAAATGCAACTGCCGATGATGACCCAATTGCTCATCAGCATCAGCAATCTGTTCACCGGCTATTGGTGGCTGCTGGTGATGTTGATCATTTTGTTCTGGGTGTTGTTCAGTCGGTTCAAGGCCACGACCGAGGGCAAATTCAAAATTGACGCGTGGAAGATGAAAGTGCCCGTGTTCGGCAAGGTGATGCGGCTGAATCTCTACGGGCAGTTCGCGCGGACGCTCTCGACCCTGTTGGAAAACGGCGTGCCGGTGTTGACCGCGTTGAAAATCACCGAGCAAGTGCTGCCCAACCGCGTGATCAAAGAAGCCACCGCCAAAACGCGGGAAGCGGTCACGGACGGCAAAACCCTCGCGCAACCGCTTGCCGCCAGCAAAATTTTTCCGCAACTCATGGTGGATTTGGTGCGCATCGGCGAGGAAACCGGCGATGTGCCCGGCGCGTTGAAAAACGTGGCGGACACTTACGAAAACGAACTGAACACGGCGTTGCGCGTGATGACCAACATGATCGAGCCGGTGCTGATCGTCGTCATGGCGGGCGGCGTCGGTTTTCTGCTGCTCGGAGTGTTGTCGGCCATGTTCTCCATGATCTCCAACGTCGGAGGCGCAATGGGAGGACGATGAAGCTGCCGCGCGTCCAACCGCACCGCTTCCCGGCTCGTTCGCCGCGCCGTCGCGCTTTTACCCTGATTGAAATCATGCTCGTGGTGGGCTTGATGGCACTCATCGCCGCCACCGCGGTTCCGAGCATTTATCAACTGGCCAAAAAGGAAGGCATGCGCCGCGCGGTTAGCGATTTGAAGGAAGTGTGTGCCAATGCCCGCGCGCAGGCGATTTTCTCCGGCAAGGAAGTCAGCGTGGTGTTCTATCCGCCGTTGCGTCGTTACGGAATCAGCGGCGGCACCACCACCGCCAGCCCGGAGAGTTTGAGCGGAGCCGCGCCCGTCGCGCCGGAAACCGCGCCCGGCACGGGTACCACCGGCATCATCCCCGCTGACATCACCCTGGAAATGCTCGATGTCAATTTGTCCGAGTACAAGGACTCCGAGTGGACGCGCGTGCGCTTTTATCCGAACGGCACCTGTGATGAAATGACGGTGGTCTTCCGCTCCAACCAGGAGTTTCGGAAGCTGAATTTGGAACCAACCACGGGAGTTCTATTCCAGGGGGATTTGCGATGAACTCCAGGCGACTGATACCCACCCAACGCCGACGGCGCGAACGCGCGTTTTCGCTGCTGGAAGTAATGATCGCGCTGGCGATTTTCTTCATGTGTACGTTTGCGATTCTTGGCTTAACCACGCAGTTGTTGCAAAACGCGCGCGCTTTTCAAACCAAGAAAACTCCGGGGGTCGCCTTGATTCACGCCTGGTACACGTCCATGACCAATCGCGTGACCGAGGGCGAATTCTCCGGCAGCCTGAGCGATATCTCCGATGATCTGGGCCGGGAATATCCGGATTACGAGTATTCCATTCTAACCGAGCCGGACCCGAACATGACCAACGGCCTTTGGGATGTCACCTACCGCGTTTTCAACCGGCGCACGCATCAGGTGGAATCCGAGGTGACGACATTTTATTGGGATCCAAACACGCAAAGCCGCACCAGCGTGGGCGCAGGAGGTTTTCGTCCGTGAGAATCCATCGCCCTCATTTTCGTCCGCGTGCGCGCCGTTGCGCCGCGTTCACGCTGATCGAAATTCTCGTGGCCTTTGCGATTTTCGGCATGGTTATCCTGGCCATTTACGCCACCTGGACGTTGATCATCAAATCAGCCAAGACCGGTCAGGATGCCGCCATCCAGATTCAACGCGAGCGCATGGCCATGCGCACCCTCAAGGAGGCGTTGAACGGAGTGATGTCGTTCCAGGCGGATCAGCGCAATTACGCGTTTGTGGCGGATAACTCGGACAACGGCTTCCTGAGCTTTGTCTCGCGTCTGCCGGAGATGTTTCCCCGCAGCAGCCGGGTGGCGTTTGAAGGCTTCGACGTGCGGCGCGTCACGTTTTCCGTGGAGTCGGGGCGGGATTCCCGCCGGCACCTGGTTTTACGCCAGACGCCCTTGCTCAAGGATATGGATTCCGACGAGGAAGAGTTCCCGTTTATCCTGGCCCAGGACGTCAACAAGATGGCCTTGGAATTTTACGATTTGCGCCAGCAGGATTGGGTGGATGAATGGGTTCGCACCAACGAGCTGCCGCGCATGATCAAGATTTCGCTCGAATTCGAGCGACGCAGTCCGAACCACCCCAATCAACCCGGCGTCAAAGAGGTCCTGGTGGACCTTGCCGCGCTACCCTCGTCCATGGTGCCCACCGCCGCTCAGGCCGGCAATCGTCCGCCAATGGGAGGCGGGCAGGTTACTCCGCCGAATGGAACGCCCGGTCAGGGGCAGCCCGGTCAATCCGGCCAACCATTGGTGCCAAACCCATCGGGGCCATTAATCGGTCAGTAAAACGTGAAGCCATCTCTGCACCACCGACAAGCGGGAATCGCGCTGATCATCGTGATGATCTGCATCACGGTGCTTTCGATTTTGGCGGCGGGATTCGCGTATTCGATGAAGGTCGAAACGCGGTTGGCGCGTAATGCCAAAGCCGAGGCGGATTTTTATCCGCTGGCGCAATCGGCGGTGGATTATTGCAAAGCGGTGCTGGTGGCGAGCGCCAATTGTCCCGAAGAACCGTTCGACGCGGAAACCCAGATCTGGGCGGGCGGCACCATGAGCGCCTGTTCCAACAGCGTGTTGGACTTTGTGCAACGCACCGTGGACCTGGGTTACGGGCGGTTTACGTGGAAGATGATTGACCTCGAACGCTACGCCAACATCAACACCGCCGATCCGGCCTTGCTTGAACAAGCGATGCGCCTGATCGGTGTGGATGATGGTGATGCGGGGGCGACCGTCGCCGCCATTCAGGACTGGATTGATCCCGACCAAAATCCGCACGTTAACGGCACGGAATCGGATTATTACGAAAGTCTCGTCCCGCCGTATCGCGCCAAGGATGGCTGGATTGACGACCTCTCCGAGTTGCTGTTGATCCGCGGCATCACGCCCGAGATGTATGGATTGGAATCCGCCCCGCCACCGCCGCCGCCCGAGTTTCGCGATCAAGTCGGCTTTGCCGCGCCTCCCGTGCAACGCGCGACCTTGCGTCAATTGTTCACGCCGCTTTCCTCCGGCCTGATCAACATCAACACTGCCTCCGCCGAAGTGTTGCAACTGGTGCCGTTCATAGACGAAAACGTGGCGCAACAAATCATCTGGTGTCGTTCCGGTCAGGACCTCGGTTTCCCCACGCCGTTTCGCAATCCCGGCGAAGGGTTGCTTTGCGCTGGTTTGAATCAAATGGTGGTCGGCATGATTCAAAATCGTTTCACGGTTCGCAGCCTCACCTTCCAGGTGGAAATTGACGCCGAGATTGATGGCATCCACCGGCAGTATTACGCGGTGCTGCGCCGGAACAGTCCGCGTGACGTCCAGGTGCTGATGTTCTACTGGAAGCTGAACAAACCGGTGGCCCATGCAGGCGTTAATTGAGGATTTCCTGCAGTACCTGCGGCACGAGCGCGGCCAGGCTTTGCACACCCAACGCACCTACGCCGGGATGCTGCGCCACTTCGCGGCCTGGGCGGAACAACAAGGGCTTACCGACTGGAAGCAGATTGAGCTGAAACATTTCACGCGTTACCTGCAACAAGAACGCGAACGCCCCCTGGCGCATGAAGCTGAGGACTCCGCGCGCCGGCTCAGCAGCGAAAGCGTGTATCTGGAAATCGCCGCGTTGCGCGCGTTTTATCGGTACGCCGAGGAGGAAAAATTGCTGCCGCGCAATATCGCCGAACACCTGTCGCTGCCCCGCCGTTGGAAGCGTTTGCCCAAATCCCTGTCCAACGCCGAAATCGAAGCGCTCCTGCAACCCGAACCAACGGTCACGCCGCGCAGTTTATGCGATGCGGCCATCATGGAGCTGGCCTACGCTTCCGGTTTGCGCCGCGCCGAATTGTGCGCACTGCGCCTGGAACAATTACACCTGGAAGCGGGTTTCATTCACGTCATCGGCAAGGGCAACAAGGAGCGGGTCGTCCCCATCGGCACGAAGGCGGTTGCCGCGTTGACGCGCTACCTCGAGGCCGGTCGGCCCCAACTGGTGCGTCCGCGTTCATCCGCGAACGTGTTTCTCACCAATCGCGGTTCCGCCTTTGCGCCCATCACCATGTGGCAACGCATCAAAGCCCGCGTCCGACGCGCCGGCATCGCTCGCAATATCACGCCGCACATGTTGCGACACAGTTTCGCCACGCACTTGCTGGAACACGGCGCCGATCTGCGCGTGATCCAGGAATTGCTCGGTCACGCCAACATCAGCACCACGGAAGTTTACACCCACGTCACCAGCAACCGGCTGCGCGATATTCATCGGAAATTCCACCCCCGCCAGTAAACCCGTCCTCGTCCATCATGCGCGTTCTCATTGCTCCGGATAAATTCAAAGGCACACTCACCGCCGCCGCCGCGGCCCACGCCATCGCCAGGGGCTGGCAAAAAATCCGCCCGCAAGATCAACTCACGTTGCACCCCATCAGCGATGGCGGAGACGGATTCGGCGCCGTGATGAGTGCCGCGTTGCACGCGAAGCCGCGCCGCTTGAGCACGCTGAATGCCGCGCATCAACGCGTCACCGCCACCTGGTGGTGGCAGTCGCAAACCCGCACGGCGATCATCGAATCCGCCAACATCATCGGACTGGCCATGCTGCCGTCGCAACAGTTTCACCCGTTTCAATTGGATACTTACGGTCTCGGCGCTGCCATCCAAACCGCTCAACAACACGGAGCGCGCCAGATCATTCTGGGCATCGGCGGCAGCGCCACCAACGACGGTGGATTTGGTCTGGCCCGCGCCTTGGGTTGGAAATTCTTCGACCCTGCGAAGGTTGAAATTCAGTCGTGGCCGAAATTGATCGGATTAAAGACCGTTCAACCACCATCTGGCGGCAGAACCCACGGGCAACTTATCGTCGCGGTGGATGTCAATAATCCGTTGCTTGGTCGCCACGGTGCCACGCGCATCTACGGCCCGCAAAAAGGTCTGCTCACGAAAGACTTTGCCCCTGCGGAACGCGCTTTACGCCGCTTGGCTCAAGTTATGACGCGGCAGTTCGCCTCGGATTTTGCCGCGCAACCGGGCGCGGGCGCCGCCGGCGGATTGGGATTCGGGTTGGCCACTTTTGCCCGCGCGCAACTCGTTCCCGGTTTCGATCTGCTGGCGCGTGAAACTGGTTTGCTGCGGAAACTGCTGAAAGCGGATCTGGTGATTACCGCCGAAGGCGCGATGGATCGCTCCACACTGATGGGCAAGGGAGCGGGCCAGGTCGCGTTACTGGCGCGACGGAAAAACCTGCCGGTGATTGGTTTGGCGGGCGTCCTTCACGATTCGCGAGCGCTCGGGAAGTTGTTCACCCGGACTCACGCTCTGGTGGAACTGACCCCTGCCGCCGCCGCCCAACGTCGCGCCGCGCATTGGCTCACCCGACTGTCCGCCCGAACCGCCGCCAGTTGGGAGGCCGTGAATCCACAATGGAAAGTTGGCAAGTCAGCCCGAACTGCTAGAATGACTTCGTGAGCAACGAGTACTCAGTGAGCGCCCATTGGCCCGCCGATTTTGATGAAGCGGGCCTGCAACGTTGGGCCGAGAATCTGCGGACCCAATTAACGGCCCCGCAAGTTTCGCTGGGACTTGTGTTCATGACGCCGCGCTTCTTTCCGTATGCGGCGGAAGTCCTGGAAATTTTGCGCGTTCACGCGCGCATCCCGTTGCTCGCCGGCTGTTCCAGCACGTCGTTGGTATCCAGCGGCGAAGAGTTCGAGGATCACGCCGGATTGGTGTTGGCGCTCTACGCGTTGCCCGGCGCAAAACTTACCGGCACGTACTTCGACCAGACCCAGATCGAACTGGCGGCTGGTTCGAGCTTCTGGCCCGAACACACCCAAGTGGCGCCGCATCAAACCAACGGTTGGCTGGCCTTTATTGATCCGTTTCATCTCGATGCCGAAGCGTGGTTGCGCTCCTGGAACGAAAACTATCCGCGCCGTCCCGTTTATGGCGGACTGGCCAGCGGCATTTTCGCGGATCAAACCACGCAGGTGTATTTGAACGGCGCGGTGTACGAGGAAGGCGGCGTGGCGATTTCCGTGGGTGGCGACGTGAGGCTGGCCGGCGTCATTTCTCAAGGTTGCACGCCCATCGGCGACACCTGGACGCTGACCCGCGTGGAACAAAATCTCATCCATCGCATCGGCAACCGTCCCGCTTACGAAGTTTTGTCCGACACCGTGAGCGAGATGCCGGTGGAAGAGCAAAAAAAAGTGCGCGGCAACCTCTTCATTGGACTGGTGATGAATGAGTATCGGGAAAATTTTCAACGGGGTGATTTCCTTGTGCGGAATCTGCTGGGAGGCGATCCCCAGACCGGCATCCTGGCCGTGGGCGCCCTGCCGCGAGCGGGGCAGACGATGCAGTTTCAGCGGCGCGATGCGGCGGCGGCAACCGAGGATCTCAGCGAACTGCTGGCTCAAACGCGCGCGGACTTGAATGGCGCGACGGTCTATGGCGGCTGCCTGTGTTGCTGCAATGGCCGCGGCAAACATCTATTCGGCACCTCCGGTCACGACGCGCGCCTGGCGCAAAAAGAATTTGGCGACATCGGCCTGGCGGGCTTTTTCTGCAACGGCGAGATCGGCCCCGTCGGGCCGACCAATTTCCTTCACGGCTACACCGCCTCGCTCGCGCTCTTCGTGAAGAAATAACCCAAGTCGTCGGATTGAATCAAAATCCGCAACTGGCGCGGGGCGACGCGCGATTCAGGCGGGCGGCAACGCGCGAGGGATCGCTCGCTCCATTTGTGCGGGACACCGGGCGGGTTTCAACGATTCTTGGCAGGCGAATTAACACGTCCAGCAGTCCGCTTGGCCATCTCTGGTTTTGGCAGAACGACTTCACCGCTCATGAGGACAAACAATTTTATCGGTGTAGAGTCGCCGTCCAAGCCGCCTGGAGGAATCGTTGTGAACTGAACCTGATAAACCCATTTGTTCTCCCTGCCAACCGGGTGCAGGGAAACGGAATCGACAATCGTGGTGACGCCTTTGAACAAGTTTGTGACGGCAGCTTGAGCCGCCTGCATTGCACGTCGAGGTGATAATGCAGGATGTTCATCCGCCTCAAGCCAAGCCGGAGACTTTTTGAGGTCCGCATCCGAAACGGTGGACACATAGTTTGTGCCCGCGACAGTGAAGGTGCTTTGCATGAAAACTTCAGCAGAAACAGCGAACGCGGCCACACTCAGGAACATTGCAGCGCAAACAATTGCTCTCATAAGGGATGCACTCCTAATTACGGGTTTGCGGTTACGGTGCTTGTCTTGAGCAAGACACAAGTGCAACAGTTCCAGTCTGACTGGAAAATCCGGCCTAGCGAACGGAGACCGCAACGGATCGGTCGCGAAATCGTACGTCACGGGGCTTGGCTTGCAGGTGGAAAGTTTTCGAGCTGGAATGGAGTTGATGAACGAGCAAATGTCGGTAGCCCCGCCTTGGGCCATGCGCTGCCCGATGTTGTACATGTCCCGGCTCCACAGGCTCACCGTGGCCGTGCCCAGCACGTTCACAAAGCCCGGCACGGTGCGGCTGGTGTATTGGTTCAATAACTCCATACGCGATTGCTTCTTGGCCATTTCAACTCAAACCAACGAACCATTCAACCTAAACTTCACAGCGTCCAGGGCTGTGCGGCAGGCGCGGGTGGCGGACCTGCTATCGAGCCGGCCTGAGGCGAGCCAGATTCCTTTCACCGTTTGGCGGGACAGCCGGTTGGGTCATTGCTTTTCCTTCGCGCCAGCCTTACCGGGGAAGGGCTCGCCACCAACGATCATCCGTTGGAAAAGACTCTCGACATCTGATCCACTCAGCGGGAGGGGAGGCGAAGCAACGTGGTTGTCCTTGGCGATGATGAAATATCCATCTCCACCTTGGGTCGCCATTTGACTCCAGTTCGTAAATCCTGACTGCACAACAATCCGCTCATAATCTCGCACCCAGAGCCAAACATTTGTGCTGTCCGTGTTGTGCGGAGAACCAAATCTGCTCCGGATGTTCTCCATAGGAGTCCCGATGCGTGCAACGCTCCAAACATATTCGTTCCACTTTCCCATCAGGTGCGCTGTCTTGCTCCTTGGCCAGGCAGAGAACTGCAGGCGAGCAAACAGATTAAGGTCTGCCATAAGAGCAACGCCTAGCACACCAACAACAGCGATCAATCCGATTGCCCAGAACCTCTTCATTCAGGTGACCTGTATAGCTGGTTTTCATTGTTATTGATGAACTTCAGGTTGATACCAGCCCCCCTTCCCTGAATACCAGTTGGGTCGTCAGTCGTTGAACTCACGTATAGCCCACGGCCCAAGTAGATGCCGATATGCCCTGGATAGGAGATGATGTGCCCAAGATCTGGCGGCACTGTTCCACTTCCCGGAATGCCGTGAAGATTAACGAACCGCCCTCCACCCTTGCCCTTGATTGGTTGGTCAAGTTGGACTTTCAATACGGTCTTGCCCTTCTTGCTTCCTCCGGTCGCCCCGCCTCCTTTGCGGTCTTCGACTTTGACTCTCCACGTCACCTTGAACGCTCCGAGCGTCTTATCCTGATGCCACTCGGTAGTTCCTGGAATGCGAAAATCGAGCCAAAGCCGACTCGGTCGCCGAATCAGTTTGGTCTCAAATCCAGCGTCTCCAATTACGTCAGCGACAAAGATATTGCATGTGCTGACTCCAGCGTCAGTCTTGTCGTAGGAGAGTGCGGTGTTCTTGTCCGCCCACAAGGTCAGAGCCCTCAGCCCCATGGCCAAAGTGGCAGGATCTTCCTCCCCCTTGATGGAAGCTATCAAAGCCTTGATGTCGCCAATGACAGCCTCAATCGCCTTCGCATACTCCCCGTTTCCGTAGGTATTGGCAAATTTGTTGCCCGCCACGCTGTCAGCAAACTTTTGCAGTTCGTCCAAGACTTTCTGCTCTTCAGCCGTGATGTCCCGCAACC
Source organism: Verrucomicrobiia bacterium (assembly GCA_023953615.1). Lineage (NCBI taxonomy): Bacteria > Pseudomonadati > Verrucomicrobiota > Verrucomicrobiia > Verrucomicrobiia bacterium. The sequence continues at coordinate 1,428,128 of JAMLJH010000002.1, read as the reverse complement.
CAAGCAAGTCCACAAGGGAAACAGGATTGTTCCTAACGAAGCCATACAGGTTTACGCCACCCCACTCCTCCATCGGATCTCTACTTGGCCACCTGCCATCATTCAAATCCCGGAACAGGTATTTATCATCCTCTGTGTAATCATCGTGATACTGGGTGCTAAATCGGATAGGGTTCAATTTTGCCATCGGGCCTGTCCGTTGGAGCGGCTCGGCAAATGGGCCATAAGCGTAGCACGCACTCTCTGCACCCGTTGCCGCGTTCACCAGCGCCATCACGTTCCCGTTCCCATCGTAGCAGGTGAAATGCGTCGTGTTCGTCATGTTGCCACACTGGGCGGACGTTCCCGCTTTCACCGCCAACACTCCACCCACCCCACCAGCTCCTTGAATTGTTCCGCTCAGATCAAGACCACGCAGGAAACTCACCACCACGCCGTTCGTATGATCCAGCACCGCCAGCAACACCTGATTGTCCCACACGTAACGGTTAGTTTGGGAGGGATAGTAACTCATCCCGTTGTTCGTGGAGACGATGCGCTCAATCCATCTTCCATCGGCCAGAAGCGTCCAAGCCTCTTTCACTTTGGAGAGCGACGGGGCGTCGCTTCTACGTTCAATCACTATCCGCCGGTTCTCCCCATTCCACACATTCGTCCACAAGCTGTCACTGGTTAAGTTGCCATCGGCGTCATAGGTGAACGCCTCGGGATTCTTTGCCAACAACAAATTGCCCGCGATGTTGGTCACAATGTCCGCCCCGGTGTAGTTGCTCAGGACGGCCACGTTGGTGATGGTCAACCACAGCGCGCCCGTGTTGTTGTTGAACAACATTTCCCCCCGGAAATAATCCCCCTTGCGCGTCGTCGGCGTGTAGAGCGCGAGATTGTCCTGGCTCCACAAACTCACCGTGGCCGTATTCGTGGCCGTGCCCAGCACGTTCACAAAGCCCGGCACGGTGCGGCTGGTGTATGGGTTCAATAACTTCATGCGCGATTGCTTCTTGACCATTTCAACTCAAACCAACGAACCATTCAACCTAAACTTCACAGCGTCCAGGGCTGTGGCGCAGGCAAACCGCCGAGCGGTTCAGCGACACTGTTGTTCCATCTCGGGTGGCCGAGCAATTCCACCGCGGCCTGAGCGGTGCTAAATCCTTATCACCGTTTGGCGGGACAGCCGGTTGGGTTCATTCAGGAGAAAGCTCGACCAATTCAATTTCTTTAGGTTTAGGATACGCCAAAACCTTCTTCTTACACCCCTTGGCAGACACAACGAGTGTGCTAATCGATAGTTTTTTGATTTCTTTCCCAAGTGAATAGCCATCCGATGAAATCGGCGGCACATCTTTGGAAGCGAAAATCACCGTTCCAGATGCATCAGTCGGTTTTGAGACGGGTTTGCCCCAATAGTAACCGCCCAAACCCACGCGCCATTCAAGTTTGACGATAGCGTTTGTAATCGGCTGCTTCGTTGTCGCATTTACCACTTTGATGCGAATAGGAAGGTTCATCGCATCCAGTGTAGAGACACAGGAAACAGTCGTGCAAAGTAAAAGCATTGGAACGAAAACACGACTACTCATCAGATTCCGAATCGTCATAATTATCTCCTTGTGGCAATTTAGGTGTATCGGACGGCGGATCGAGCTTGGTTTCTGAAAAACCAGTCAGCTTCCAGCGGAAGCGGCGCTTGATTTTTGGGGCAACACGAGCATGATTTATACATCGACCGCTCAACGTTGTTGGCCCAAGATTGGCAATCTCGAAAACCAAGCCAGTAACTTTTCCCTTGGCCACTGGAAACTGCCTTATCAAAAATCCTCGCAGCACAGTCATTGTTCAGGCACTCCAGCTTGTAACATCTCACATCGTGGTGAACAGGCTGGTCGTATTCGTTTCGGACACCACCAGGGCCTCCCCAAAGCCAGCGGCTACGCTTCTCGAATCCGCGTGCATCTCCATTACAAACGATGAAGCGGTGATGAAGTATTCCGAAAATGTTCTTGCCGACAAGTTCCTCTTTGCACATCCAACAATCCCCCTGGCGCGTCGTCGGGTGAACAGCGCCGTGCTGTCCTTGCTCCACAGACTCACCGTGGTCGTATTCGTGGCCGTACCCAGCACGTTCACAAAGCCCGGCACGGTGCGGCTGGTGTATTGGTTCAACAACTTCATGCGTGATTGCTTCTTGGCCATTTCAACTCAAACCAGCGAAACATTCAACCTAAACTTCGCAACGAAGACGGAGCGTCCAGGGTCGGAAAATAGCCAAGCCCCGTCAGGGGCGACATCGTTGTAGAACCGAACGCAAACAATTCCCCAGCTCCGTCAGGATGGAAGAGGCCGCGTTGAGGATGGATCGGTTGGTGCGGCGGAGCAGCGCACCGTAACCGTTGGTCACGCTGAGGCCGTTCAAGGGGCCGCCAGTGCAGGTTTCTTTATCAAGCCCGGCGCTATGATTGGCTTGTCAAGTCCACTTAAAAGCGCAAACTGACGCAACATTTTGCAGCAACAGGATTGACCATGAATAACGCATCAAGCCAAAGCCGAACGACGCAACAAGCCTCCAGCCGCACCCGACTGCTCAGGATTTTGGGTTTCAGTTGGCTGGGTCTGGCAATGCTCGGGTCGTCACCAGCGGCGCTCACGCTGGCGGACAAAGGCAAAAGTGATTATCGCATCGTGATTCCAGAACTGGCCATTCCTGCCGAGCGTTACGCCGCCGAGGAATTGCAGCGTTACCTGGAAAAGATGAGCGGAGTGAAGCTGCCGATTGTTTCCGACGCCGAGAAGCCGACGGCGCGCGAGATTTTGCTGGGGGATAACGCGCACCTCGGCAAAGCGCGCGCGAAAATTGATTTCACCAAACTCGGCCCGGACGGTTTCGTGCTGCGTGAAGCGGGTGGGCAGTTGATCATTGCGGGCGGACAATCGCGCGGCACGCTGAACGGGGTTTACACGTTGCTGGAAGAAAAGCTCGGCGTGCGCTGGTTCACGCCCGAGTTGGAAGTCGTGCCGACCGCGAGTCGCGTGCGCCTGCCGAAGCTTGATGAAACAATCGTTCCGGCACTGGAGAATCGCGATGTGTTCTGGCGGCAGTTCATGCGGAACGCCGATTTTGCCGCGCGCCATCGCATCAATGGCCAGCATTATGGTTTGAAGCAAAAGCACGGCGGCGCGTTCACGGTGTATCATCCGTTCGTCCACAGTTTTGATGGACTCGTGCCGCAAGACCTGTACAAGGAACACCCGGAGTATTTCCCGCTGATCAATGGCGAACGCAAGGGCGGTTACGTCCAACGCTGCCTGACGAATCCGGACGTGCTGCGGATTTCCATCGAACGCGTCCGACAGTGGATTCAGGAGCATCCGGAGGCGACCATCATCAGTGTGTCGCAAAACGACACTTTCAATAATTGCCAGTGCGAACAATGCAAGGCCGTGGATGACGCCGAGGGTTCGCCCGCAGGTTCGCTGTTGAAGTTTGTCAACGCGGTCGCGGCGGCCATTGAAACGGATTATCCGCAGATTCGGATTGATACGCTGGCCTACCAATACACGCGCCAGGCGCCCAAGACGATCCGGCCGCGAAAAAACGTCATTGTGCGTTTGTGTTCAATCGAGTGCTGCTTTGCGCATCCGCTGGACGCCTGTCCGGCGAAGGAGAATGAAAAGTTTCGCGATGACATTGTCGCGTGGGGCGCGATTTCGCCGTTGCTCTACGTGTGGGATTACACGACGGATTTTGCCCATTACCTGCAACCGTTTCCCAATTTTGATTGCCTGCAATCGAACGTCCGTTTTTTCGTGAAGCACAACGTCAAGAGTTTGTTCGAGCAGGGCAACTATTCCGGCGGGGGCGGCGGGGAAATGGAGCCGTTGCGCGCCTACGTGCTGGCCAAGTTGCTTTGGAATCCGGAGACCGACGTGCAAAAACATATCCAGGAATTTTTGGCCGCCTATTACGGGGCCGCCGCGCCCAAACTGCAAGCCTACCTGGATACGATCCATCGTCCGGTTCGCGAGCAGGGTCGGCACATTCACATTTTCGACGGCTCGAAAGTCGCCTACCTCGCGCCGGAACTGATGGACGAAGCCGAGCGACGTTTGGACGAAGCCGAACAACTGGCTGGTGACGGCGAGACCAAATTCCGGGTGCAGGTTGCGCGGTTGCCGGTGTGGTATGTGAAAATTGCGACCAACCGGGTGTCTGGCGAAGCCAAAACGGATTTGACCAAACGCTTCGTGGCGATTGCGCGTCAGGCGGGAATCTCGAACATCAGCGAAGGGCAGGGGTTGAACGACTGGGCTAAAAAGCAGGGGGTCGAATGACGATTGCCGGTGGTCACACGAATCGCGTTCAGCCGCGCCGATACACTTTATGCGTGGCGGCCTGATCGGTGGGCTTGACGAGTAGTTCGTCAATGCTGACGTGCGGCGGGCGGCTCGCCACCCAGACCATGATTTCCGCAATATCCACCGCGGTCAACGGTTGCGTTCCGGCATAGACCTGATCCGCGCGTGCGGTGTCACCTTTGAATCGCACCAGGGAAAATTCCGTCAGCGCCAGACCAGGATCAATGGAACTGACCCGGATGCCGGTGCCGTTCAATTCAAGGCGCAGCACGCGGGTAAGTTGAAGCTCGCCCGCCTTGGCGGCGCAATAGGCCGAGCCGCCTTCATACGCGGCGTGTCCGGCGTAGGAACCGATATTGAGAATGCTCGCGCCGGCGTGATGCGGCAGCAGCGGCAACATCGCTCGCGTCATGCGCAGCACCCCGAGTACATTGGTCTGCAGCATCGTTTCCCAATCGGCATCCAAACCTCGCGCCACGCTATCGAGTCCCAAGGCGCCACCGGCGTTGTTGATGAGCACGTGCAGATTTTGGGGATCGCCCGCCGCTTGAATGGTGGCTTTGGCCCACGCGGCAAACTGCTCGACGCTCGAGGCCTGGCTGACATCCAAAAAATGGTGGTGCGCGCTGGCGGCGCCGGCGTGCCGGGCTTCAGCGGCGACTTGTTCCAGACGCTCGATTCGGCGCGCGCCGAGCAGCAGTCGCGCCCCGGCCTCGGCAAAAGCTTGTGCCGCCGCCGCGCCAAAACCGCTGGAGGCGCCGGTGATGAGAATCCATTTGTCTTTCAAACGAGAGGTCATGTCTCGCGAAGGCTAACAAAAATTTGCCCGGACACAAATTTGAATTCGTCGCGACCGTGATTCGTGAAAAAAACTCAGCGCGCGGTGAGATACCAGCCGTAGAGCGCGACTCCGGTCACCGGCAGTAATCCGCCGATTATGCCGCCCAGGATGTTGGCCGGTTTAAGCGGCAACACTTTGTTGAGCAGATGACTCAGGTAACCTCCCGCGAACCAGCCGAAGGGCGTGCAAATGACAAAACTGATCAGTCCGAAATTCCGGGCGACGGAGAGATTTTGAAAATTACGCGTCAGGATGGCGTAGGGGATGGCGATGGCGATCAGGCCTCCGAAAGCGCCCAGCACGGCGCCCAGCACGGCGCCCAAATTTTCCTTGCCGACGCTGGGTTCGTTCATGTGCTGATGGTTTTGCCGCTCACGGAATTGCTTCAATCGAAAACATCTGAATCGCTGTTTCGAAGGCACAGCTTCAACGACTCGCGCCATTTCAGCAAGGGGAAGTTTTGCCGCGTTTTGCCGCGTCCCGCGCGACGGCCCACTTGATTCTTGCTCCGTAAATGGCGGCGTTTACTATGAGAGCGTGGATTGGTTTACCGGCACGAACTCAGATCGGCACTTCTTTTTATTGGCGGTGCTGGTTTATGGGGTAAGCATGGTTTATTCGGTGTTCTTATGGCGCAAAGGCTTTCGCAATGATGACCGGGTGAACTACCGCATTTTGCTGGTCGCTTTTGGTTTGCATACCATCGGAATGTTCAAGCGCGGCATTTCGCTGCAACAATGTCCGGTGCATAATCTTTACGAAGCCACGGTTTTCTTCATGTGGGCCACCACGCTGTCCTACTTGTTGTTGGGCGCAAGACCCCGGCTGCGCTATTTGGGGGCTTTCGCGGCGCCGCTGTTGTTTGGCCTGGGCGTTTTCGCTTTGATGCCCTCACTCGATCCTCCGCCGAGTCAGCGATTGGAATTTGCCGGCGGTCTGCAGAGTTTGCACGCCGCCACCATCATGCTGGCTTACGGCGCGTTCGGTTTGAGCGCCGCGACGGGGGCGATGTTTCTCACGCAATATCGCAATCTGAAATTTGAAAAAGCGAAGGCAATGTTTTCCCTGTTCCCGCCGATTGAGCGATTGGACACCGTGGCCTTCCGGGTGACGCTGGGGGGCTTTATCCTGTTGACGATCGGGCTGGCAACGGGCGACTTGTTGCCGCGCCCGGAGGGCCTGAGTTATTGGAAGGACGCAAAAGTCATGTGGTCAGCCGTGCTCTGGTTGATCTACGCGGTTTTGCTGGTGGGGCGGAAGCGTTCGCGGTTCACCGGGCGTCGCTTCGCCTACGGTTTGATCGGCACGTTTGGTTTTCTGGTGCTGACTTTTTGGGGCGTGAATTTGTTGTCAGCTTTGCATCATCAACCATGAGTATTGTCGTCGCCGGCTTGAACCATCGCACGTCGTCCGTTGAGTTGCGGGAACGGTTTGCCTTTGCGCCCGCGCGCATCCCGGAAGTCTTGCGGCAATTACGCGCCGCCGGGCTGGCCGATGAAGGGGTCATTCTTTCCACCTGTAATCGCGTCGAGCTTTACGCCGTCACTTCGATTGCCCCCGACCAGGCCGCGGCCAAGTTGAGCCAATTTCTCAGCGCCGCGCAGGCGCAACCGCCATTGGCCCCCCAGGAATTTTACACGCTGCACGAGCCGCAAAGCGTTTACCATCTGTTCAAGGTGGCTTGCGGATTGGATTCGATGGTGCTCGGAGAAACGGAAATTTTCGGGCAGCTCAAAAAAGCCTACGATCTCGCCCTGCAAAGCGGCTGCACCGGGGCGCGGTTGAACAAAGTTTTTCAGCGCGCTTTTCATGTCGCCAAACATATCCGCACCGCCACGAACATTCAGCGTGGAAGCATTTCCGTCGCCTCGGCGGCGGTGGAACTGGCGGAGAAAATTTTCAACCATTTGCGCGCGCACGAAGTGCTGGTGATTGGCGCCGGAGACACGAGCGAAAAAACGGCGCGCGCGTTGGTCTCGCGCGGCGCGAAAGGCATCATTGTCGCGGGCCGATCGTTTGATCGCGCTTCGGCCCTGGCGTCGGAGTTGGGCGGTCGCGCTGTGCCGTTCGACGCCTGGGTGGAAGAATTCGAGCATGTGGACATCGCGATCAGCAGTACGTCCGCGCCGCATTTCATTCTCGATCGCGCCCGCCTCGAGCCGCTGATGAAACGCCGCCGTCATCGGCCGCTCCTGTTGATTGACATTGCCGTGCCGCGCGACATTGATCCGCTCGTGGATCAAATGGACAATGTTTACCTTTACAACGTGGACGACCTGCAGCACATCGCCAACGACTACCTGGAGCAGCGCCAGGAAGAGGTCCTGCGTTGCGAAACAATTATTCGCGAAAAAGCGGGTGCGCTGCTGAACGCTCCCGCCGGACCACAGGGGTCGCAAACCAACGCCCCGGAATTGCGCTATTCCACCTGACATGATTGCGGCCCGTCCCATCGTACTCGCCACGCGCGGCAGCCCACTCGCTCTGGCCCAGACCCACCTGGTGCTTGCGCAATGCCGGGCGCGATTTCCCGCGCAGGCGTTCGAGATAAAAGTCATCAAGACCACGGGCGATAAATTACAAACCGCGTCGTTGAGCAAAACCGATCCCAGCCTGCCCAAGGGATTATTCACCAAGGAACTGGAGGTCGCGTTGTTGAATGGCGAGGCTGATCTGGCCATCCACAGTTTGAAAGATTTGCCCACCGAATTGCCCGACGGATTGGCGTTGGGCGCAACTCCACCGCGGGCGGACGTGCGGGATGTGATGATCTATCGCGCCAGCTCGGCGGCGGCGGAGCCGACGACAGCAGCGCCAACTGATTTAGTTTTTCTTCGCCTCGGCGCCACGGTGGCCAGCAGCAGCACCCGCCGGCGCGCGCAACTGTCACTGGCTCGCCCGGATTTGAAGCTTGCCGAGATTCGCGGCAACGTCGCCACGCGCCTGGGCAAAGTGGCCAAAGCGGAAGGGCCGGACGCCACCATTCTCGCGCTGGCGGGATTGGAACGATTGAATTTCCGGATTACTCCGGAAGGGAAGCTGTTGGGCGATTCAGTTCCAGACGGCTTGCGGGCGACCATTTTGGATCTCGCTGTGATGTTGCCGTGCGTAGGGCAGGGGGCTATTGGAATTGAGATTCGGTCCGGTGATGCGGAACTGGAAAAATTGTGCGCGGGGCTGAATGATGCCCCCACGTTTCACGCCGTTACCGCCGAACGCGCTTTTCTGCGCGGCTTGGGCGGGGGCTGTCAAAGTCCCGTTGCGGCCTACGCCGAGGTGCTGGATCAGCGGGTAGCGATGCGCGTCATCTCGTTTCAGAGCGACCCCGTCCGGCGAGCCGAGGGCCAACGTCCACTCACTGAAGCGGCAGCGTTGGGTGAAGCGCTGGCCGCTCAATTGCGTTGAGGCAAACGCATCGGTCCGTGCCGAGGCGCGAGGACGCAGATGATGCGTAACGGGCTGCGAATCAAAATGACTTGTCAAATTGGGCGTGCGAGTGTTAGATGCCGCCCCAATGTTCTGTGGCGCGCTGACCGAATTTAATTTGAACCTCGACCTTAACCGTCAGCCGCACGTTTAACCTCAACGACTCTATGAAAAGAAATCTATTCGCAATTATTGGTGGTTCAGTTTTGTTGGCGTTGCCGATCGCGCTACGCGCTCAAGGCGATTTACCGGCTTTGATCGTCGCACCGTTCAGCGGCGACGTCGCCCGTATTCAGTATTGGCAACCGGCGGTGGGGCAGGGGTTGGCGGAAATGCTCATTACCGAGTTGGGTCAGATTAATAAATTTACGGTGCTGGAAACGAGTGAGTTGGGAACTTTGAAGGACGAGATCAAGATGGGACAGGACGGTTGGGTGGATGCCTCGGAAGCCGTCGAGAAGGGCGGATTTGCGGCCGCCGATTTCATGTTCACCGCCAAGGTCACCCGGTTTGGCAACAAGGAATCCAAAATCGGACTGGGCGGGTTTGTTCCGGGCAGCCTGGGCAAACTGGGGACGAAAGTAACCACGGCGGACGTGCGGATTGACTGGCGGCTCGTGGACGCGGCGAATCGCAAGATCATCAAGACGGGTTCTTCCACCGCTGCGGAAAAGGGCGTGGGCTTTGACGTAGGGGTCAACGTGGGCGGGCGCGGCGGCAATATCGGATTCGACAACAAGGAATTTATGGAGAGCGCGCTGGGCAAGGCAACCGTCAAGGCTTTGGCGCAGATCATTGATGAAGTGAAACCGGTGTCGCTGCCGGAGTCGGGTCGGCACAAGCAGAAGGCGACTGCCGCCAACCAGCAAGTGGCCGCCACTACCGCGGCGGCGAGCGCGTTACGAAGCACGCCCGGCAAGGTCCTGGCCGCTCCGAGCAATCAAGCCATTATTATTTCACTCGGCACTCAACAAGGCTTCAAGGATGGCGACAAGTTGAATCTTTTTGCCACCGAAGACGTGAAGGACGATCAGGGCAATGTCGTGTTCACCGATGAAAAGCTGGTGGGCGAAATCACGATCCAGGCGGCGCAAGCGGAACGCAGTCGCGCCACCTATGAAGGCAGCCAGACCGTTAAAGCCGGCTGGACGGTCAAGGCCAAGTGAAGCGTGCCTCCCGACGGCCCGTTAACGGCAGCAGGCGACGCATCGGGCGGAAGTTGCGTCTGATAAGGTCAGAGATGTATTTAGTAATTGAACCCGGACATTAAAGCGCGGTGTTCACCGCACAAAACCAGATGAGACATTATCGCTTATTTTCGCCGCGGTGCCGTCGGCGGCTGCTTCAAACCGGTTGGGTCTGGCTTGCAGGACTGGCTTTCACCCTGTCCGCCGAGCCGATTCATCACATTACCATTGATGGCGACTTTTCCGATTGGGCCGAGGTCCCGGCCTATTATGATCCAGTGGCCGGGCCGGGAGTTTTGCATCATGGCATTCCGGACACGCATGATACGGATCACAAATTGCCCGACGACATTCCGGCTTACGTGGCGCATCCCGACGTGGACCTGGTCGAGTTCAAGTTCACGCACGATGAATCCAATCTGTATGCGTATTTTCGCGCCACCGGCGTGATTGGCCGTGGGTCGCCGGAGAAGGGCCGTTATTACGTGATTGTGACTCTCGACGTGGACAACGACGAAACGACGGGTTACGCGCTCAACGAAGGCGGCTATTATCCCGTCAGCACGGGTTACGACATGAACATGGAGATCGAGTATTATCAGGACACGTTCAATACCGGTCATTATCTCAACCACGGCGCGCGCAATCAGGCTGAGTTGGACGCCGCCATTCAAGACCAGACCAACGGCATCGTGCGCATTCTGCCCGGCACGTACAAATACTATTCGCAATGGGTTTGGTTTGATTCGGATTCGCAGGGAGATTACCGCCTCCCGCCGCCGGACAACGACGCCAGCATAACCTTCGTGGCCGACAAGGGGCCGGTGTATCAGGGCATCATTCGCATCGCTCGTTCCGCTGATGGACACGAAGCTGAAATGGTCGCGCCGTTTCGCGGTTTCATGCGCGATCCTTCCGGCCAACCGCTCATGAAACTGGGGATGACGCTCAACCTTTCCTTCTCGTTGGAAGCCAGCGGTGAGTTGGCACCCGGAGGAGAGTGGGCGTCAGACACCGGCGATCCGATTGTTGGCTATTATCTCAGTCCGTTTACAAAACCGAATCTGCAAATCGCTCCCTCTATCCAGGCCAACCACGTCGTGTTGTCCTGGGATAGCGGCGCGCAGGGCATGGTCCTCAAGCAAACGCTCAATCTGGCCGATCCGGACTGGCAGATCGTGGACGGTTCGCAAATCACGAATCGAATTGAATTGCCGGCGACCGCTGCCAGCGCGTTCTTCCGCTTGGAAGAGCCTTGAGTGTCGCCTCCGTCCGCCACCGGGCGGAGCGAGTCGCCACTCATTCTCCGGCGATGATCAAATCCAGTCGTCGGTTGAATTCGCTGAGTTCCAACCCGCGATCTTCAATGGTCGCCCAGCCGTCGTAACCCGCCTGATCCAGCGCCCGGCGCACGGCCGGCCAGTCAATGCTGCCGTCGCGCGGATGCACGAATTTGCCGTCCCGCCCATCCGGATTCAGTTTGAAATCCTTGATGTGCAACTTGGCGATCAAGGGGCCGAGGGTCTGGATCCATTCCTGCGGCGGCGCATACTTCACATGATTGCCAATGTCGAAGTAGGACTTCACCCATGGATTCGCGAAAGACGCGACGAAGTTTTTGTAGAGCGCGGGTTTCACCCACAAGTTGTTCCAGACATTTTCCAGGCCAATGACCACCCGCAATTCCTCCGCCAGCGGAATCAATTTTTCCACCGCCAATCGCGACAGATCCGTGGCGCGGTTTTGCGCGTTGATGTAAGCGGTGAATTTTGAATTATCCCCCACGACAACGCGCGTCACATGACCGGTTGATTCATCAAACGCGATGTCAAACTCCCACGCCTCGGGCAGAGGCAAATCCCGGACCCGACACGGCACCACCAGAATGGCGTCGGCGCCGTACGCCCTGGCCGCGCGCAACGCCGCGCGCACCTGCTCCAATGAATCCTCAATTTTAGCGGGATCCTCACTATTGAACTCCATCCAGCCGCGCAGCACGGAATGTACTTTCATGCCGAGCTTTTCCGCCGCCGCGCGCCCCTGAGCCGCCTCGGCTTCAGTGCCCACGAAATTGGTTTCCACTCCGTCAAAGCCGGCGCGCTTCAGAGGTTCGAGCGCGCTTTCCGTGACTTCCTTCACAATCATGGCTTTGCGGATGCGCCCTTTGAAATTGGCCGCAGTGACCGGCCAACTGGATATCAAGGTGAATACACTGGCGGTGGTGGCGGTGATAAACTGGCGTCGGTTCATGAGCGCAGGATGCGCGGAAGCGGGAATGGCGGCAAGCCATTTGGCAGCGCCGCGGGCTGACCGGGAAGCTTTGCTCAAATCAGAGCGTCATTCTGGTTGGTAGGGTAAAGTTCAGATCGCAAGGCGTGAAATTTCATAGAGTCTGGAAGGCTCCCGCCACGGGTAACCAAGACTCAACCGCTTGACGATCAGGCGCATGTTGTTTATCAAAACAGCCTTCATTTTGTAATGTGAACTGATTTTATGAGCCAAACCGAGACGCATCATTTTCAAGCGGAAATTCAGCAGTTGCTGAACATCGTCATCAATTCCCTGTACACGGACAAAGAAATCTTCATGCGCGAGCTGGTTTCCAATGCCGCCGACGCGTGTGAAAAATTAAGGTTCAACCAGTCGGCCGGCGGCGCGGTTTATCAATCGGAGATTGCGCCCGACATCGCGGTGACCACCGATGACAAGGCCGGCACCATCACCATCACCGACACCGGGCTGGGCATGACGCGCGGCGACTTGGTGGAAAATCTCGGGACCATCGCCCATTCCGGCACCAAGGCGTTTCTGAAACAACTCGCCGAAGCAAAGAAACCCGACGTCGGTTTGATCGGCCAGTTCGGCGTGGGCTTTTATTCGGCGTTTATGGTGGCAAAGAAAGTCACGGTCCTGAGCCGTTCGTTCGCGCCGGATGAAACTGGCTGGCAATGGACGAGCGAAGGCCTGGGCGGTTACGCGCTGTCGCCGGTAACGGATTTGCCCCGTGGCACCAGGATTATTTTGGAATTGAAAGACGATGCAAAAGAGTTCGCGCAGGAAACCACCGTGGAACGCATTATCCAGCGGTATTCGAGTTTCGTGCCGTTTCCCATCGAGTTGAACGGCAAACGGCTCAACACCGTGCAAGCCATCTGGGCGCGGAACAAAAGCGAAATCAAGGAGGAGGAATATAACGAGTTTTACACGTTCGTCGGCCACGACCACGACCGGCCACTGTTCCGATTGCATTTCGCGGCGGACGCGCCGCTCGCCATTCAGGCGTTGTTGTTCGTGCCGGCGCGCAATTTTGAAATGCTCGGCATGGGTCGCATGGATTCCGAGGTGAACCTGTATTGCCGCAAAGTTTTGATTCAGGCGAAGGCGAAAGGTCTTTTCCCCGATTGGCTGCGGTTTCTCAAGGGCGTGGTGGACAGTGAAGATTTGCCGCTGAACATTTCGCGCGAGACGATGCAGGACACGTCGTTGATGCAAAAACTGAACCAGGTGCTGACGGGGCGATTTCTGAAATTTCTCGGCGAACAAGCTGAGAAGGAGGTCGAGGCTTATGAAAAATTTTACACGGAATATCAACGTTTTCTAAAAGAAGGCGTCGTCACGGATTTCGCGCACAAGGACGCGCTCGCCAAACTGTTGCGGTTTGAGTCGTCCATAACGGAACAAGGCCAGCGCACGTCGCTGGCGGATTACGTGAAGCGCATGGGTTCGGAACAAAAGGAGATTTATTGTCTGCTGGCCGCGAATCGCGCGGCGGCCGAGGCCAGCCCGTACTTCGAGGTGTTCCGCGAACGCAAATGGGAGGTGCTGTTTCTTGACGATCCGTGGGATGAGTTCGTCGTGGAGCATGTCCGTGAATTTGACGGCAAGCCACTCAAGCTCGCGGAAAAAGCGGACTTGAATTTGAGCGAGAAAAAGGCCGGTGCGTTGTCCGAAGACGCGGCGAAGGAACTTACCAAGTGGCTCAAGGAAACCCTCGGCGACAAGGTCGGCGAAGTGCGCGCCTCGCAACGGCTCGTGGAAAGCCCCGCCGTCGTGGTGGACGCGGATAAATTCATGACCGCCAGCATGAGGCGCATGATGAAGGCGATGCAGCCGGACGGTCCGGATTTGCCTGCCGCCAAGCATGATTTTGAAATCAACCCGGCGCATCCGATCATGGCTCAACTCGACGCCATGCGGCGGAAGGACGCGGCGCTCGCCGCGAGCGTGGCCGAGCAACTCCTCGATAATTCCCGCGTCGCCGCCGGAGTGCTGGAAGACCCGCGCGCCATGCTGACGCGGCTGAATTCGCTGCTCGAAAAAGTGCTGGCGAAGGAGTAAGCCAACATTCTGCGCCAAACCAAACCGTCGGCCCGCACGACGGTCATCCCGCATCCAGGCTAAATTGGGGTTCACAAGCCATTGCCTGACGCGGCTGTTTTGCCTGAACAAAGTTGAAGTGTCCCCCGCGTCGGCGGTGCAAATTAAAATCCTGTTTCGCAGCCGACGCCCCGATGACCGAGCGTTCCAGTCCGCAAGCTGCGCTGAATATCTTTTTGATTGAATCTGAACGCATGGCTGGCGGCGGCGGTCTTATCTTTGGCTTATGTGGGCATCATCAAACTGGGGCGGTCAAGTTATCGGGTGCGGGCGTTTCGTCTTAACATCTTTCCGGTCTGTTCGCAGTTTCCCTCGCCAAGCACTCCGGAGTTGATCAAAATCTGCTTGGAGTTACTCCCTGAAATAAAACATCTCAAATCAAACAACCAATGAACAAAATTAAAATCGCGGCCAATCCACTCCTGGCCGGCTGGTGCGTATTGATGGTATTTCTCGCCCATCCACCGCTGCCAGCCGCCGGCGCCAATCTGCCCGCATTTGCCGCCACGCGATTGATCAATACCGGAAGCAGTTTTCAGAGTGCGCTGACTGCGGGGGATTTCAACCATGACGGTTTTGCGGATGTGGCGGCGGTCAGTCTGCTGTCGTCAAATGTGGTCGTGTTGCTGGCGGACGGCCACGGCGCGTTCCAACCCGCCGTCAATTACGGGACTTCTGCCTACGGATTTTCCTCGGCCACGCTTACGTCCACGGATGCGAATCGCGATGGCCATCTGGATTTGATCGCCTCCGGTCTGGCGGGGACCTGGCTTTTGACGGGGCAGGGCGACGGCACGTTCCAACCAGCAGTCAAACTGAGCAGTTACGGCAGCGTCATTGCGTTTGGCGATTTCAACGGCGATAACAAAATGGATTATGCCTACTACAAGGCTCCGTACGTTACGATTGAATTGGGCAACGGCGACGGCACTTATCAGGCGGGCGCGAATTATATGATTAGTCTTGCGGCCGGCGCGCAAGCCATGATCGTTGGGGATCTAAACCACGATGGGATTGAAGATCTTGTGCTCGCCGGCAATGGATCACCGGGACTGGTTTCAGTCCTGCTTGGTGCTGGCGATGGCACGTTTCAACCTGTGGTCAATACCAGCGTGGGGACGGATAATAACGCGCTGGCGGTGGGTGATTTTAATCATGATGGCCGCAACGATGTCGCTGTCACTGATTATGATGCGGGCGCCGTGATTTTGCTTTGGGGCAATGGCGACGGCTCCTTCGCAAGTTCATTGAACTACAACGTCGGTGCGCAGCCGCAGTCGGTGGTGAGTGGGGATTTCAACCACGATGGCCTGGACGATCTGCTGGTCATGGCCGCGACCAACGGCGTGGTGCTGCTGGGCAATGGCAACGGAACTTTCCAAACTCCGCAGACCTACGATTGGTTGGAGGCGCGAGTGGCCGTCGGTGATTTTAACGGTGATGGCCAAGCCGACCTGGTCACGGCCACCGGAAATGATCCGGCCAGTCTGGGCATCGTCTTGGGCAACGGCGATGGCACGTTTCAGGCCGCGCCCAATTATGCCGTGGAGCTTAATCCCAATTCCATTGGCCTCGGCGATCTCAATGGTGATGGCCGGGCGGAATTGGTCGTGGCCAACGCCAACAGCAATAACATTTCCGTGTTGCTGAACCACGGCGACGGCACCTTTCAACCTCGCGCCGACTATCTCACGGGCAACAATCCCCAGTCGGTGGTCGTTGCTGATTTTACTGGCCACGGCACGAATGACGTTGTTGTTGCCAATCTGAATTCCGGCGTCGTTTCGCTGCTGCGCGGCAATGGCGACGGCACTTTGCAACCCGCGACGACGGCGGCCTTGGTGACCGTAGGCAGTTCGTATGTATTGGCGGACGATTTTAATAACGACCACCAAACGGATCTGGCGGTGCTTGGTTTGTTTGGCGTCTCCGTGTTCAAGGGCAACGGTGACGGCACCTTTCAGCCGGCCGTCACGACCGCCGGACCGTTTGAACTGGATCAGCTCGCAACTGCCGACTTCAACCACGATGGCCTCAACGATCTGGTGTTCAATAATTACGGGGCCAACACCGTTTCAGTAATGCTGGGCAATGGCAACGGTAGTTTTCAGACGGCGGTAAATTATCCTGCCGGAACCAATTTGCAGTCAGTCGCGGTGGGTGATTTCAACGGCGATGGCACGAACGACTTGGTGGCAGCCGGCACGGGCAACGGGTTTCCGCCCAGCGGCACGGTCGCCATTTTATTGGGTCGAGGCGACGGGACCTTTGGTCCGCCCACCAATTGCCTCGCGGACGGCAGCTACCATGCGGTGGCGGTGGGTGATTTCAACGGCGATGGTCAGGCAGATCTGGCGGTTGCCGAGAGCACGCCCGGCAATCAAGTGCATGTGCTGGCTGGCAATGGCGACGGCACCTTTCAGCCTCCCGTCACTTTTGCCGCCGGGAACAATCCTGCTTTCATTGCCGTCGGCGATGTGAACGGCGATGGCCGCCCGGATTTGGCTGTGGCCAATGCCGCCGCCAACACCGTATCGGTATTGCTCAACACGGATGTTCCCGTGTCGCCGATGATAAAAATGTTGCCCACCCATCCCGGGGATGAATCCATCACTTTTTCCTGGCCGGTTTCGGCAGCCGGTTTTTCTCTCGAAACGATTGCCAATCTCGGTGCCCACGACTGGCGGCCGCAAGCTGGGATTTTGACCACCAACGGCGCCAACGTGGAAGCCACTGTACCGATTGGTCCGGGTTCCCGATTCTTTCGCCTGCATAAACTGTGAACAAAATCCGTCGCGAAAGATTGGCGAACTGCCAGTCGTCCGCGAGGCTGCGAACGACTGCTGCCGAGGACGGCGATGCTCACAGGGGCCGGTGCTGACGCACTGCTACCGCCGGGGTCGCGGTATTTTCCTGCCGCGTTCGCGTGGCCAAGGAGGGCGCTAATTTGCTTTTCATCCGGTGTTTAGTCTTTATGCTGCCCTGTCCGAGTGGAGCGGAATTTCCAGGATGGCTCAAGTGAACCGCGGATGAGTGAAGAGTGAAGTCGGATTTCCAGTCGTGGCTCGGATTAAGTTTTTTGGGATGGACACCAAGTACATACGTAATTTCTGTATTATCGCCCATATTGATCATGGGAAGACCACTCTTTCGGATCGCTTGTTGCAAAATACCGGAACGGTGGCAACGCGCGAAATGGAGGATCAATTGCTCGACGCAATGGACCTCGAAAAGGAGCGCGGCATCACCATCAAGGCGCATCCGGTGACGATGCATTATCGGGCCAAGGACGGGGCCACCTACGAGTTGAACCTGATTGACACGCCCGGCCATGTGGATTTTGCGTATGAAGTATCGCGGAGTTTGAGCGCGTGCGAGGGCGCGTTGCTGGTGATTGACGCGGCGCAAGGGGTCGAAGCGCAAACGGTGGCGAACTATCACCTGGCGGCGAAGCAGAACCTGCAGATCATTCCCGTGATCAATAAGATTGATCTGCCGCACGCGAACGTGGCGCAGGCCAAACAGCAGTTGGAAGACGTGCTGGCGTTGCCTTCGGAATGGGCGATTGCTTGCAGCGCCAAGCAGGGCGTGGGCATTGAAGAAATTCTGGAAGCCATCATTCAGCGGGTGCCGCCACCGGTGCCCACCGGCGCGCCGAGTTTGCAGGCGCTGGCGTTCGATTCGTATTTCGACACCTACAAGGGCGTGGTGACGCATGTGCGCGTGTTCAACGGCGAGATCAAGGCGGGGCAGCAGGTTAAATTGCTCTACAGCGGCAAGAGTTACGAAGTCAAGGAGGTCGGCAGCTTCAACCCCAAGCCTTACACGCGGGATAAATTGGTGGCAGGGGAAACGGGTTATGTCACCGCCAACATCAAAGCGCCAAGCGACGTCAAGATGGGCGATACCATCACCGAGGCGCGCAACCCGTCGCCCGCCTTGCCCGGGTTCAAGGAGATTCATCCGATGGTGTTCAGTGGAATCTACCCGATCAACACGGCGGATTACGAACAACTGAAAATTTCGATGGCGAAGTTGAAGTTGAACGATTCCGCGTTCGTGTACGCCTCGGAGACTTCGGTGGCGCTGGGATTTGGCTTTCGTTGTGGTTTTCTGGGGCTGCTGCATCTGGAGATTGTGCAGGAGCGGTTGCGGCGCGAGTACGACATGGACATCATCGCGACGTATCCGAGCGTGGTGTACAAAGTTTCCCTCACGGACGGCGAATTGAAGGAGGTGGACAATCCGGCGTTTCTGCCCGAGGTGACGCGCATTGATCGCATCCAGGAACCGATGGTCAAGGCGTTCGTGATTTGTCCGAATGAAAACATCGGCGACATGATGGCGTTGATTGCGGAAAAGCGCGGTCAGGTGAACAACACCGAGACGTTGGATGTCAAACGGGTCATGCTGACGGCGCTGATTCCGTTGAACGAGATTCTGATTGATTTCCATGATCGGATTAAATCCATCACGCGCGGCTTCGGCTCCATGGATTACGAGCCGACGGATTATCAGGAAAGCGACATGGTCAAGCTGGACATGCTCGTGAACGGCGAGCCGATGGACGCTTTTTCCTGCATCGTGCATCGTTCCAAGGCTGAGAGTCGTGGGCGGACGCTCGCGGAAAAGTTGAAGGAGGTCATCCCGAGACAGCAATTTGCGGTCAAGGTGCAGGCCGCCATCGGCGGAAAAATCGTCGCGTCGGAAACGGTAAGCGCGTTTCGCAAAGACGTGACCGCCAAGTGCTACGGAGGCGACGTGTCGCGCAAACGCAAACTGCTGGAGAAGCAGAAGGAAGGCAAAAAGCGGATGAAATCCGTGGGCAACGTGAACATTCCGCAGGAAGCCTTCATCGAAGTCCTGAAAGCATGAAACCAGGTCGAACGCCAGAAGCTGTCGGGCGCAAGTTCGCGCCCTCGGTTTTCACCCGTCGATTTTTGAAGCTCCGACTCCCGATTCCTAATTCCCGACTATGAATTATCGTTGGTTCATCTCCCGCACGGTTCGTGACGCCAATCGCATGTGGAAACAGGTGCGGAACATTCTGAGCGCGCAACGCGACCTGCTTTCCGAGCAAGCCATCGAACAGGTGACGACGGCATTGGCCGAATCGCGCGCCGTTTTCAAAAGCGGGCGGCCGCGGGCGGAATTGGTGGAGCAGATGAAGCGGCTTGAAGCCACGGCGGGCAAATGGCTGAAGCCCTATCCGCACGCGGGTTATCGCGAGAACTTCGAAGTGTTCCTGGTGGCACTGGCGGTGGCGATGGCGGTGCGCACCTTTTTCGTGCAGCCGTTCAAGATTCCCACCGGCTCCATGCAGCCCACATTGTTTGGCGTGACGTCCACGCCGGATTTCACCTACAAACTCGGGATGTCGCCCGCGACCATTGCCGAGCAGGAGCAGAAGCGGGACGCGCTGGTGTTTCCCACCGGTTGGCAACGGGTGCGGGATTGGTTCGCGGGCATTTCGTATCTGGACATCAAGGCGAAAACGGATGGGGTATTGCAGCGCGTCAATTCGCCCGTCGGCATTCGCATTTTCAATTTCTGGCAGACGCTGGTCATCGGCGGACGCACGCACTTGATTTTGTTTCCACCCGATTACGGACAGAGCGATTTGCGTCTGCGCACGGGGCTGGAATTGGGGCAGTCCTTTCGGAAAGGGGAGACGGTGGTTCACATGAAAATCCAGACCGGCGACCACCTGTTCGTGGATCGGATGACGTATAATTTCCGGACTCCACAGCGCGGGGAGATCGTGGTGTTTCAGACGGCGGGAATCCGCCACGCGCGTATGCCGCAGGATCAATTCTACATCAAACGCCTCGTGGCCTTGGGTGGGGAACAGGTGCAAATCGGAGATGACCGGCATCTGATCATCAATGGACAGCGACTGGATAAAACCACGCCGCACTTCGAGAACGTATATGCCTTTGATCCCAACCAGCCGCCGGCCGAGAGCGAGTTCTCGGGGCATGTGAATGATTTTAACTTTCATCAGCTCGGCATGCCGGGTTACGCGCCCTTGTTCCCCGATGGTCATTCGATCTTCGATTTGCCGCCCAACTATTACATGGTGATGGGAGATAACACGCTGAACAGTTTCGACTCGCGCGCCTGGGGACCATTCCCGGCGAACAACGTCATCGGCAAACAGTTTTTCGTGTATTGGCCGATCACCAAGCGGTTCGGCTGGGGCAATCGCTAACCGGATGATTCCGTCGCGGCCTCAGTGGCGGCGTAAAATCAACCGGTGGTCCACGCGGCGCTTCTGGTGATATTCCAGCTTCGGCAATTCCGTCAGCGTGGGCGATTCCGTTTCCTGCAAAATGGTTTTGGCCAGCGCTTGAAAGGCGGACCAGCGCGGCCAATCCAGTTCCGGAGCGTGTGAAATTCGACGCAGTAAACTGCGCCATTCGATGATGGCGCGGTCAATATCACCGGCGCCCAGAAGGTCGGTGATCCAATGGTTTTTGCTCGCGGGATTTTGGTGGACGCTTTGCACGACCGCTTCGGCGCCCGCGCCGTACTTGGGTGGCAAACCATTTTCGAGATACCCCGGAATGTTGAGCAGTTGGAACTTCTCACGACACGCCACGGCCAGCCGGCCGCCGAACCGATGTTCATCACCGCAGAAGCGAAACCCCGCGTCGAGATTGGCAACGTCGTAAATCAGCTCATCCAGCGGATACTTTTCATCCTCCAAAGCCGCCGCGATCGCCAGACCGTCGCCTTGTTGAAAGAAACTGACCAGTCGTCCGCGTCGCGTTGGTTTGCCATCCGCTTCCACGAGCTGGAGTCGTTTCCAGGTCAGCGCCGTGCCGGTGGCGGAGGACAGTTGTTTGCACGTTTCCACCAGCGCGCAACGGGCGCAATCGTACGGCAACACCTCGCGTTCGGTTGGTCGCCAAAGCGCAACGCCGTGTTGATCCACCGGAACGCGCAAGGTGAGATCGGCAACGCTCAAGTAAACCAGAATCCGTTGCGCTTGTTTGACGAATTTGACCACGGGCGTTTTTTGGCCCGCGAGTTTGTGTTCGAGCAACGGAATGAGCTTTTCCTGCCAGACCGAAGTTTCAACCTGACGGCCGTTCCAGTGGGTAAGTCGGCGCACCCACTTCGCAATGATGAGGCGATCCCCGTTGAGCACATCGGCCACCGTGGCCGCGCGGCCGTAAATTTTCGTTCCATCGTCACGTTCCTCCAGCACGACAATCATGCCCGTGCCGACCTTTTCCAAAACCGTCTGGTCGGAGAGCGCCGGAAAAAGTTTCACGGATGAAGGGGAATCGCCCGTTGTTGGAAAATCCCTCGGCTCGTCCTCAGCCGGTGCGTTCGGAGCAGTTGATGGCGTTTGAATCGGTTTCGCTTCCCGCGCTGCGGAGGGCGCCGGTTTGGCCACCCAGATCTCGCGCAACGGTGTTTCGGTGAGCGCCGGATACGTTTCCCACTCGCCCCGGCTGTTACGGAATTCGCGTTGTCGTTTGCGGACGTGTCGGGCGCGTTCCGCGTCGGTATGCAGATTGCACGGCGTGTTGGGATGCTTGAGTGAGGATTCGACCCCCAGAAAAATCGGTTTGGTGGTGAACAGCCGTTCCTGCGCCTGAACGGCTGCGAGAAAGGGATTTTGACCGTTCTCCGCGGCCGTTTGCATCAATCCCAGCAAGGCGTTCCAATCCACCGCGCCGCTTCGCGAGAGATGGCAGGGATGCGCGTCGAGCAGGCGAATCTCATTGGCGGCGATCAATACAAACCCGGTTTCATCCAGACCGCGGCGCCCGGCGCGACCGAACATTTGTAAAATTTCATCCGCGCGCAAGGGTTGCTCGATGCTGTCGCGGCGATAGGATTCACCCGCCAGCGCCACGCTGCGCAGAGAGAAATTGATGCCGGCGGCGAGTCCCATCGTGGCCACGACCACCCGGAGTTGACCCGCTTTGGCGAGGGGTTCGATGACGCCCGCCCGGGCCGCATAGCTCAAGCCGCTATGATGATAGGCAATCCGACTTTTGAGCAACCGCGCCAGGTGTTCACCGACCATTTGCTTTTGTTCGAGCGATAGTTGCAATGGATTCGGAGTGGGCAGGTTTCGCGCGAGATCAGCGGCCAGCGTTTCGGTGCCTTGACGGCGCGGCGCAAAAATCAAAATGGGACCCAGATCGTCCGCCAGGGCTTTGGCCACAAAGCGCGGCCAGTAACCCCTGATTTCGGAGGGCACATGGTAGTTCAAGTGATTGACGCCGACTTCATCGAGCGGAACCGGGCGTCGTTCGTGGCGAACCAGAACCGCTTGCCGACCGAGACGAGTCAGCCAACGAACTACGTGATGGGGATTGGAAACGCTGCCACTCAACAAAAGCAATTGGGTTTGCGGAGGAGCAAGGGCCAGCGCCAGTTCATAGTTCAGGCCGCGATCCGCATCGCCCAGCATTTGATACTCATCTATGACGAGCAACGTCGGGCCTTCGCCGCCGATCAGACGGTTCTTCTGTGTCTCGAGCGTGGCGACAATGACGGGAGCGTCCAGGTTTTCTGCCAGATCGCCGGTGGCGATGCCGACATTCCAGCCGCGCGCGCGCCATTCGGCTAATTTGTCATTGGCCAGCGCGCGGGTGGGCACCGTGTAGATCGCCTGCCCGCGCGGTTTGCCCTGGTTTGACCATAATTCAAAAATGAGGGTTTTGCCCGCGCCCGTCGGCGCCTGCACCACCACGTCCTTGCCCTCGCGCAACGCCGCCACGGCCTGTTGCTGCCACAAGTCCGGGACGGTGACTTGATTCAGCGCAGGTAACTCGGTAAATGGCGATTCGGACTGCGGCACGCGCTCAAGATAGACAGCGGCGACGAAAACGAAAACTTAAAGCGAGTTTTTCCCCAGCCTGAATCATGTGCCGGATGGGGTGTTCTCATCGAACAAATTTTCACCAGGTGCGAATTTGGCGGAATTACGGAAGGGTTTAACATTGACGTTTGTTAAGTCACGCGACCAAACTTGGGCGGTTGGCTTTAATGAAAACCTTCCTGTTTATCTGCACTGGAAATATCTGCCGCAGCCCGATGGCCGAGGGGCTGTTTCGTCATGCGACGCAGGGGCGCGGTGATTATCGCGCGATTTCCGCGGGGCTGGGCGCCGCCAACGGACAACCGCCCAGCGCGTATTCGGTGCAGGCGATGCGGGAAATCGGCGTGGATATTTCGCGGCAGCGGAGTCAGATGCTGACCGCTGAAATGGCGCGGCAAGCGGATTACATCCTCGGCATGACGCACGGGCATGTGGATTCCATCCTGCTGATGTATCCGCAAGCGGCGGAGAAAACTTTTTTATTGCGCGAGTTTGACGACACGCTGGAAACCTTTGAGAAGGATATCAGCGATCCCATCGGGGGTTCGTATGACGTGTACGTTCACTGCCGGGATCAAATCGAGCAGGGGATCGCGTCGCTTTTGCGCTTTGTTGAACAGGGCGAAACCCAGCAGACGGTCAAGGCGGTTTTGGAGGGCAAACGCGCCCGTCTCGCGCTGGGGTCGGATCGGGAAGGTTACGAGTTGAAGGAAGCCTTGAAGACCGCTCTGCGGCACGCCGGCATTTCGTTTCATGATTTTGGTCCGCATCAGGGTGAGAAGCCGGTGGATTACCCGGATTACGCTCTGCCCGTGGCGAGCAGTGTCAGCGGTCGCAACGCCGAGTTCGGCTTGTTGATCGGCGCGAGCAGCACCGGCCTGAGCATCGCCGCCAACAAAGTGGCTGGCGTGCGCGCTGCGGTTGTCAACGATCCGGATACCGCCGCTTTTACGCGCGAACACGACGACGCCAATGTGCTTTGCATGTCGAGCGCAACTGCGGTTGAATTCGCGCAGCAAATTTTAGAACGCTTTCTGAAAACTGAATTTAATCGCGAGCGGAATGAACGCTGCGTGAACAAGTTGGAAACCAAGATGACCTCACCCGAATTGCGCTTGTCCCATGTGGACGCAGACATCGCCACCGCCATCGAACATGAACGGTTGCGGCAACAGGAAAATATTGAACTGATCGCCAGCGAGAATTTCACCAGTCCGGCGGTCATGGAAGCGCAAGGCTCGGTGCTGACGAATAAATACGCGGAAGGCTATCCCAAAAAGCGCTGGTATGGCGGGTGCGAAAATGTGGACGTGGTAGAACAACTGGCCATTGACCGCGCCAAGAAATTGTTCGGCGCGGAACACGCCAACGTGCAGCCCCATTCCGGCAGCGGTGCAAACATGGCGGTTTACTTCGCCATGTTGAAACCGGGCGACCGCATGTTGACGATGGATTTGAGCCACGGCGGGCATCTGACGCATGGCAACAAGGCCAACTTTTCCGGTAAATTTTTTGAGATCATTCATTACGGCGTGCGCCGGGACGACGAGCGGATTGATTACGACCAACTGGCGCAGATGGCACGTGAGCACAAACCCAAAATGATCACGGTGGGGGCCAGTGCGTATCCGCGTCTCATAGATTTCAAGCGCATGGGTGAAATTGCGCGGGAAGTGGGCGCGTATCTGCTGGCGGACATTGCGCACATCGCCGGTTTGGTGGTGGCCGGAATTCACCCCAGCCCGATCGAACACGCTGATTTCGTCACGACGACGACGCACAAAACCTTGCGCGGTCCGCGCGGCGGGTTGGTGTTGTGTCGCGAGAAGTATGCGAAAGAAATTGATTCGCAGATTTTCCCCGGGATTCAAGGCGGGCCGTTGATGCACGTCATTGCCGCCAAGGCCGTGTGTTTCCGCGAGGCGCTGCAACCGGCGTTCACAACCTACCAACGCCAGATCGTGGCTAATGCGGCGGCGCTGGCGGAGGGAATGAAGCGCAATGGTTTCCGCCTGGTCAGCGGGGGGACGGATAATCATCTGCTGCTCGTGGACGTCGGCGCGAAGGGGCTGACGGGGAAAGAGTGTCAAATGACCCTCGACGGCGCGGGAATCACCATCAACAAGAATACGATTCCGTTTGAAACACGGTCGCCGTTTCAAGCCAGCGGAGTGCGCCTCGGCACCCCGGCTTGCACGACCCGGGGGATGCGCGAGCCGGAAATGGCGGCAATTGCCGACATGATCAGCGAAGTTTTGCTCGATATCAAAAATCTTGACGTCATTGCGAAAGTCCGGCAACGTGTCCACGAATTAACTGCGAGATTTCCCTTGCCGTATTGAGAAAATTTTGAGATTCAGCAAATCGAGCCTCGTATATTCCGCGATCGTAGCTCGCCGATTAAACTAATCCGATTTCATTCCTTCCGTGCGGAAGGGGCGGTGGTTTAAGCAGACTAGTTCGCGAAGCGGAGGAAAACCAAATGGAGATTTTATGGCAGCAAAAGCTGTAACCAAGAAGGCCAAATCAAAATCAGTCAAACCCAAAGCCGATGCCGCCGAGCTGTCGCCCGAAGCGGCAACGGCAGGGACAGCGACGGCGATCGGCGAAGTTTCCGCCGTTGACAAAACCGTCGCTCCGGAAACGGCCGCCCCGGCGGAAACCAGCGCCCCCCCACCAGCGACCGCTTTGACCAATGAAGGTGGGAAGCGGCCTCCGGAGAAAGCTCCGGAAGCGGGCACCACCGGTCCGGGACGCCGCCACGAGCGCGATAAAATCGCCAACTCGTTGAACATCGCCAAATTGCAGTCGCTGCAAATGAGCGAGTTGAACAACATGGCGCGCGAGTATGGCGTGGAAAATTACGGCACGATGCGGAAGCATGAGATTATTTTCCACATCCTCCAGAAGAACGCCGAACGCGCGGGCGTGCTCTTCTCCGAAGGCGTGCTGGAAGTGTTGCCGGATGGCTACGGCTTCCTGCGTTCGCAAAGTTTTAACTACCTCTCCTGTCCGGAAGATATTTACGTTTCCCCCTCGCAAATCCGGCGCTTCGATCTGCAAACGGGTAATCTGATCGCGGGGCAAATCCGTCCGCCCAAGGAAAAGGAGAAGTTTTTCGCTCTGCTCAAGGTTGAAGCGGTGGACGGCGAAGAACCGGACAAGGCGAAGGATAAAACGCATTTCGAGAATCTGACGCCGTTGTTTCCGAATCAGCGGTTCATTTTGGAAACCGGTCGGGAAGAGCTTTCCACCCGGGTGTTGGATTTGGTCTGCCCGATCGGCAAGGGAACGCGCGGAATTATCGTCGCCCCGCCGCGCACCGGTAAAACGGTGCTGATGCAAAAGCTGGCCAACGCCATTCTCAAGAACAATCCCGAGACGTATCTGTTCATCCTGTTGATTGACGAGCGCCCGGAGGAAGTCACGGACATGGAACGCACCTGTATCGGCGCGGAAGTGATTTCCTCGACGTTTGATGAGCCTCCAGAACGGCATGTGCAGGTGGCCGAAATGGTCATTGAAAAAGCCAAGCGCATGGTCGAGCACAAACGTGACGTGGTCATCCTGCTCGATTCCATCACGCGCCTGGCGCGCGCCTACAACACGGTGCAACCGCACTCGGGCAAGATTTTGTCCGGCGGCGTGGATGCGAACGCGCTGCACAAACCGAAGCGTTTCTTCGGCGCGGCGCGCAACATCGAAGAGGGCGGTTCCCTTACCATCATGGCGACGGCGTTGATTGACACCGGCAGCCGCATGGATGAAGTCATCTTTGAAGAGTTCAAAGGCACGGGCAACATGGAAGTGCATCTGGATCGCGCCCTTGTGGACCGTCGCATTTTCCCATCCATCAACGTGGAACGCTCCGGTACGCGCAAGGAAGAATTGCTCTATCACCCGGACGAATACTCGAAGGTCGTCCTGTTGCGCCGCGCGCTGACGGGCGTGCCGCCGGTGGAAGCGATGGAACTGCTGCTGAACAAGCTCAAGAAGACGGGCAGCAACATCGAATTCCTCATCGGCATGAGCGTGAGTTGATGCCGTTTCCGCCGAGGCCGCGCTTTCTGAAAGGAAACGGGCTTGGTTGTGAAGAGGATTCGGTCAGGTGCGAATAAAAGAGCTGCGGAGATCAAACCATTACTGGTTTTCGCGCTCGATTACTTCAGCTTTTTCACCAGCACTTTGGAGTTGCGACCGCTCTGCTCGTATTTCAACCGGCGGGTGGGCGGCAAATTTTCCGGGCCGCCTTCCTGGAATCCGCCCTTGGATTGGAAATAAGTGAAGGCTTGCGTGGATAAGGTGATGAGTTCGCTCAGCTTCAATTCGCGCGCCTTGTCGCCGATGAACTGAATTAATTTTTGACCGATGCCCTGATTCTCGTGTGAAGCGCTGACATAGAGACAGGCGAGTTCGCCCTGGTTCTGTTCGGGATAGAGATGGAGTGCCACGCAGGCCACCGGGTTCTTATCAATTTCAAAAATGTAATATTCGCCAAGGTGTTTTTCGATGCCGGCGCGCGTTCGCTTTACGAGTTCATCGCTTTGCACCCCTTTCTGCGTCAACCGCAGGATGGCGCGGATGTCCTTCTTCTTGGCCGGACGGATTTGCTGGTATTCATTGGCGTAAATCAACGTGCCGATGCCCTCCTTGGAAAACACTTCCGCGAGGAGGCCTTCATCCACGCGCCCATCAATGATATGCACCCGCTGAATGCCCGCGCGACACGCCGCCGCCGCGTGCTGGGCCTTGGATAGATGAGAGCCGTTCAGTTCGCCCTTGTTCTTCTCCAGCAATTCCGCCAGCTCGCCCGCCAACATTTGTCGAATGAGTTTTCCGCGCCAATAAAGTCCGTCAGTGGTGGTGATAAAGATCAGCTTTACGGCCTTGAGCGCCTCGGCGACGGCCAACGCCACGCCGTCAGAATTGACCCGATAGGTTTTGCCGTCGCCGTCAAAGCCCAATGGCGGCAACACCGGAATGACGTCCTGCGCGAGCAAGGATTGGAGCAAAGACACGTCCACGCGCTCCACTTTGCCCGTGAGGAGATGGTCCACGCCCTGCAAAATGCCCATCGGATGCGCGATGATGGCGTTGGTGCTCGCGGCGCGGAGGTCGTTGGCGGAAAGTCCTTCCAGAATTTCATGGGTCAAACGGTTCGCGGCGGTCAGCGAAAGTTTGAGCGTGGCGGCGTCAGTAACTCCGGTGCCATCCAAATTTGAGGGCGTGACGTTTTGCTCCTGTGCCAACGCCTGGATTTGTGCGGCCGCTCCGTGAACGATCACCACCCGGATGTTCAACGAACGCAAGACGGCAATATCGAGCAGGATATTGGCAAAGTTTTCATCCGTAACGATGGCGCCATCGAGGGACAGAATGAAGGTCTTCTCTCGAAATCTTGGGATGTATTGCAGGATGCCCCGCAGGTCAGTCAGTTTCACGTTCGCTATTTCGTCTTGATCGGACGTCAGATATGTAAGCGGTTTACGCGGCGTTTCAACTCTTATTTCACAAGGGCGGATTTTCCGGACGCGATTGCAGCGCTTCCGTCAGTGCCGCGATGCAGACCCGATTCTCCTGCGCCGTGCCGATGGAAATGCGAATCCATTCGCCAAGCTGATAGCCGCCCATCGGTCGCACGATGACCCCGCGCCGCTGGAGTTCCGCAACAACTCGTGCGCCGTCGCCGACGCGAATCAGGATAAAGTTGGCCGAGGACGGCACAAACTCGAGTTTGAGCTTTCGGCAGGCCCGCATGTACAGCCGCAGACCGCGTTTGGTGATTCGTTGCGTTCTGGCGACGTGCTTCGTGTCGTCCAGCGCGGCGAGCGCTCCGGCCTGCGCAACGGCATTGGCGTTGAACGGTTGCCGGATTTTCTCCAAGGCCGCGATCAATTCGGGATGGCCGATGCCGTAACCAATGCGCAGTCCGGCCAGACCGTAGATTTTGGAGAAGGTCCGCATCACGATCAGATTGGGATGATGGCCGGCGGCCAACTCCGGAAGCAGATCCAGCGGTTGCTCCAAAAACTCGATGTAAGCTTCGTCGAGGGCAATCACGACGTGCGCCGGCGCCTGTTTGATGAAATGCCGCAAACGCTCTGGATCAACCACGGTGCCGGTTGGGTTGTTGGGATTGGCAATAAAAACCAAGCGGGTCTGGGGCGTAATCGCACCGAGCATGGCGTCGAGGTCATGACCGAATTGTTGGGCCGGCACGGTGACGAGTTTCGCGCCGAAGAGCGCGGTGACGATCGGATAAACCGCGAAGCAATACTGCGACACGATGACTTCCGCCTCGGGCGAGAGCAGGGCATGGCCGAGGAATTCGATGATTTCATTTGAGCCATTGCCGAGAATCAAGTGCGCGGGCGTGAGGTCAAGTTTGGCCGCCAATTTTTGTTTGAGATAAAAGGCGTTGCCGTCGGGATACAGATGCGTGTGCGCGAGCGCGCGCTTCATCGCCTTGAGCGCCAGTCGCGACGGTCCGAGCGGATTTTCGTTGGACGCCAGCTTGATGATGGAGTCGGCGGGCCGGTTGAGTTCGCGCGCGACTTCTTCGATTGGACGTCCGGGTTGATAAACCGGAAGGTGCGCGAGCGCGGGATTGAGTGCGTAGGGGAGGGGCATCAGAGTGATTCCAGAATTTTTTTGACGTTGACGTGTTCAGTGACGATATCCCGAATGAGCGAAATTTTCTCCGCATCCGTCGGTCGGGTTTTCGCGGTCAGATCGTGGACTTTCGAGGCTACTTCGTAGCTGTCTTTCTTGGCCAGCAACACCGGAATCTGCATGTTTCGCAATGCGCGCAGCAAGCCGTTGGCGGGTTTGATTCCGCCAGTGAGAACGATGCCCGCCATTTTTTGCGGTTTGGTGGCGACGGCGGCTTCCAACAGATCCTCGCGATCACCTGGCGTGATCAATAGAACTCCGCGTTGAAAAAAGCGCGTGGCGTTCTGAGCGCTCATCGCGCCGACCACCACGTCGTTCACCAAGCCCCGCAGGGATACCGATGGGTTGAGTACTTCCGTGGAAAGTTCCTCATTGATGGCTTCCAACGTGGGTGATTCCAAA
Organism: Verrucomicrobiia bacterium; assembly: GCA_023953615.1. Classification (NCBI taxonomy): domain Bacteria; kingdom Pseudomonadati; phylum Verrucomicrobiota; class Verrucomicrobiia; species Verrucomicrobiia bacterium. The sequence goes on along the minus strand of JAMLJH010000002.1, from coordinate 1,398,022 downwards.
ATGGGTTGGTGCGGAATGACGCCCAGCAATTCCAATCCCTTGCGCTTCAGGCCGCGACGCGCAAAATCCGCGATGTAATCCACCTTTTCCGGCAGCACTTTGTTGATGATGACGCCGATGATTTCCACGCCTTCCTTTTCAAACAAGGCCAGATTGAGCGTAACTTCGTCTATCGGTTTGCCGATGCCTCCACGGGAAACAATGATGGCTTTGCAACCCAGATGGCGGGCGACCTGGGCGTTCGATAAATCAAACACCGCGCCGACGCCGGCGTGTCCCGAACCTTCACAAAGTACAAAATCCTTTTCCCAAGCCACGCGATCAAAGGCGTCCTGGATTCGATCCACCAGCGCCTCGTTGTTGGCGGTTTGCAGGTATTTACGCGTAAAATCCGGCTCGACGGCGATGGGACTCATATCCACCAGCGGACAGTTTAACGAATAAACGGAATCCATCAGAACCGTATCTTCGTCAATCTTATGCTCCGCGATTTCCACGAAACGCTGGCCGACGGGTTTGATGTAGCCAACCCTCGGAAACCTGTTCTGCAACGCGGCAATCAACCCCAGTGACGTGGTCGTTTTGCCATCGTGTTGGCGGGTGGCCGCGATGAAAACTCTGGGCGTGGTGGTGTTCTTCATGAGGCTTCGCCGGGGAGCGCTGGAGTGACGGCTGGAAAGAGCTGGTGGTAATTCACGGCTTGCGCGCCGACAATGGCCGCGACGCCCAGAATGTCATGCGCGTTCGAACCGCGCGAGACATCGGCCGCCGGACGATCCAATCCGAGCAGGATGTTGCCGTAGGCATTTGCGTGTCCGACCAAACGAACCATTTTGCTCGCAATGTTTCCCGAATTAAGATCGGGAAAGATGAGGACGTTGGCTTTGCCGGCCACGCGGCTCTCGCCGCATTTCAGGCGGGCAATTTCAGGCACCAGCGCGGCGTCCACTTGCAGTTCGCCATCGAAGTCCGCTTGAAACTGAATCTGCTCCGCTTTCTGTTGCGCCAGCGCCGTGGCGGCCTGGACTTTGCCGATGGAATGGTGCGTGGCGCTGCCTTTGGTGGAGAAGGAAAGCATGGCGACGCGCGGCTTTACGCTCAACAGGTGATACGCCAATTGCGCCGTGGTGAGTGCGATTTCAGCGAGTTGCTCCACCGTCGGATCCGGGACCACGCCGCAATCCGCCATGAACATCACGCCCTTTTCCCCAATGCGCGTGTCTTCAATCTCCATGATCATGCAACTGGAAGCCGTGATCTTTTGCGGCATCACCTTGATGATTTGAAACAAGGGACGGAGCACGCTCCCCGTGAAATGATTGACGCCGGAAACCAGACCGTCGGCCTGGTGCATGGCCACCATCATCGCTCCGAAAAAATTGGGCTGTTGCATCGCCTCGCGCGCCTCGATTTCTTTGAGGCCCTTTTCGCGTCGGAGCGAATAAAAGCGGCGCGCAAAATTGTCCAACTCCTCGCTGTCCGACGGATTGATGACGCGAATGCCCTCCAGCGAAATGTTCAGGTCAGCGGCGATTTCTTTGATCCGGGTGCGGTCACCCAGGAGAATGGGCGCGCCCAAGCGCAGCGCGTGAAACTGGCGGGCGGCTTGCAACACCCGCGGTTCGTCCCCCTCGGGAAACACCACGCGTTTGGGGTGACGCTGCAATTTTTCGATAATGGTTCCAATGAAACGCATGTCGCCAGCTTAGCGGGACGCGCCGCGAGTGCAATCCCGATGGCAGGTGATCTCGTCGCGGTACGTGGTGGACCCACTCGGATTCTCGAATCCCGCTGCGAATGAATTTCTTGCGGTCAACCAGTTCACGGTGGAGGAAGGTCATTTCAATCGCCGCGCGGATGTGGTGGTGTTCATCAACGGCATTCCGCTGGCGGTGTTGGAGTTGAAAAACATCACGGACGCGCAGGCCACGATTCGCAAGGCGTTCGATCAGCTGCAAACTTACCAGGCGCAAATTTCGTCGCTGTTTTACTCGAATGCGCTGCTGGTGATTTCTGACGGACACGAAGCGCGGCTCGGCACAATCACGTCGAATTGGGAGCGCTTCATGGCGTGGCGCACGGTCACGGGCAAGGAACTGGTTCCACCCGGTTCGTTGCAACTGGAGACGCTGCTCAAAGGTGTGTTCGACAAGAGCCGGCTGCTTGATCTGGTTCGCAACTTCATCGTCTTTGAGGATGATGGCGAAAAGGTGCTCAAAAAGATTGCGGGTTATCATCAATTCCATGCGGTGAACAAGGCCGTGGCGACGACGGTGGAGGCGTCGAAGTCCGACGGCGATCAGCGCGCGGGGGTCATCTGGCACACGCAAGGCAGCGGCAAAAGTCTTTCGATGGTGTTCTACGCCGGAAAGATCGTCCAGCACCCGGCGCTGGAGAATCCCACGCTGGTCGTCCTCACCGATCGCAACGATCTCGACGGCCAACTTCACGACACGTTCTCACGCGGTGCGGATTTGCTGCGACAAAAGCCGGTTCAGGCGGCAAGCCGGCGGCATTTGCGAGAACTTTTGCATCGGGCCAGCGGCGGCGTGATTTTCACGACCATTCAGAAATTCTTTCCGGAGGAAAAGGGTGGCGAACATCCATTGCTTTCCGACCGGCGCAATATCGTAGTTATCGCTGACGAGGCGCATCGCAGCCAATACGATTTCATTGACGGTTTCGCGCGTCATTTGCGCGATGCGCTGCCCCAGGCGTCATTCATCGGCTTCACCGGCACGCCCCTCGAGAAGGGCGACAAGAATACGCAGGCCGTCTTTGGTGATTACATTGATGTTTACGACATCCTCCAGGCCAAGGAGGACCATGCGACGGTGCCGATCTATTACGAGGCGCGGCTGGCGAAGATTGATTTGAAACCGGAGGAGCGTCCGAAGATTGATCCAAGTTTTGAAGAAATCACGGAGGACGCCGAAGCTTCCACCAAGGAGAGTTTGCGCCGCAAATGGGCGCAACTGGAGGCGATGGTTGGCACGACAAAACGCATCGGATTGGTCGCAGAGGATTTGGTGCGGCATTGGGAGGCGCGGTTCGGGGCGATGGACGGCAAGGCGATGGTGGTTTGCATGAGCCGCCGCATCTGCGTGGAACTTTATGAGGCGATCCGCAAGTTGCGGTCCGACTGGCATCACGATGACGATGACCAGGGGGTGATGAAAATTGTCATGTCGGGTTCGGCTTCCGACAAATGGGAATGGCAACAACACATCCGCAACAAATCGCAGCGTGAGGAACTGGCGAAGAATTTCAAGAACCCGGAGCACCCGTTCAAGATTGTCATCGTGCGCGACATGTGGCTGACCGGATTCGACGCACCATGTCTGCATACGATGTATGCGGACAAACCGATGAAAGGCCACGGCCTGATGCAGGCCATCGCGCGGGTGAACCGGGTTTTCAAAGACAAGCCCGGTGGGTTGGTGGTGGATTATCTGGGCCTGGCGGAAGAATTGAAACTGGCGCTGGCGGATTACACCCACAGCAAAGGCAAAGGCGAAATCAAATTGGATCAGGAAGAAGCCGTCGCCGTGATGCTGGAAAAATACGAGCAGGTCTGCGCCATCCTGCACGGGTTTGATTACCACTCCGCCGCCGAGACCGCGCCCGCACAGCGGATGACTTTGATTGCCCAGGCTGCCGAGCATGTGCTCCAGCAGACGAACGGCAAACCGCGTTACTTACTGGCGGTCACCGAACTTTCCAAAGCGTTTGCGTTGTCCGTCCCGCACGAGCAGGCATTGGAGATTCGCGATGAGGTTGGGTTCTTTCAGGAAGTCCGGGCCGTGCTCACCAAGAGTTTAAGCGACGCGACCGGCAAGAAATCGCCGGAGGATCTGGATGTTGCCGTGCGGCAAATTGTGTCGCGCGCCATTTCCTCGGACAAGGTGATTGATATTTTCGACGCCGCCGGGTTAAAGAAGCCGGACATCTCGATCTTGTCGGATGAGTTCTTGCAGGAAGTGCAGCACCTGCCACAACGCAATCTCGCGGTGGAGTTGTTGCAAAAGCTGTTGAACCATGAGTTGGAGATCCGGCAGAAGAAATATCTCGTTCAGTCGCGCTCCTTCGCGGAGATGCTCGAAGCCACGATCCGCAAATATCAGAATCGCACGATTGAAGCGGCGCAGGTGATTGCGGAGTTAATCGAACTCGCCAAGCAGATGCGCGAAGGGCAAAAGCGCGGCGAAAATCTCGGCCTCTCGGATGATGAAGTAGCGTTCTACGATGCGTTGGAGGTGAACGACAGCGCGGTGAAAGTCCTGGGCGAACCGACGCTGAAAGACATCGCCCGCGAGTTGGTCGCGCAAGTCCGCAAGAGTCTGACGATTGATTGGACGTTGCGAGAAGCCGCGCAGGCGCAGATTCGGGTCATTGTGCGCCGCATCCTCCGCAAATACGGATATCCGCCCGACAAGCAGGAGCGGGCCACGCAAACCGTATTGGAGCAAGCGAAATTGCTGTGCGCGGAGTGGGCTGTTTAGAGCGCTTTCGTTGAATTTGAGGGTGTAGCTTACGAACGGAAGCGGCGTCTGACTGCGACCCTTCATGCCACCATGCAGTGCTGAAAGTCGCAGACTGCCGCCGCGGAAGTCGCTGGCGTGACCCATGCACCGGTGCGGTCCGCCACTGCGTAGCAAACCTCATCGCCGCATGCGTCACGGCAAGGTTTCGCTTTCCGATTTTCCCCGACACCGTCAGCTCGGTGGAAAATCTCAGCGCATGAGCACGATAGAAAGGACCGCTTCAAAATTGGCCAAGCAGGGTTTTCCGAGGGTGGCGCTCTCAAATCACGAGAGTTCAGATTTGCCTTTATTTTCAGGGGCTTTCTTGGTGGTGGGCCCACTCGGATTTGAACCGAGGACCAAGCGATTATGAGTCGCCTGCTCTAACCGCTGAGCTATGGGCCCGCCCTGAAGAGATTTTGCGGGGCTGGCGGCGAGGGACAAGTTAATTCAGCGTCCGCGTGAAATTCTCCCCTCGTGTCAAGCGGGCAACTGACTGGCTGAGGCGCTTTCGAGCGCCCCGATTTCCAGGAAGCCTTGCAGTTGTCGAATGCGGGTCGGGTGTCGCATCTTTCGGAGCGCTTTGGCTTCAATTTGCCGGATGCGTTCGCGGGTGACGCAAAAATGTTTTCCCACCTCTTCCAAGGTGCGGGCGCAACCGTCGCCGATGCCAAACCGCAGTTCGAGGACTTTGCGTTCCCGTTCGTTAAGCCCGGAGAGCACGGCGGCCAACTTATCCTTCAACAAGGCATAACTGGTTAGATCAAAGGGATTCTCCGAATTTTTGTCCTCAATAAAGTCTCCGATATTCGCGTCGTCCTCGTCGTCGTTGACCGGCGATTGCAGTGAAATGGGCTGCTGCGCCATTTTGAGGACCGCGCGAACTCGGTCCACCGGATAGTGCATCTCTTCCGCGATTTCTTCCGCCGTCGGCTCCCGGCCGAAGTCCTGCTGGAGTTGCTTTTGCGCGCGCATGAGCCGGTTGATGATTTCAATCATGTGAACCGGAATACGGATGGTGCGGGACTGGTCCGCGATGGCACGGGTGACGGCCTGCCGAATCCACCAAGTGGCGTAGGTGGAAAATTTGTAACCGCGCCGATGCTCGAATTTTTCCACCGCGCGCATCAATCCCATGTTGCCCTCCTGAATCAGATCGAGGAATGACAGACCGCGATTGGTGTATTTTTTGGCGATGGAAATGACGAGTCGCAGATTGGCTTCCACCATCTCGGCCTTGGCCTGGTTGGCGCGAATGGCGGCTTGTTTAATCTGGCGATGGGCGGCCAAAAATTCCGCCGTGGACATCCGGGTGAATTCTTCCAGCACGGCTATTTGCTCGCGGGCCGCGTCGGTAGCGTGTCGCTGGCGTTTGCCGGCGGCGAGTTGTTGCTCGCAGGCCAGAATTTTTTCGTAAACATTTTCGGCAATCAGCGCCAGGTCTTCGATAACCTTCGGCTGGTAGCAGAATTGATCCAGGCAAAGCGACAACTTGTGATTCACTTTTTTGAGTTCGGCCAGTGCGTGCGCGCGCTTCGCTTTGGTGGGAGCCAGGCGGCTGCGACGGAACCACTCATCAGCCTGCCGGTCCAGGTCGCGGGCCGGGGGCAGGTTTTTTTGCAGACTTCTGAAATACTTGGCGCGGATGGTGAATTTTTGATCCAGCACCACGCGATCAAAGCGTTCGCGTGGCGGTTCGGACATGAGCTTGTCGGCAATCGCCAGATATTCCTTGGCGGTATAACCCAGCGTGTAAACCGTGTTCTGAAGATCCAGCTCGGCGGCCTCGATCCGTTTCGAGATTTCCACCTCCTGCTCGCGTGTCAGTAACGGCACCTGCCCCATCTGTTTCAGATACATCCGCACCGGATCGTCCAGAATATCGAGGCGGTCCTTCTCGCGCGTCTCCCAGTCGGACGGGCGGGATTGATCCAGCTCGGCGGCTTCGATGATGTTGATCTCCAAGTTTCGCAGTCTGGTGTAAATATCGTCCAGAGCCTCGGCGGAAATAAGCTCTTCCGGCAGGACTTCAGCAATGTCACCGTAAGTCAGATGCCCTTGCTCACGGGCCAGTTGGATCAATTCCTTGAACTTGTCGGTCAACTGCTCTAACGCATCGCCCGCACGGGTTTCGTCGCGCGCTTGTGAAACCGCCTCATTGAGCGGAATGATTTTAGACCGAGGTGAAGGCGGAACCATGGGCGGTGAAATAATCACTGGCTTCGCCTGCCGTACTTTTACCTGCTCGGGATGGAAACCTCTGACTCTCGTACTACGAACCCTCGGTTTGCGCATAATCTTTAACTGGATTTCCGGTTATTTCGGGTGAACTGCGGAGGAATATGCAACTTTGCTCCAAGCGCGTCAAGCGATGAACAGTTGCTTTCCCCGTCATTATGGTTTGCTTCTGATTTGTCTGATGCTTTGCGACCAATCCTTGGTTCGGTCGCATCCACGATTTCAACGCGGATGATTATACTTTATTCGGCTCGCCTCGCCGGCGCGGGCAAGTTGTCCCCACGATGGCACTACGTCCCGCCATGCCGCGGACACTCCTGAGTCTCGTTAATATGAGTTTAAGAGCTAACGATTACCAACGGAGACGCCCACGCCCGCCGGAGCGCCACCGAATGCCGCCGCCCCCTCGTTCGCCGCCGCCGAGAACACAAAGGTATTGATTACCGCGTCCACGTAATTTCGCAGGAAACGATAGGGACTATTGGGGACGAAAACGATGTCGCGAGGCTCCAACGGAATGTCGCCCGCGCGGCCTTCAAGAATGTCCTTGTAGTTGACCACGGCCATTTCCGGATGGGTCAGGGAACCGCGGACGATGGCCACTTGCGACAAATAGGCATCCCGCAACGTTCCGCCTCCAGCGGTAATGGCGGCGACCAGGGTGGGCGTTTCCGACAGCGCAATTGCGCGGGGCGTCCGCACGGCCCCGAACAAATAAATTTCCCGGGCCGCGCCCGATGGGACGTAAACGAAATCGTCCGGTTTCAGGAAAATGTTTTGCGTCATATCGCCTTGCTCCAGCAGGCGTTGAAAGTCAACCGGCAACACGGCACCATTTCTCACGACAAAGGCGTGACGCAGATCCGCCATGTTCACGGTGGTCGTTCCCGATTGCGCGCGACGGGTGCCGCCCGCCAGGGACATGGCTTCCAGCAAGGAGATCGGAGCGGTGGCGGGATAAACGCCAGGATGATCTACCGCGCCGAGGACCCAGATGTGTTTGCTCCCCACGGCGCGCAAGCTGATGGAGACCTGCGGTCCGGCGATGTATTTCTCCAGTTCCTTTTCCAGCGTCCGTTTGGTTTCCGCCAGGGTCAGCCCCCAGACGTCAATGCCCGGCAGCAAATAAAAATAAATTTTGCCATCAGGTCCAACCGCCAGATCGGATCGGGTGGCGATCTGATCAATGACTTCAATTTGCAGTTCGTCTCCGGGGCCGAGTCGGAACAGGTCCTGGGGAGTTTTCAGCAGGGAAGCGTCGAGCGAGCGTTCTAACGCGAGGCCGCCGACAGCATTGGAAAACGTGCCGGTGGCCCGGGGATCAAACCGCGGCGCGCTGCTTTGCTTGGGGATTTGGCAACCGACAAAAACAACGAGTCCGGCAACCATCGAGCTGAGGAGGAAAACTTTTTTCATGTGAAAAGTTGGATTGAATTGATGCGAATGGCGCTTCAAGGCGTAACCCAGGGATGTTGAATGAGGGGGTGGAGGAATCCGGTGTAGGTGACCACGGCGGATTGAATAAAGGCGATGGTGGCGTTATCCAGGATTTCTTCCGCTCGCGCCCAAGGCCGGCGCGACACATACACGATGTCCTTGGGTTCCAAACGAAAGTCCGGCGCCTCTCCGGCCAGAATGGCCTTGGCGTTCACGACGATGCACTCGGGTTTGTTCAGCGAGCCGCGAACGATCAGCACGCGGCTTTGATAGGCCTTGTCAGCAAATCCACCGCGCGACGTAATGGCGGAGATGAGGCTGGCATTGGGGCTGTATGGGACGACTCCGGTGCCGTCTCCCAGTCCGGGGCCCACGGCGCCAACCACAAAGATTTGGTTGGCGGCAGACGAGGCGAAGAAGATGTAATCGTCCGGTTCAATCGCGATGTTTTGGGATAAATCTCCGCGTTGAAACAAACTCTCGAAATCCACGGCGAGCCTTTCGCCGTGTCGCACCATAAAGCTGTGGGAAAGGTCGGCCAGTTCGACGGTGTTTTGATCAAACAAACCGGTTTCCAAACCGCCGGCCCGCGCGATGGCTTCAATCATGGTGGTGGGCCGGTTCAGGGTGAAAACGCCTTTCTGACTTACCGCACCGAGCAGGTAAAACTTTTTACTGTTGTAGGCGGCCGGGGTGATGATTGTCCGCGGCGTGTTGTAAAATTTGCTCAACTCCGCGTCAAACGCGGCGCGTAATTCATCAATCGTTAATCCAGCCGCGAGAACATCCTCAGCTTGTAAAAAAGAAACCCGGCCATCGGGACCAATCGCCACATCGCGCTTGGCGCTGTCGGGACGATCGAACAATGCGAAGTTCAGGGTATCGCCGGCGCCCAAGGTCAACCGCTTTTGCCACTCGGCGCGTTGGCTTGGATCCGAAGAGGTCAGGGCGCCCTTGATTTTGGCGGGGGCTGGCGCCGCGGATTCGGCGGGCGGAGTTGGGAGTTGCTGGGCGTCGTCGGCCAGCGTCGGCCAGGTGACGGCGAGCAGGGTGAGTCCACTCAAGATCAGTGATCGCTTCTTCATGTGCATTAAATTTTTATTCTATAATTCCAAATTGGTGCGACACCCCTCCAACTACTTGAAAAACGACGGGCCAAAACTACTCTGTGCCGCCCGGCAATCAAACCGGAATGAAACCCTACGCTTTTCCGGGACATTACCGAATCGCGAACTGGGTTTCACCGGTCTGAAAGCAGGTAGATTCATCATGGTTCGAAGGATATTTCAGCGGGCAAATTTATGTTCCCGCAACCAAAACGCGCAGTCGTAGGTCCAGGGGTGAAGTTTGGCTTCGGGCGAATAATGGCGAACACCCAGGCCGATCCCGTGAGGTCCGCGCTCATAAACATGTAAATCGAACGGCACCCCAACCCGGCGGAGCGCCGCCGCCAACATCAGACTGTTCTCCACCGGCACGGTGGGATCCTCCAGCGTGCTCCAGATGAAGCAGGGTGGCGTTTCTTGGTTTACCTGTAATTCGGCGGAGAGTTCCCGCAACAACGCGGGAGGTTGATTCGTGCCCAACAAATTATTCCGCGAACCTTTATGAGTGAACTCGTTGCTCATGGAAATGACGGGGTAGCACAGGATCGCCAAATCGGGGCGCGAACTTTGGCGCTCAATTGCGGAGGCCGCACTTGGATTGCCCTTGTCCCAATGGGTAATCGTGGTCGAAGCCAGATGACCGCCCGCGGACGAACCCATGATGCCAACGCGTTGCGCGTCCACCTGCCACTCTGCAGCGCGGTCGCGCACCGTGCGAATGGCGTGCGCCGCGTCGTTCAGCATGGCGGGATGATGATATCCAGCCGAGCCGAGCCGATATTTCAGGACGAAACCGGCGATGCCTTGACTGTTCAACCAGTGAGCGTAAACGCTGCCTTCATGGTCGGCCAACGCGCCGTATCCGCCGCCGGGACAAATAACGATCGCGGCGCCGGTGGCGACTTCGGGAGTCGGCAAATACACCGTCAGCGTGGGAATGTCTTTGCTCTCGCCGCCCAGCGCCCCGGGAGCGCCTGCCGACCAGAGCGCGAAGCTTTGATTGGTTTGGGCGTCCGAGGTAAGGACCAGCGCCAACGCCACTCCCAAACATCGAGGCAACAGATTCATGCCGCGCAGCGTAAGGATTCGTCCGACGTTTTTCAATACCTTGTTCATCCACCTGTTAATTGAGTTGATTCGCGGTGAAGGATTGGTGGTGCGGTGGTCGCCAGGCGCTGGCACAATAGGCTTCATGATCAAGCAGTTTTTTGTCATCACGAGCGCGGTGTTATGCGGCTTAACCGCCGTGACCTCGCCCGCAGACGAGCCGAATTCCGATCGCTATCTCGAAGAAGTCCGCCAATTACTCAAGCGCGTGCCGTTGATTGACGGGCACAATGATACGCCGTGGGAGTATCGGGACCGGGGTCACAATAATTTCGCCGAATTGAATTTGGCGCAGAGCACGGCGGGATTGAAACCGCCGATGCACACCGATATTCCCCGGCTCCGCGCCGGGTTGGTGGGCGGCCAGTTTTGGTCGGTGTACGTTCCCACTCAGCCGAGCGGCGCGGCGGCAGTGCAGGCAACGCTTGAGCAGATAGACGTTGTTTATCAACTGTGCGCGCGCCACCCGGAGACGTTTGAACTGGCACTTACGGCGGATGACGTGGAGCGGATCCATCGGCAGGAAAAAATCGCTTCGCTCATCGGCATGGAAGGCGGACATTCCATCAATAATTCCCTCGCCACCTTGCGCATGATGTATCATCTGGGCGCGCGGTACATGACCTTGACGCACACGGAGAATACCGACTGGGCGGATGCCGCGGGCGATAAACCGGCGCATCACGGCCTGACCGCGTTTGGCGAGGAAGTGGTTCAAGAAATGAACCGGCTCGGCATGTTGGTGGATTTATCGCATGTGAGCGACGACACCATGCGCGCGGCGTTGCGCGTGACGAAAGCCCCGGTGATTTTTTCACATTCTTCCGCTCGGACACTATGTAATCATCTGCGCGATGTGCCGGATGAGATTTTGCGAATGACCAAAACCAACGGTGGCGTCGTGATGGTTTGTTTCGTTCCCAATTTCATTACCGAAGCCGATCGTTTGGATGAAGCACTTGTCACAAAGGAAAAAGAGCGTTTGCGAAAACTCTACGGGGACGATTCGCGCTCCTTTCGAGTCGCGGTGGCCGAGTGGCGCAAAACGCATCCGGACCCTCGCGCTGCGACCTTAAGTGACGTGGCGGATCATATTGATCACATTCGCAAATTGATCGGAGTGGACCATGTGGGGATTGGCGCGGATTTCGACGGCTTCAGCGGCGCGCCCCGGGGTTTGGAGGATGTTTCCAAGTATCCGGACTTGCTCGCGGAGCTGTTGCGGCGCGGTTACTCGCAAACGGACGTGGAAAAGGTCGCCGGTCAGAATGTGTTGCGGGTAATGCGCGAAGCGGAACGAGTGGCGCAGGAACTGCAAGGCGCACTTCCGGTCAAGTAACGTTTCATTTTTGACGCTGAGACGCGATTATTCTACGGTGAACCCGCGTGCAAATTTCGGCAGTTGATTTTCAAACCACGGCGGCGCAGCAAGCTCAGGCCATTCGCGCCGCGGTGCCGTCGCAGGGATTGTTTGCGGGAATGCAATGGCGCACCGCGCCGGAACCGTTTCGTTTAGGACCTCAGCGCGCCCGGGAGATTGAATCGCTCGGACGGATTTTATTGCAGTTCTATCGCGCGGTGAATCTGCTGTATCGCAAGAGTGTGGCGGGAAAAATGCCCGACTGGGTGGCGCATTGGCTGGACTTGGGTAAACCCGCCGAACTCATCGCGCGGCAACGCGCGGCGGTTTTCAAAAACGAGGTGCCGCGCGTGATCCGACCGGACTTGTTGATCACCGAGGACGGCTTGCGTTGCACGGAATTGGACTCGGTCCCCGGCGGAATTGGACTTACGGCTTGGTTGAATCAAACGTACGCCGCGCTCGATCCAACGGCGGACGCCTTCAAGGTGTTGGGGGGCAGGGACGGCATGAAACAAGGCTTTGCCGGAATTTTTGGCGCGGCGCCACACGTTCATGTGATTGTCTCGAACGAGGCGGCTACTTATCGTCCCGAAATGCAATGGCTGGCGGAACAACTCGGCCCGCGCTTCAACGTGCGCGACGACAGTTTTTCCGCGTTCCAGGAGGGCGATGCGGTGTATCGGTTTTTCGAGTTGTTCGATTTGCCGGATGTGGCCAACGCAACTCAGATTTTCGATTTGGCCCAACGCCAGCAGCTCCGCGTAACGCCGCCGCCCAAACCCATTTTCGAGGAGAAGATGTTGTTTGCGTTACTGTGGAACCGCAATCTGCACGACTTTTGGCGACAGGAATTGGGCGAGGGTTTTCTGACGCGGATGAAAAAAATCGTGCCTTACACCTGGCTGGTGGACCCCAGTCCGTTGCCGCCGCAGGCCGCGATTCCGGAACTGAACCTGACCGATTGGCAACAATTGAAAACCCTCTCGCAAAAGGAACGGGAGTTGATTTTGAAAATCTCCGGATTTTCCGAACGAGCCTGGGGCGCGCGTGGCGTTGCGCTGGGCAGCGATTTGTCACTGGAGGCTTGGGCCGAGGCCGTGGATGCGGCGCTGACGGAATTCCCGCAATCACCACGCGTGCTGCAGCGATTCCACAAGCCGTCTTTGGTGGAAACGTCCTGGTATGATTTTGACCGGAACGAGCTGCTGCCGATGAAGGGGCGCGCGCGATTATGCCCCTATTATTTTGTGAGTGGCGAGGGCGACGCGGCGCAGGCTCGACTGGGCGGGGTGTTGGCGACTATCGTTCCCGCCGATAAAAAAATCGTCCACGGCATGAGTGACGCGGTTTTGACTCCTTGTTCAACATGAACTTTCACGCGCTGCTCGAATACACGCTGCTGACTTTTGGTTCGCTCTTCGTCATCGTTGACCCGCTGGCCACCGTGCCGACGTTTATCGCGATGACGCCGCGCGACACGCCGGAGCAACGCATTCGCATGGCGCGTCTGGCCTGCGTGGTGATGGCGACGATACTGCTGGTATTTGCGATGGCGGGTAAAATCATTTTTCATTTTCTGGGGATCACGATGCCCGCCTTCCAAATTGCGGCCAGCATTGTGTTGTTCATCGTGGCTCTGGACATGTTGCAGGCTCAACGTTCGCGCGTGGTGGAAACGGCTGAGGAGAAGGTGGCGGCTTCGGAAAAAGCGGACATTGCGATCACTCCGCTGGCCGTTCCGATGTTGGCGGGGCCGGGAGCGATTTCCACCGCCATCGTGATGCAATCCCGCGCCACCGACGTCGCGCAGCACGTGGCCTTGTATGGTTGCATTTTGCTGGTTGCGTTCCTTAGCTACTTGATTTTGCGCATCTCCGCGCGCGGCGCGAAATGGCTCAGCCCCATCGCCATGAAAGTCACCACCCGGATCATGGGGTTGCTCCTGGCCACCGTGGCCATTCAATTCATGATCAACGGAATAACCGCAGTGCGTAACGACTGGATTAAACCATGAACCGACAAAACCCAAACTCGATTGAATCTTTGCCCAACTCCTCGCCGCGCTTGCAGCCTGGCCGGCACCACTCAAAAGTTCCGACGGGCGTTATCGCCAAAGTCAGTCGTCCGCTGGCGGCTTGGGGATTGGCCGTGGTGGTGGTCCTGGCTGGCAGCCTTGGCGGTTCGGCTCAGGTGAGTTCGGTATTTCGCGCGGAGAAACTGGCCGAGATAGATCAGGCGATCAACGCGGCCATTGCCGATGGGAAATGTCCCGGCGGAGTTTTTTGGCTGCAACACGACGGCGCGAGTTATCACCGCGCTTACGGCAACCGGGCGGTCGTTCCCGCGACCGAGCCGATGACTGAAGACACTCTCTTTGACGCGGCCAGTTTGACGAAAGTGGTGGCCTGCACTCCAGCCGTCATGCTGTTGGTGGAGCGCGGTCAATTGGGTTTGGATGATCGTGTGGCGAAGTATCTTCCAGCCTTCACTGGTGGTGGCAAGGAAGACGTCACCATCCGCCAATTGATCACCCACACCTCCGGCTTGCGTCCCGACATCAGTTTGAAACCGGATTGGAATGGTAACGAGGCCGCCATCCAACTCGCCTGCGCGGAAAAACTGGCCGGCAAACCCGGAGAAAAAATTGTGTATAGCGATACCGGCCCGATTCTGCTCGGAGAAATCGTGCATCGCATCACGGGCCAACCGTTGGATCAATTTTTGCAAAAGGAAGTGTACGGGCCGCTGGGGATGAAAGACACGGGCTTCAATCCGCCCAAGTCAAAGTTGCCGCGCATTGCGCCCACCGAGGTGGAAAATGGCGTGCCGGTGCGCGGCGTGGTGCATGATCCGCGGGCGCGCCGAATGGGTGGCGTCGCTGGTCACGCGGGATTGTTTTTCACCGCGAGCGATCTGGCGCGCTACGCGCAAATGCTGCTGAACGGCGGGGAACTGGATGGCGTCCGTATTTTCAAACCCGAGACGGTGAAACTGATGACCAGCGTGCAAACCCCGCCCAATATCGTGGGGCGGCGCGGGATTGGTTGGGACATTGACACGGGTTACAGCGGGCCGCGCGGGGAATTGTTTCCGCTGGGTTCGTATGGGCACACCGGCTGGACGGGCACGTCCATCTGGATTGACCCGTTCTCAAAATCGTTCGTGATTTTTCTGTCGAATCGGAATCATCCGACGGAGGACGGAAGCGTCCTCGCGTTGCGGCGGAAACTGGGCACGCTCGCGGCGCAGGCGATTACGGATTTTAATTTTGCCAATGTGCCGGGCGCGTTGGCGCCGCAAGGCCAGACGGAAACCGCAGATCGGGCGAGCCGTAATGCCAGTAGTGACGCGCCCGGAGTGACGCGCCCTGTCAGTCCGGTGTTGAACGGCATTGACGTGTTGGAGCAGCGCAATTTCGCTCCGCTCAAAGGCAAGCGCGTGGGTTTGATCACCAACCATACCGGCCATGATCGGGCGCGGCGCTCGACGATTGATTTACTGCATACGGCGCCGGGCGTGACGCTCGTGGCGTTGTTCAGTCCGGAGCACGGCATTCGCGGTCTGGTGGATGAACAGGTGGGCGACGGGACGGACGCCAAAACCGGTTTGCCGATTTACAGTCTTTACGGCGAACGCCGCAAACCGACGCCCGAACAACTCAAAGGCCTCGACGCACTGGTGTTCGACATTCAGGACGTGGGTTGCCGGTTTTACACCTACACCTCGACCATGGGGCTGGGCATGGAAGCCGCCGCCGAAGCGGGCATTGAATTCATCGTGCTGGATCGCGCGAACCCAATTGACGGCGTGACGATTGACGGTCCGGTGTTGACCGAGAAAACGAGCTTTGTGGGCTTCCATCCCACGCCGTTGCGTTACGCCATGACGCTGGGTGAACTGGCCTTGATGTATAACGAAGAGCGCAAAACCCACGCCAAGCTGACGGTGATTGAACTCGAACACTGGGATCGCAAATCCTACTTCGACGCCACCGATCTGCCGTGGACCAATCCCTCGCCGAACATGCGCAATCTGAAACAAGCGATTCTGTATCCGGGCGTCGGTTTGCTGGAGAGCGCCATGTCGGTGGGGCGGGGAACGGATACGCCATTTGAGCTGGTCGGCGCGCCGTATATTGACGACGTGAAGTTCGCGGCGGAGTTGAATCGCGCCGCGCTGCCTGGTGTGGCGTTTGTGCCGATCCGCTTCACTCCGACTTACAGCGTTCACAAGGACAAGGAATGTGGCGGCGTTTACATCATGTTGAACGACCGCAAAACGTGCAACGTGGTGGACGTGGGATTACTCATTATGAAGACCGCGTATCGGCTCTATCCAAAAGATTTTCCGGTGGAACGGCCCAAGAACCTGCTGCTGCACGCCGCCACGCTGGAGGCGGTCAAGGCAGACCAGTCCCTCGCCGCCATTCGCGCTACATGGAAGATGGATTTGGTGGACTTCCAGCAACGGCGCGAGCGCTACTTGATTTACAAATGAAATGGTTCATCCGCAGATTTCGCGGATTGACGCAGAGTCGTTGTGGCGGCGGTCTATGACCGTCGCCAACTCCAGCGCCGGAGGCGCGATAGCCGGCAGCCCACAACACAAACTGTGGGTTCTGGTCAGATAAATCATCAGGCCAACAAGAGCGATAGAGAACCGTCGCCGCGCGCTCGAATCAATTGCTCTTCCGGGACTTTGCTCCGCCCCCAACGCTTTCCCACGACTAGGCTTAAGTATTCCTATAGCTGCCGACATGACGCAGCGGGCCTTCCAACCTCAAGCCAAGCGTTGGGGCCAAACTGACGACCGTCCTTGGTTCGGAACGAGCACCGGCGCGGCAGCGCCTCGGCCTGCGGCAGTCTTCTGCCGCTGTGGAATCATCGGCCCGCGACCGGAGAGCGGCAGAGGGCTGCCGCAGTCCAAAACCTCGCGGACAGAGGCGCCATTCCCCATCCGGACCCCACCTTCATTGGGTTACACTTGTTCGGTGCCACGGCTACAACTTTAATTAAACCGCTATAACGCCGTGGGCTACCGTCTAACGCGGCTCCGCAGCTAGAACGCATTTCTGGTTTCCTGCACCGGCCGAGTCGCCCACGCGCGACTTCCGCTTGAATCAAGGGGGCAGTGATGGTAGAGCTTATCACCAACAGTAACCAAACCATGAAAACCGCCATCCGCACCGTTTGCCTTGCGATTTCATTTCTGGCCTTTGCGTGTAATCTAAGTAGTGCCGCCACGTTATATGTGAATTTGCAGAGTCCAAGCCCCGCCGAGCCGTACGCGAGTTGGGCCACGGCGGCGACCAATATCCAACATGCGATTGACGCGGCGTCACCGGGGGATTTGGTGTTGGTGACGAATGGCACCTATGCCACCGGCGGCAAAGTGATGTTCGGCGACCTGACCAATCGGGTGGCGCTGGACAAAGCGATCACCGTGCGGAGCGTGAATGGGCCTTACTTCACGACGATTCGCGGTAATGGCGCGACCAATGGACCGTTGGCGGTGCGCTGCGCGTGGCTGACTAACGGGGCGATTTTGGATGGGTTCACATTAACGGACGGGGCGACCCGCACGGCGGGGGACAACATTACGCTCCGCTCCGGCGGTGGCGTGTGGTGTGCATCTTCAAACGCGGTGGTTTCCAACTGCATTATCAAATCAAACACTGCCTCTGCTTATGGCAGTGGCTTGTTTGCAGGCCAGGTGCGGAATAGCTGGGTGATCGGCAATGAAGCCAGCCCATTTATCGGCGGGGCCATCGCCAATGCGGACGTGGTGAATTGCACCGTCGTGTCGAACCAGGCCTTTGGCGTCGTTCAAGTATTTTCCGGCGTATCGCACGTGACCAACTCGATCGTTTATTACAATGTACAAAATCTGTCGGCGGGGCTGTCGGCGCAGTATTCCTGTGTCACGCCGTTGCCATCGGGGGTGGGCAACACCGCGACCGCGCCGCTGCTGCGAGCGGACGGAGTGAGTCTGTTCCCGGACTCACCGTGTCGCGGCATGGGAACGAGTGTTGCCAGCGGCGTTGATTTGTTTGGCCGGCCTTGGGCGAATCCTCCTTCCATGGGCTGCGTGGAGTGGAATCCCACGCCGATATTCGAAAAGCAACCCGTGCTCACGTTCACCGACAATCCCGGCGGATTTACCGTCAACTGCACCCCCGTCGGCCAATCCCCCTTGACTTTCTATTGGTATCACGAAGGCATGTTGCTGACTGACGACGGACGGTTGTCCGGCACAACAACGACCAATTTGGTCGCCCGCAAAATCCGTCCCGACGACGTGGGGAACTATTGGATGGTGGTTACCTGTTTGCTGGGAATAACTTAGTTGAATGTTTTGACTATTTGGGAATGTGGGCAACAGGCCAACACCATGATATGATTGATACTTGGTTAACGGAAAATCGAGCGCCCGCTAACAAAGATTGGGCACACTATAAATGGTATTGCTTAGAGTTGAATGTGCCTGCCTTGCTGAAGAAAGGGAACGATAGTGCCGATGGGGTGGATGGTGGCTTTCTCCAATTCTGTGAAGCCCAATCCAGCCGAAATTCATATAAACATGCGATGCGCGCATGGTATCAATCCAAAACAGTAGCAAAAGCGAATTATGATAGATTTATTTTAGATACCTTGAAATGGGCGCAAATATGGCGGACATATGCCATTAATGCCGTCCATAATGGTGACTATGAATCTGCAAAGGGATGGATAGAAGGTGCAATCAGATACATTGGAGAGGCCCAACACCCAGTTGCCGATAGCACCTCTCCTGCACACAATGGCTTTCAAATTTGGTTTGGTATTCCCGATGGAATTGCAATTCTAGGTGTAGGGGGGTACACGGCATTTGTTGAAGCGCACCACTTAAGGGAATCTTCCAGTGTTTATGTAGATTTGGGCGATGGCCCCGCAAAAATGGTCGCTAGGGAAATGCATTCACGTCTTCTTGAGATCTTACAAGAATAATTTGTGGTTAAGATTCTATCATTAGTAGCGGCTGCTATAATCTTAACATGTTGCACAAAGCAAGGTGGCGGGAACTCTAATAGCAGTTGGGGGGATCGTATTAGGTCGAATGTCGAGTATGCGGGTATAGCCTTTGTAAGCCCCCACATTGGAAGGACGAATGTTCTGGAGGTTGATGGAAAACGTTTTGTTAACGTACGTGGAGTCAACAATTTTTATCTTACATTGCCTAAGTCCACAAATTCCATCTTATTCGTCACAGAGCAGAATGATGGTTCGGCAACATACAATGTTTATGATATGGTTACGCGTCAGATGGTCGTAACGGCTCATATTGAGGAATCTCTTTTTGGACAGGCGATTGGAACTGCGCAGAACGCTCGTAGAGAGGATTCGATTGAAGAAACGAATGGCATACTCTGGCTGAATACCAAATTTAAATCTGATACAGGAGACAACACGGTAGTTAGGGATCAATTGAACTTGATTGAGAAGAAAGTCCAATTTCGGATTGTAACTTTTTTAGATGCTGGTGGCCACAAAACAAAGGAATACAAAACGGATTTTTAATTTAATAATCGTGAATCGGCTGGCCGGCAGCACGCGCGCCGTCAGCGGGTCGAATGTGGCCGTGTTCAATTACGCCAACAAACGCTGCGGATCAGCAGGGCGGTTGAGTGGCAACGCACGATAATTACACGAGGTGAAATATGAAAAGCAAACGGACTTTGATAACGACATTGTCAGCAGGGCTTCTTTTATTCGCCACACATTCCACCGAAGCCTTTTACAATCCCAGCACGGGCAGATGGTTGAGCCGTGATCCCATCGGGGATGTTTGCGGTCGCGATCCGATGACCGATGAAGAAGGGGGCGGCATATCGGAACTACTGGGCGGGCCGAACATCTATGAGTTTGCCGGAAACAATCCTCTCAGCCACGTGGATGATCTGGGCCTTGCCTTTTATGCGATTGACGGGACATGGTCAACGCCACGACGCGGAGCAAATCCGTGGATATTGTATTTGAGGACATCGGAATGGCCTCGTGAGTACTGGCGAGGGCCGCGCTTTGGCGCGACCGGTTTGGATTCCTATTCTATCGCTCTGACGGTGCATAAACGAATTTGTAAAGATTACTGTCAGGCGAAGGAAAATGGAGACGACTTCAAAATCAATCTTACGGGCTGGAGCAGAGGCGCAATCATTGCGGCTGGTGTCGCCAAGATGCTCAACGATTTGGGTTGTGACTGTTGCGGAACGAGAGACAAGCCAGTTCCCGTGAACTGGGTGGGGATTTTTGATGCAGTCGCAAAGATGCCGTTTGACCGGTGGTGGGGAACATCCAAGCCTGCGAATGTTGCGCACCTCGACCACGCGGTAAAGACATGGCATGACCAACCGATTGTATCCCCGACGTGGCACTTTACCGGTGAGAACGCCCGGGAATTCTATCGCACCGATTGGTTGTATGAAGGATCGCCAACCAGCCATTCAGACATCGGCATGTCGTGGACGCTTCAAACAAGCAAGGCATACGAGTGGATTGTGGAGCGAGCTGTTGCCGCAGGCGTTGGCTTTTGAGGAAAAATCTTGTGAAGAATCTAATCCTTATTCTGGCTCTGGCTGTTTCAGGCGTAGGTTGCGTGACGAGGTCAGGTGTATTCCCAAGCGAGGTCAGCTTTGAGTGGTTTAACCTAAGCACAAATGAGATTTGGGTTGTTCAAGTTGTTGGCCTTCCCGAAGAAGCATCCTGTGGACGATTAGTACCGACCCAATCTGAGGACTCTCTAAAGCGTGCGACATCTACTTTTTTAGATGCTGTCCGCATTAAGAACCAACTGACAATTATATGGAAAGAAAAACTGAAAGAGCCGTTCACATTCAATCCGGGGGAAATTGCTCCAAAGCAGGGAATTATGCACAGCGTCGAATTGAAACGAGACGACTTAGGCATTCCATCGCGAATGACTCGCGGAAAAATTCGGTTTACCTACTTGGGAAACGACAAATGGCGAATCAAACTGTTGAAGTCTTGAGAAGATTTATGCTTATGATTACGATACGATGTTTTGGGCTGAGAAATCCTTGATGCTGGTTTTGCTTATCGTAACTGGATGCCAATCTTCAAAAGTGGAGCGTGTTGTAAAGTTGACCGATGCAGAGCAGGGGCGACCAGTGGCCGGAAGCACGCTCTTTTTTTCGGCGAAACTGGGCCGATGGGCATGGATTTAATCGAAGTCAAAGCACTGCTGGACGTTAATGAGGAGTCCTTGGTTCGACTTCAAAAACTTCGATGGTGGGCTAGAATCGACGGCACAAAATTTGGCACATCTGTCCTGCCATCAGATCTTCAAACTAGAGGAACATTCCGGCTCTACGGTCCTCCTCCCAAGTCCATACGACACAAACTTGTATCCTTCCAAGTATGTTTTTGAAATCTACAAATCTTGACTTGGACATGCGCAGTGACGCCAAACTGCGTTACGTCAGTTAATTACACGAGGTGAAATATGAAAAGCAAACGGACTTTGATAACGGCATTGTCAGCAGGGCTTTTTTTATTCGCCACACATTCTGCCGAAGCCTTTTACAATCCCAGCACGGGCAGATGGTTAAGTAGGGATCCGATTCAGGAACATGGAGGAGGCAATCTTTATCAGTTTTCGTGGAACCGGAGTATTGGGGAATTTGACTATTTAGGCCTTTTTATAGAGCTCTGGTATGGAAATCATATGGTGATGGACGACTGGGGCATCCACGCATACCACTCCAAGCTTTGGTTGCTGGCCGACGATGTCGACTTGGTGAAAACAAGGAAGTATGAATTTAAGCGTGCATTTAGCAAAACTTCTTTGGCTCCAGATAGTTTTATTGGTCCATGCCAAATGTATGGAATAGCCATCGGAGCTGGTCCTGATTATCCGTTTGATAAGGACGAAATGGTAGCTGGGTTCAATCGTATAAGAGATGTGCTATTGCCACTTGGTGATCCATCCTTGGTCATGACATTTTCCTCGGCAGCCCAAGCGTTGGTTTTTTTGGACATGGTTTCAGTCCGAAATAGTACAATGAACGGTAATTTTCTAAATACCACCCTCGAATATGAGCTGTTTCCTAATCAAACATACACAGGCATTGGTTGGGATCAGTTCAACTCGAATAGCTACGTGTCTGGCTTGATGCTTTCTTTCTTCCCCACTCACCCGATAACCTTTCCGAGGCCAACTAATCCAGTGCCTGGTTTCAGTAAGCCGTTACCCTCATTTGTTTTCACACAAGCATTTCCAAGTACAGATGCACTTAAAGTCGAATGGCGAAGACATTTCTCGGGATTTTAATGAAATTAGTAACAAGATACCAAGTTGGTCTAGTGGCGCTGATTCTTATCATAATACTAGTAGCATTTTCGTTTAAGACGATAACTGGCGTGTGTTCCGCTAATTTTGGGCACTGGGAAGAAGATGACTTTAAGGGAATGACGCTTGATAAATTGGAGGAAAAATTACATGCCGAAAACAGGAGCTTAATTTGGTGTGACCCTGTTTATTTCAGCGCTATAGCGGGAAAAGAGCTTAATCCTGATCAGCGGGTGATGAAATTCTCAAAAGGAAAGCAATACTCTTGGTTTGGGTTTGGAACGGCGCAGAACATCGGGTTGGTGGTCATTCAAGTTTCCACCAACGGAGAATCCGTTGCTGCCATCCTACGAACGGTGTCTGTTGATTCTTTGTGAGAAAGAGGGAAATGTTCTAGTGGCAATTGGAGCTAAGTTGCCTCGGGCAAAAGATTAACAAGCTATAGCTTTATCTCGCTTTGGTGGACGAGTTTGAGTGAAGGAAGAATTATTAAGAACGAAAAGCGAAATGGCTCTCGCTCGATTTTGTGGGCAATACACATGAATACGACCGTTCAGCTTGCAAGAATTTGTCATCGGATAACCATTACAGGTTGCCTCGTGCTGATTTTGGGGTGCAAGAGAGAGGCGATTTTGATGTCGGCTGATTTCTCGGCAGAGACACTTCAACCGAACAGTTTGATTGTGCTACTAAAGGTGTCGCCCATAAATGTCAGTCGAGTTGATATTGCCCAAATGAATTTGCTCTGTGCGGAAAGCTTGCCTGGCACTGAGAAACTGAATGTGACAAACACATTAGCCGTCATTGATCGAATGGCTGCCCGGGTGCGTTCGGAAACTGAACGACATCGCTATCGCTTTCAACGCAATCCCGCTGAGTTTGAAAACTCTGAAGGGTACTTTCGCATGATCATGTTGATGGTGGTGCTGGCGGAGGATTTTCAGGTTCATTATGCGTCGAATAGAATGACTAGTGCTTTGGAAGCGAAGGTTGGAGATGGGTTCTTCGCCGATTCTCGATACGTATTTCTTCACGGCCTGACGGGAGCAAACCCGCAAGGCACATGCAGTTCGCTGCCGGTTTTGTACGTAGCGGTGGGGAGACGTTTAGGGTATCCGCTAAAACTCGTGACGACCAAGGGGCACTTATTCGTGCGTTGGGAGGACCCGCGGGAGCGTTTCAACTTTGAGGCGACAGGCCAAGGGGCAAATCGTTTCCCGGATGACTACTATCGCCACTGGCCTTTTGAAGTGACGGAAGCAGAAGTCGCTGTTGAGGGGTATTTGAAATCGCTGACGCCAGCGGAAGAACTGGCCGTTTTTTTGTCCATTCGTGGCATGTGCTGGCAGGAGGCCGGGCGATTCGTAGAAGCCGCCAAGAGTTTTAAGGAAGCCGTGCGACTATTCCCCGGTTGCCGGAGTTTTCGGTTGCTGCAAACCCAAATGGAACAAAAAGCCGGCAATCTTTAAGCGTCACACGATATTACAAACTTCTTTGACATCGAAAAAATGGCTGAACTGGCGTCGTAGGGTTTTGGGAGGTTTTTCGTAAGCGTCACCGGTAGCGCCTCTGGCTAGGTTCTGACAAATGTAAGCGTCACGCCGAGTCTTTCAATTACCCACAATTCTCTGCTGACTAATTGGATTTTTTCCTACAATTTGCTGTACAAATATTGCCATTTGTGATGAAACACTTGGGATGACGACCAAGAGACCGGACGAAGATCACGGCCATCACGAGCAGTGGATAGAAAGTAAGCGTCACGCCAAGCTTTCAATTACCCACAAGTTTTGCTTCCCAACAGGAAGCCCAGTTGGATGTCGTTGAGCCGGGAATGTCATTTTGCGGGTGAGAACCAGCCACGAAGTTGCGGGTCAAAACCACCCACCCCGAGGTGCTTGAGTTCATATCAGTTTTGGTTTTCCAATCAAGTGTTTTCGCTTCACGGCGCGCTAGCAACCGGCAGAGCCGAGACCGGTTGAGCCTGGTAGCAGCCGGTCTTGGCCACTGGCACGCGGCGGCCTCTGACTTTATTCCGTCTCGGCTCTGCTGGTTGCGGTCGGCGGTTCGTTTGACTTCCTGGCTTTCTTGGTTTCCGGCGTCGGCAACGAGTCTTTGACCCGATAGCTGCGGCCCGTAATCGCGATCGTGAGCGCATGGTGCAGGAACCGATCCAAGATTGGCAAGCCCCCATTTGTTGATCCAAGTGCAATGAGAGTTTTGGTTCATGGTTTCAGGGTTTCCGCGCTGGCGTGCGCAGGGAGGGGCGTAGCCCCGACCGGAGCGCGCCAGCGCGCCGCGAATACCGCCGGTGCCAGATACTCCAGCGCCGAGTGCGGCCTCGCTTCGTTGTAGTTTTGCCCACTCCGGGCGGACCGAGGAATAGGAGGTCTTTGCCTTCGCGCAGGTAGTTCCCGGCGGCCAGTTCGAAGATTTGTTGGCGGTGGATGGCGGGATTGAACTGCCAGTCGAAGTCTTCGAGAGTTTTGAGCGCGCGGAAGTCGGCGGCTTTGGTGCGGCGGGCGAGCATTCGCTGATGCCGTACGTTAAGTTCGTCCTGGCAGATGAGTTCGAGGAACTCGCCGTGGCCCAGGCGGGCGGCGGCCGCTTCGGCCAACCGGACCTCCAGGGTTTGCAGGAGGCCGGAGAGGCGCAGTTGCCGGAGAGTGGTTTGGAGTTGGATCATGTTGAGGGGGTTGTGTTTTGGTTTTGGTCGAGTTCGATGCGGTAAGCGTCCAGGGAACGGATGAGCGGATGCGTTTCCAGAAAGTCCATTTGCACGACGTTGCCGGGCAAAGCCAGGAGGCGCTTGAGATCGCGCAAACGCCAGGTGCCATGATGGGTGGCGACTCCCGCCGCCTTTTCCAGTTCGGCGGCGGGATGTTTTTCGGCTAGTTGCAAGAGGCCCTGCATGACGCGCAGGCTTTGCGGGCTGCGGGTCTCTATTTAGCCAAGTTCCGGTGTCCGTCTTTAGGATGCGATACTCATACAGCAGCAAATCAGTGGTCGCATCCCAGCGTTTGGTCGAGAAGGTAAAGCGGTTCTCGTTCGCCATCAGCCCGGTATTACGGAGCAGCCTGCCAAACGGCTCATACTCGCATTGTTGCGAGACAGAGCCATCCGTGGCTTTGATCAATGCCGCCACGTTGCCATTGCCATCATACGCGTAGTAATGCACCCCGTTGGCGACGCTGTTCAGCATCAGCAAGCTACCCACGCCTCCCGCAGCATCCAGTGTCCCGCCCATATCCAGCCCCCATGAATAGGAGCGCAATAGTGCATTATTCGTCGCGTTCAGTTCCGCAATGTGCCGCCAACCGTCCGCAAGGAATTTCAAATCTTCCGTCGCCACGTAACTGCCACTGCTACCATTGTAGGTCGTTTGCCGGATGCGCCGCCCATTCCCATCAAACTCCCAAACCACTTTGCGTTTGGATGCCGTCGGCGCGCCACTCAGACTTTCCACCTTGGTCAACCGGTTCTCGGCATCCCACGTGTAGGCCCAACGGCCATCATTGGTCAGGTTGCCGTCCAAGTCGTAGGAAAACACTTCGGGGGTCTTGGCCACGTACGTCTTCCCAATCGTGTTGGTCACAATATCCGGGTTGCTGCCGTTATTGAGCACGGCGGTGTTGGTGATGGTCAGCCATACCGGGTTGACCGTATTGGTCACGGCCAGTTCGCCCCGGAAGTAAGCTCCTTTGCGGGTGGTGGCACTGTAAGCTCCATTATCGCCCCACAACGTCACCGTCGCCGCGTTGGACGCACTCCCAATCACATTTGCATACCCCGGCACGCTCCGCCCCGTGATCTGGTTCAGGCTGTTGTTGGTGTAACCGGCATGCCGCAGGTTCATCCCCAGCGCATCACCACCAGCGGCAGTAGATTTGCGATTACCGATGTCATCAAAGCCATACTCGAACTGCTGCCCCGCAACCGGCGTGCCGTCGCTCCAATACTTCCGGCCCGAAATCACCTGCCCAAGGTTGTCGTATTGATAGACCCAGCGCGAACCGTCCACATTGGTAATGGCCGTGCGTTGGTTCGCCGGATTGTACGTGTAGTTGAACACCGCCACGTTCGAGCCGCCGGCCGCGCTGGCGCTGCCCGTCAACCGGTTCAGATAATCATAACTCTGGGTCGTCGTCATCCGCAGCGTCGTGTTGTTCGTGAACCACAGTTTCTCCACCAACGGCGAATTCGCAAGATACGAATACGCCACCGGGTGCAGCCGGAACGCTGCGCCAGTGCAAATTATCATGGTACGGCTGCTGCATTGGTTGGCGTGTCGAGTTCACTTCTTTTGGCGGGACAGCGTGTTGGGACTAACGGCCAAATGGCAATGTCCCATTGTGCATGAACTCCTTGATCAACGGTTTGATGGAACGGAGAACTTGGTTCGTGACTCCATTCGCTGCCAGTGTCCGGACGAATTCTGCCTCCCCCGCTGCTGGGAGATTCGTGTGCGAAGAAACCTCAACGATAAACCAACCTCCTAGATGAACTTTTCCAAAAGCTTCAGTTGAGCCGTATGTGCCGAAAATGAGGTTGGAATGCACATTGACCGCAGTAACATTTTCCACCACTACCACACGCCCGTTGCAAAGCAATGGTTCACCCGTGGTGTCAACGATGTGAAATGGGTAGCGCAACGGCAGCCGGTCGTAATCGCTTCCACCTCGGATGCTGTAAAATGAGGCTGCATCCTTCATCACGTCGTCGAGGCTTCCGGTTGGAATGCTTCCACTCCCATCATTGCCACAAGAGCAGAGCACCAGCAGGCCGCAAGCCCCGATGAACGCCATCACTTTCCTGAAAATACGTCTGTTGTTTCCCATGATGCTTTTACTTTGATATCGTCGCGCCGCCGCAGAACATCGTGCCAGATCGTCCCAAGGATTATCGTGGCAGCATCGTAAGGGTCTTGGCCCGGGTGCAGAAGCAGACTGAAGTCGTGATTGCCGTGATGATGTGGTCTCAAATCTAGCTTGTCGTTGACTTCGTATTTGGTCGAGTAAACACCCCAATACTGGTCGCAAGCAGTGCAAAAAACCATTTCGGTTTGAGACCGGACTTGAGCATTCCGCAACATCCAAGTCAGCGGATTCGCCCCAACTTTCCAAGTTGCTCGATATTCCGGCTTCCAAAAGCCTTGGAGTTGATCCCACATGTTCTCTGGCGCACGAGTCCCGCCAAAGGTAACTAACTGCCGTCATTCTCCACTCCATATTCGTAGCGGACGGGATTGACCGCCGTGCCGGTGACTTGTTTGAGCGAGCCATCGCGGTAATGGACTTCAATCCGGGTGCCGCCGTCGGGATAAACGGTGGTGTGTGTCAATTCCCCGGTGCCGCTGTTGAAGGATTCAGTATGACTGGTCACGCCGTTGAGCGCATTGGTTTCGGCGAGCAATTCATTGGCGGAATTGAATTTGTATTGCGTCTGAACGATTGCGCTGCTGTCCGTGCCGATGCGGACGCGTTGCACCACGCGCCCGGCGGGGTCCAAGACGTTCAGGTTGGTGATGCCCAGTCGCCAGGACGAGACGGGACGCTTGGCGTTGTCATAACCGTAAAAGGTCTGCACCCCGTCCTGGTCAATCCGACTTTCGACATTGCAGCAGTTGTAATTGATGTGTTCCTCGGTACCGTTGAGGTAGGCGACCTGCTGCGGCCGGCCAAAGGCATCAAAATCACTGTAAATGGCTTGGGCAATCTTGATGCCGGATTCAAGGTCCCAACTGGTGGTGGCGACCGGATAGCCCGCCTGATTGAGTACCATCCGGTTGCTGGTGCCGGCAACGACAGCGGTATAGGACGCATTGGGCTGGCCGGAAGCGGTGATATTGGTGCGATACAAGCCGTCCGCAGAGTTGGTATAGTCATACGTCTGCATCGTGTGATCCGGATGAATCACCGCCTTGAGCCGGAATTCATTCGTGCCGGAAGTATGGAACAAGTTTGTCGTGATGAGATTATCCGCGGCATTCCAGCCACCCAAATCACCGCATTGGATATCCAAGCGAACATAAGCCGACGGATAAATGGTATAGCGACGCGAGATGGCTCCGCCCGGAAGGGATTCCTCAACCATGCGCGGCATATCCGGATTGATACTGCCATTGTCAGGCGAGCCAGAGGGCGAGTCGTACGAGTAGTAAGTGCTTCGGCCATAGTAATAGTTGGCCAGAGTGACATTGCCAAAGGAGGAATAGACCGTTACCGGTCGCCCATCACCGTCATAGCCGGCATAATATTCCCACGAACCATCCGGGTGCGTCACGCTTTCCAGCGGCACCCGCGTTCCGCCGGTCGCAAACCAAGCGTAGGGATAATAGGTGTAGGTCGTTTTCTTCAAGCTGCCTTCTTCTCCCGTGGCGTATTCCGTCAAACCCTCCCCCCACGAGAACCGCTCATAAGTCCGCTTGGTCCGCAGGACATTGACCGCTGGATTGTTAGGGTCGCGAACCACATTGATTTGTTGTCGCGTTGATGAACCAAACGCCGTGTACACCTCTTCTTCAATCGGAGCATTGTTCACCTGCACCTGCCAGCTTTTAGTCAAAGCGGTATAAGTATAATTCCATTGGCGTGAGACGCTGCCGCCCCGCAGTTCGGTTAGGCGGAAGGTTAGGTTGTTGACTGGGTTGGGATTTTCAATCCGCCAAGTGACAAACGGCGTCGGGGTGCCAATCAAAGGATACAGCCCCGAACTTAAAGCCCCCACATCCGCCGGATCGTAGAAGCGGATTTCGTAGCTGCTCGCCGAAGTGGTGATAATATCGGCCAATGTCTGGGGAGATTTGATTTGGCGAATCGCACCGCTGGCTTTAATCACATCAACATTAGCACGAACTGTGGTGAATTGAAGCAGTACCGGGCTATACGCCAGGTCATTTGGCAACGGACTGGCAAAAGTGAGTTGCCCGAGCGACGAACCAAAATCCGCCGTGCCCAAGGAAATACGGAAATCCGGCCCGGAAAATGCTGAACCGCTCCCAATACTGCCACCACTGCCGCCGGAGGCACAAGAAAAACAACCACCACCCCCGAAACCGCCCCCATCTGAACTGCCAACGCCATTCGGACCGCCGCTGCCTGGAGTGCCGGGTGCGTTAGGCACCACCGATACTTTGACGTTGTCCACGGTTTTCGTACAAGGAACACTTGGCACATCAATCTCATGTTCGGAACCATACACCGGATTGACCGGATCGCCTGTTCCTTCCAATTCTTCTGACATGGCCACTGCGGAGACGGAACCATCGGGGTAGGTCGTGACTTCGTCCCATTCAATCTTATAGGTCGTGTCTTTCTCAGAGCTGGGAATCTTGAAACGATAGCGCATTTTGGCCCCGGCACCATACACATGCGTTTCATCGAGACTGAAGTAAGCACTGGCGCTGCCCGAATTCCAGTTGGTCGGATAAGGCGGCAACAGACTGCGAATATCTTCTCTTAACATGAAATCCGTGTACTCGTTTTCCAAGGTATGCGTCCGCACCCAACTGCCTCCTTCCGGTTGCGGATCGGACATATAAATTCGGAGGGTTGGCGTTTCCTCTATCAAATTACAAGAGTTACAACCATCCAAGTCGTAGGGTAACAATAGCTCAATCCAAGAGTCGCTCGTACTGTTAGTGCCAACTGCGCAAGGCCCAGTCATATCTGAAGCCCAACTTGCCGTGTTGGTCCATTCTCTTAGCCACTTGTATGTACCATTTTCCAAGCCATATCCAATTGTTCCCTCGTAGATACTATGGCTATAACTATAGGTTCTTGGCCGCATAGGCTGGAATCAGCACGCTGGAGTCATTGCCATTGGCGATGGTGAGGCAGGTGCCGCTGCCATCCAAATCGCCGCCTTCCCAGAGAATCCAATTGGAATCGAGTCCTTGGCCCGGACCGGTGCCGACCCCCAGCACGGTGAGGTGACCGCCGGCGAAATGAAAACCTCCCGAACCCAGGCCATTGGTTGAGCCGAGCATGATTCTCCGGAACGTGTGCTGGCCACCGGAAATGGTCAGCAGGCCGCTCCCGGATGAGCCGATTTGTGTCAGCCCGTTGGAGGCGGTGCAGGTACCGCCGTTCAGCGTGATCGAGCTGGTCGCCATGAGCGAACTGCTGCCGACCGTCAGGTTGGACTGGACGAAGAGCAGCGCGTTGCTGTGCAACGTGAGGCGACCGAGGCCGCCGGTCGGGCTGCCAAGATCGAGGGCGTTCACGTTTACCATGGCCTCGGCGATGGAGGCGATGCCGAGGCCGTTGCCACCGAGGCCCAACGTTCCGTTGGTGAGGACGAGCCGGCTGCCGCTGGAAAGAGCAACGGAATTGGTGCTGCCCGCCGTGGTGCCAAGGCGGAAATCGTTGCTGGCGGTGACGCTGCCGCCGTTGGCGAGGATGAGGTTGTCCGTATCGAACGCGCCCGCCCCCAAGAGCAGCGCGCCGCCATTCAAGATCGTCGCGGCGTTATGCGCGGCGTTGGTAATGTAAAGCGCGCCGCCGGTGACGGCCACGCCGGCCGCCCCGAGGGCATTGCTGCGGACCGTCAGGGACGTGGAGATCCAAGCGGTGCCGCCGGTGAGCTTGAGCGTCCCGGCCGCAGTATTGCTTTCGCCAATCGACACCAGCGGCACGGTGAGGGTGCCACTGGCCACGTTCACGATCCCCGTTCCCTGCACAATGTGAAGTTCCGGCATTGCGACTTGGGCTCCCTCAATGGAAAAAATTCCGCGCGCCTGTGGAGCGGCGAGACCCAGGAAGGTTTTGCCGAGGGTTATTACCGCGTTGGACTGCGCGATTAACGAACCGGTGCCAGCGACGCCGATGGCCGTGGCGCCGAGTTGAACCTCGGCATCGTAGATGGTCAAGTTTCCGGTGCCGTTGACTCCCAAGCTGATCAAAGGGCTGTTGGCGCCGGAATAAGTGTTGGTGGCAAGCCACGTCCCGCCAATGACGGACATGTTGCCAACGGCGGCCGCAGCCCCTCCCAAGGTGAGCCCAAACCCAAACACGTTGGAACAGTTCAAAAAGGTGGCCGTGCCGTCGAAGAAGGGGCCAACATAAAAGTTATGCGGCGTAAAAGTGCAATTGGACATACTCAAGCTACCCGCGCCGCCGCCGCCGAAAATACTGCCACCAACCGTGGTGTGCCCGGCGTGCGACGTGTCGATAATTGAGTTGATGGCCAGTACGGAGTGACCGTCGAATTGCACTTCACTGCCCCCATTTGTGGTGGGGGGCGTTATGCCATTATCCACGGTTAGCGCGGAGTTAAAGATCCTTAGGGCGCCGCCCGGAAGGACGTTGAGGTTGGAAATCACCTGCAGCGGGGTGCTGGTGCCGACGTGGTCCAGCAGGAGCGTATTTGTGTAGGCCCCGGCCGGCGCACCAACCGTGAGATTGGCAATGGTCAGGGTGTTCGAGAAGCCGGACGCCGTCGTGGCGTCCACGGTGACCGTGATGGGCGTGCTGGGGGCGGGATTGGTGATGTAACTGGAATCCGTGGCGCTTGGCGCCCCGAGCGACCAATTCGAGGCGGCCTCCCATTTGCCGGACGACGTGTTGGTATAAATGTTGGGGGCGGCCAGGGTCCGCAAACCGAGGCACCATCCCGTCAGTAGGAAAAGTGCCGGGAATCTCAACGAACGAAGCGCCGGACCGTACCTGGGGCCTTGGGGGGCATTTTGGGGGCCGCAACCCCTTTGAAATGAACAGAATCTCCGCGGGGCCCCGATTCGAATGCCAATAAAGCTTTTCATCTTATCGAATAGTGCGAAATTTCGGTTGAATGTGTATCACCGGCGCAAACTTTTTTTTGCTGATCCATTTTGAGGTTGGATTGCGCAGGATTGGATAATCAAGCAAACATAGTTAAATTCAATAAAATCTCAAAGTCTTTGGTGGCGCCGGACGGACCGCCCGGTTCGGGCGGCCCCGGCCGCGTTGCCCGGCAGATATTCCGAGCGCATGAAGAGCGGAAAACACAGCGGGTTCAGTTTGATGGAATTACTGGCAGTGTCCGCCAGCCTCGCGGTCTTGGCGGCGCTGCTGCTGACCTCCTTGGCCGGCATCAGGTCTTGGAACTTCTCGGGACGGCGCGGCGTAAATTCCGCGACCGCCTGGCGGACTGTGGCTGGGTCAAATGAGGGCATAGGCCGGAACGGGTTGGATGTGAATCGGGAACCTGATGGGCGGCAAGATGGACGCGGTGAGGCCATGGTGTGGATAATTCCTTGCCAGTCCCCGCTCGTGGACAGATTGCGTTCGTGACGCATTCGCGGACGTGGACAGTTCACAACTGCGGACTGTCTGCGGACATTTCGCGTCCGCTGCCACTGCCTGTCCACGGACGATTGAGGCCGTTGCCTGTGCGCGAACCTGGATTGTTCGCGACCATGATTGTTGGCGTGGACTGAACGCGAACACGGATTGTTTGCGGACATGGAAAGTTCCCGTCCGCGTCCTGTTCCCGGCTGCATCAAGCCCGTGGACTGGCCGTGGCCACGGCCATGAATGGCTGATGTGGCGCGGAAATTCCGCGCCCCCGCCGCGACCAATTCGCAGACGCAGAATCCTTGTGACAACAAGGGGTAGGGCGTGCCCGGTCTTAAACATGATGAGAAACACAGCCGGGTGGTGTTGGCCGTGCTCGGGCTGCTCGCTGGCGCCAGGCCGATGACACTGCCCATGCCGTCTTCCAGATAATAGCTTGCGGTTCCGCCCGTGGTGTAGCGCAAGATCGGATCATCCCCGAGATAGACGTAGCCCTGTTGCACCGTGCCGCTCGCATTGGCAATCAGGTGCGGTGATTCAAGATCAGTCCCCGGGGTTGGGGCAACGAGTAACCGCCGCACCGTTCCGGCTGAGTTCGTCGAAACCGTGCGCCGGCCACTGGCATCATGCCGATACGTCACCCAGATCGCGCCGTTGGTTGCGGCGGCCACTTGGTCCGCCGTGTTGTAGCCCAGCTTCAGTGTCGCCCCATCGCGGTTGATGGATGTGACCCGCCCGCCAGCATCGTAAGCGTAGGTGTTCGTCGTGCTGCCGTTGGCGGCATTTTTGACGGCCGTGATTTGATACCCGCCGCTCACGCTGTTGGTCAGCGTCAACCCGCCTTTCACCAGCTTGATGCGGCTGCCGGAGGCATCGTAACCATAGCTGTTGGTCGTCTGCGGCACACCGCCCGAACTGTAATACACTTCGTTGGTCAATCGAAGCGCGGCGTCGTATCCAAGCACGGCGTAAGTTCCATCCTCCCGCGTGATCTTCGTCGGCTCACCGCCGGTCGCCCGCTCATACAACACGCTCGCCAGCGTCGTCCCCCCGATCTTGTGCGTGAGGTTCGTCATCTGATCCTTCCAGTTGTATTGCCAGGTGGTCACGATGCCGTTGGGCAGCGTGCGCTTGGTTCTTCTCCCGACTCGATCATATTCAAAGCTCGTGTTGCCGCTGAAGGGATCAATCACGTTGGTTCAATCCCACCAAAGGGTCAGCTTTCGCTGTTGCTGCAATTGGCGTTTTAGGATTTCAGGCCCGAAGTCCTCATTCTGAAAATCCACCCCCTCAACGAGCGATTCCATTTCAGCAGGGACTGGGCCGCCTTTCTTCATCTGCGCATCAATCAAATCCGGCAAACACTGTGCCCCTTGGTCAATCAAATCGGGGCAAAACTCAGACAGATCCTTTACGAACGCATCCAAATCGGCTGGCAGGGAATCAAATTCGAGGACAACTGTGTCGTGCTTCGCATCCACGATCCTGAATGAACACAGGGATTGCCATGCCTTTAGGCGGGCAATGATGTCCTCCGTATCGAGGGCGTAATTCGCGCCGTTGGTTTCCATCTGCCGCAGCTTGGCGAACTGCTCATCCCCACTTGTTATCGTGCTATTGCTTGGTTCCTTGTCTATTCGGTGGTCTTCTTGCTGCTTTCTTGGAATCTGGCGCTGTGCCCTTAATTCACGGCCGGTCTTTGCACCTTTCGTGCGGAGGTGCTGAACCAACGCTTGCCTGGCCTTTCTGTGGCGATGGGAGGTATCGCCGAGGATGTGATCAAGAATGGTCACACCAGACCGCGTCGGTGCATTCACTTCAGCGCCTGCGGCCAAAAGAAGCTCTGCAATTTCCACCTTTGGATTATCCGTCAGGTGCATCAAAGCAGGCATTTCCTCCCTGTCCTTGACGTTCACGTCGGCTCCGGCATCGAGGTAGCATCGGATCAGTTCGGACTCGGCAAACCGAACGTTTTTCAGCAATGGGGTATTGCCGTCCACATCTTGGGCGTTGACATCCGCCCCATGTCGCAAGAGTTCGCGTGCGCATTCCACCGACCTTGTCGCGGCCAGCGCACCGCAATTTGGATTCGCTCCGCGTTTCAGCAATTCTTTAATCATCACCAGATCATTGTTCGCAGCGGCGGTAACGAGAGGTGGTTGACAAGCCTTTTCCGGCCCGTTGGGGCTTGCGCCGTGCTCCAACAAACGCATCGCGATGTCCCGCCTTTCCAGCAACAGGGCTAGAAAAAGAGGTGTCTGAAATGATTGACTGAGGCAGTCAGGGTCTGCCCCCAATTTCAGCAAACGTTCGACCATATCTGCCTGCCCTGCGTCACACGCCCTGTGGAGGGAAGAGCG
Organism: Verrucomicrobiia bacterium; assembly: GCA_023953615.1. NCBI lineage: Bacteria > Pseudomonadati > Verrucomicrobiota > Verrucomicrobiia > Verrucomicrobiia bacterium. Next base: position 1,363,270 of record JAMLJH010000002.1, on the reverse strand, counting down.
CCGCCCCTCCTCGAAACCACTAGCACGGTCCTTCGCATTGATGTCCGCACCAGATTGGATCAGAAGTTCCACAAGTTCGTCGTAGCCTTTCTCCGCTGCGACCATGAGAGGCGTCACATGGCGGCGATCACGAGCGTCAACCGTAATACCTTTCTGAATCAATTCACGGACACGGGTTTCCTGTCTCCGCTCCACTGCGCGGTGGAGTGGCTCGCTTTCACCATATTTTCTCGTCATTCCAAACACGCTCTCGATAAAGCGATGAAAGAACCACCGCAAAAGAAGCGAGACGAAACCGCGTCCCCTGTGCTCAGTTCCAGAATCTGCAACTCGATTTGAGGTCCTCGTTTGTTTCACGGTCGTCGTTCCAAATTGACTCGTTATTTCATTTGAGAATCCCGACCGGCAGCACCAGAACGCCTTTTTCGGCCCCTGCTTTTAAGAGCAGTTTGCTCGTCGGCTTGTCCATTCCGCGCAAGCTGACGAGCAGGACTGTCCTCGTGTAGCTATGTCGGCTGGCATAACCGGTGATTGCCGCCCACTGTCCCGGTTGTGTCGCCTTCTTTGGACCGGGAATTCCGTAAGAGCGCAGATATGCCTTTCCTGACAATTTGAAATCACCGATTAAGAGTCCTCTCCGAGTTTCGCCGTTGTCAAGCCGTGGTGTGCCAGGGCTAATAATAAAATCGGGCCTCGGTATGTTTCCACCCGGACGGCGAGCCGTTGCGCGATCTCCGCAGCCGATGCCATTCGAGTAAACATCCCCCGCCTTGTACAACGCCGTGTCCTTGCCTCGCACCCGTGGTTCAAGCCATAGCCAATCTTTCGGGAGCGGCACATAACTGCAGATGAGATTTTCTGCCATCCGTTGGAACTCAATTCCTGCCTGGAGTGGATCAGTGCCGATGGCGCTGATCAACGCTTCATCAATCGGTAGCACCGTCTGGAGATAGCTGATGATTTGATTTGCAGTCCATTTCCCCATTCTCTTCAAGATCATCCTTCTTCCCACAGCCGAACCGACAGCCGCCTTCAAATCGTTGATGGTTCCAATGAGGTTCGAGAAGCTGATTTCGATGAGCGTAAATTGACCGCTCGGGTCAGAGTAAACGTGCGGGTTGTTGTAGGCAAAGGTGTAGGGATTCAATGATTCCGGCTCCTTGAACTCGCCTTCGTTGAGATTATCACGGCTCGTAAACCGCCCTAAACGCGGATCGTACTCCCTGGCCCGCATGTTGTACAGGCCCGAATCCGATTCGAGCCATGCGCGGTGGAACCGGAAATCGCCGCCTGTTCCCGTCGGCGGGTTTGTGCTTCCGCTCAATGAGCGGAAGTTTCCAAACCCATCGTAGCTGAAGGTCGCAATCGCGTTTCCGCTGCCGTCAGCCAGAGCCGCGATGCTGCCCATCGCGTCCTCCAGGTAATAGACCGCGTTGCCAGCAGCGTCGAATCGCAGCAACGGCTCATCACCCAGATACACGAAGCCCTGCTGAACGGTTCCACTGGCGTTCGCCACCAACAGCGGACTTTCCAAATCGCTGCCCGGTGTCGGGGCGACGAGCAGGCGACGCACGGTGCCGGAGGAATTTGTCGAAATCGTTCGCCTTCCGTTGGCGTCGTGCAGATACGTTGTCCAAGCGGCTCCGTTGGTGACAGCGGTCAATTGGTCGGCGGAGTTGTACCCAAAGCTTCGAGTCGCTCCATCGCGTGTCATTCCTGTCACGCGCCCGCCGTTGTCGTAGCTGTAGCTCTCGACGACCGCCGCTCCGTTCTTGACCTGCGTGATTCGGTAACCCGCGCTCACCGCATTCGTGAGCGTGTTCCCGCCCTTCAGCAGCCTGATGCGGCTTCCCGCAGAATCGTACCCGTAACCAATCTGCTCGATGAGCGCTCCGCCAGAAGTTCTGTACACCTCGTTGGTCAGCCGCAGGGCGGCATCGTACTGCAACTCGACATAGCTGCCGTCTTCGCGAGCGATCTTTGTCGGTTCACCACCGGCGGACCGCTCGTAAGTGAAGGATGCCAACGTCGCCCCTCCAAGTTTGTGAATCACGTTTGTCACCTGATCACGCCAGTTGTACTGCCATTCGGTTACGATGTTGTTCGCCAAAGTCCGTTTCGTTCGCCTGCCGACGCGATCATACTCGAAACGGTTCGTTCGATTCCAGTGGTCAATGACAGCCGTGATGTTACCCACGGAATCGTATTCGTACCGCGTCACGTAAGCGGTGCCGCCGGCAGTCGCCTTGTTGGTGATGGCCGTGATGCGGTCGAGCAAGTCCAGTTGATACCGCACGCTCGCCCCGCTCGGATAATCAATCCCCCACAACCGCCCGGCGGCGTCATACCGGTTGGTGGTACCGCCTGTGTTATCGGTCATCCTTGTCACAGCGTCGTTGCCGTTATACTCGAAGCTGGCGGTCTCTGTCATCACGCCATTTATTTTCGCCTGTCGATTCGTCAAGCGACCCGCAAAGTCATAGAAATTGGTCAGCAGCGTTCCGCTCGGCAGCCACACACCGCTCAGGCGGTTCGCGTCATTGTAAAGATTGGTTAGCGAATTTCCGTCGCCGAACTTGATGGTCTTCACGTTGTCCAAATCGTCATACGTGTAGCTGAGTTTTTCGCCCGTAGGACTCAGCACGTTGGTCAACGCGCCCGTCTCCGCGTCAAACTGGTTCGTCCACCACGTCGCCCCGCTCAAATCCGTCGCCCGAGACAACCGGCCCATCTCGTCATACTCATACCGCCGCGTCCGCCCGCCCTCATCCGTGATCGCCACGGGATATTCCTCCGCCTCCTGTTCCTCGGTGGTCATGCCCGCCAGATATTCGGTGTAGTTGGAACTCACGTTCATCCCCGACCGCCAGATGGTCGCAACCGGCAGGCCATGCGCCGAACGCAGGTCAATCGTCTGCCGTCCCAACGGGTCCGTCATCGTCGTGGTGGTCGAGCCGCCGCCGCAACATGCCCCGCCCGTGTCGTAGTCGTACAGCCATTGCCGCTGCAACGCATCGGTCATCGCCGCCAGCGAACCGTCCACGTTATACGCATAGCGGGTGAAGTAACCCAGCGCATTGGTCACCGCCACCCGCTGATTGGCGGCATCATAGCCATACGCATTGCCAGCCCCGGTCGTCAGATTCGTTGTCGCCACCGCGCGCCCGGCAAGGTCATAAACCGTGTAGGTCACCACCCCGATGGAATTGGTTTCATACTGCAATCGCCCGTTCACATCGTAGGCAAAACCGGGCGAGGAACCATTGGCCGTTTCCCACCCCGCCAACCGGCCCTGATCATCCAGGCGCCGCTCCATGTTCCCCAATGTTGGCCCGCTCACCGTCGTCCATTCGCCCTCACCCTCGAACCCGTAGTTGACGGAGATGTTGTTGCCGTAATCCGCGCCCGTTTCCCGGTTCAAGGCGTCATAGCTGATGGTGTTGGTTTGCCCGTTGTCCACCAGAGTCGTCAGATTGCCGTTGAGGTCGTAACCGCTCTCCACCACCTGTCCGAGCGAGTTGGTCATGAAGGTCAGGTTGCCCATCCCATCATAAGCATAGTGCAACGAGCCAAACTGGTCGGTTTCCGTTTTGGGCAAACCGTTGCCGTCGTATTCCGTGCTGGAAATCAGGTTGTTCTCCCCATCTGTGACGGCAATCAAATTCCCCGTGAGCGGATCGTAGATGTTGTTGATGACCGCTCCGGTCGGCAGTTGCACCCGGGTTTGATTGCCAAACTGGTCGTAGCTGAAATGCGTGGTGTAAGCCGCCGGGTCCGCCCCCGGCGGATGCGGCAACACCACGGCCAAAACATTGCCATCGGCATCGTTGGTGTAATACGTCGTGCGGCCCAAGGCATCGGTGCTGGTAAGCCGGTAGCCGTTGTCATCGTAGGTGAAGCTGTTGGTGTGGCCGAGTGGATCGGTCACCAGCAACACGTTGCCTCGGGAGTCATACTTGAACTGCGTCGCCGCGCCGGAACGGCCATATTGAATCTCCCGCCGGTTGGCCAGATCATGCTCGAACCGGCTGGTCTGGTCGCTGGCGTTTTTGATGGTCGTCAATCGCCCGAGGGAATCGTATTCATTTCGGGTCACCAGTTTGCCACGTGAATCCCGGATGCCGGTAATGTAATGCGGGAACTGGCTGTTCTCGTAGTAGTATTGATTGGTGAGATACGCGCCGGTCAGGCGATCCACCAGCTTCAGGACTTTGGCCAGGTTGCCGGCGCTGTCGTATTCGTATTTCAAGGCCGGCCAGCCCATTGGCAGGCCGTTTTCGTTCAGGCCCAGCGGGTCGCTGATGGCCGCAATGCGGCCCTGACCGTCGCGTTCAATCAAAATGGAGCGGGTGAGTTGGTTGCTGGCGTTGAAATGTTGAATCCGCAAATTGGGCTGGCCGAACGTCCCGATTTCATCCCGGTTGAAATAAATCCGATCGCCACCGCGTTGTCGGATTTCCGCCAGATAAGGTTTGCCGTAGGCTTCCACGTAAAAGCCGGAACTGGTGGGCTCGCCGATGTAAGCCGCCGCCTGCCCATCGCAGTCGTTGGACAAGAACGTGAATTCTCCCTGTAATTTCCGCTGGATGTAAAATTCCGTGCCGTCTTGCAAAGTCAGGATATAGCCGGGGAAATCAAAGCACTCGAACGGCGTTTCGCCGCCGGAATCCCGCCAACGGGTCGGACGGGTGAAAAAATCGTAACCACCAAGATCAGCGCCATACTTGTTGACTGGACGCAACTTGGCGGTCACGCCGGGGGGCGCTTGGTAACGTGGCAAGGCGCACAGGGATATTTCATCATCCGGGTTACACTTCCCCACCACCTCATAATAATAGAAGGTGACGCGTCGGCCAGTCAACTGGTAAAAGTAATTCGTGCCGGGGATTACATCCGTATCAATAAATACGTTGGTTGCCAGTCCGGTGAAAATCAGCTGGTAAGAATTCGTGTCATTCACACTGCGGCTTATGCTATAACTAGTTACATCGCTCGCCACATCCCAATTGAGAATAATTCCAGACGTATTTGCGTCTGCATAAAATCCAGTGGGGGTGTCTGGAGGCTCACAGCCATCTACAAATTGTACGCTGGCCTTGCGATAGCCATTGTAAGAAGCAAAGATTTCACAGGCGGTTCCTGCTGCCCCCGTCGTGTTAATGTTTGTGGTGATCAAACTTTGGCCTTCTGGTATGGTTACCGCTCCGTAATAGACACCGTTAGTTTTTAGCGATACGGTTGCTCCTCCAAGCGGAGCAGGATTGTCAATCGCCACAGTTAGCAAGACCATTTCCCCGGATGCGGGGGACATGTTGGTAGAAAGAATCAGGGGCAAAAGTACCGGTGCGCTCGGAATTGCTCCCTTGGACAAGACAGTGAAAGCGGCAGAACGCCCTGAAGCCCATTCCCGTTGTTTTACCCGCACTTCATAGCCCTGATCTGGCACGGCGTTGGTTGGAACAGTAATGATGTGCCCTTGAAAAAAGGTGTGATCTTCCTCTACATCCCAGCCATTGGGACTTCCGGAAGAAGCCACCACCTTTCCGCGAAATACCACATCCCAAGTACCGTTTAATGGGGAGTTACCGGAACCCAAAACAAAATCACGACAACGCCCCTGAGGAATCAAACGATCCATCATGGTGCAATATCTGCTCCCGCCGGGTTACACTTGGAGCAAATTCATCCAGAATGATTACGACTCGTTGGCGCGCTTAACCAACAGCATGCTTTATACCTCAATGGGCTTGATCAACCAGCATGGTTACGAAATGAATGCGGCCCATCAACGGACGCGGCAGACGTTTTCAGATGGGAATTCCGTTGGGAATGCGCATTTTGTGGACTACACCTATGACAGCTTCATCGAACGATGCCGTCATTTTTGCCTGTTAAAAATGCAGGGTGGCTTTTTTAACAAACTGAGCGCCGAGTCCCGCAACAAATGGCTTTGGATTCAGCGTTCTAAATTCAATGGCTGTGTCGGTGACTGCTCCAACCGAGCCCCATACGGGGTTTGGATGCTTCATTTTTACGTTTGCACATTGTAGCGATATTCGCTTCGTTGTGAAAACGCAATAAATCCGCAATCAGCCGGTCCGAATCAAAGTGAGATTTAGAAAAGTGCCGGTGCGAGCCGTTTTGGAGGGGTAAACAATTGGGAAACCTGAGCGTGCCTGTTTTGAGACCGGGGTGATAATCAGGCGACCGGCCAAGTTGCAACATGCTTGGTTCTCGGGTCCGCCAATGGGAAACCTTTAAGAAAAATTTGACCAAGCTTCTGTATTGAGTAATTTAACTCAGAGTATTGAGTAAATTGTATGACCCGCCAGACGCTCCATGACGAACTGCTGAAACGGCTCAAGGAAAAACGCCGCTTCTTGCAGGTGCTGGCCGGCCCGCGTCAGGTCGGGAAAACCACCTTGGCCAGACAGGTTATCAAGTCATCGAAGCTGCCCGCGCATTACGCCTCCGCCGACGAACCGTCCATGCGGGATCGCACCTGGGTTGAGCAACAGTGGGACGCTGCGCGATTGATGGCGCGCGAAGGCAAAACCGGCGCATTGCTGGTGCTGGACGAAGTCCAGAAAATTTCGGACTGGTCAACGGTGGTGAAATTACTGTGGGACGCGGACACGCACGCCGCTTTGCCGCTGAAGGTCGTTTTGCTTGGTTCTGCGCCGTTGCTCATTCAGCGTGGTTTGACGGAGAGCCTCGCTGGGCGGTTCGAGGTGATTGCCGTGCCGCACTGGTCGTTCGCCGAAATGCGGGAAGCCTTTGGTTGGAATCTGGAGCAATACATTTTCTATGGCGCATATCCCGGCGCGGCCGAATTGATCACGGAGCCGGAACGGTGGCGGCGGTATATCGTGGATGCCCTCATTGAGACCACGATCTCACGCGACATTCTCTTGCTGAATCGCGTGGACAAGCCCGCGCTGTTACGACAATTGTTCCATCTTGGTTGCGTCTATTCCAGCCAGATTCTTTCCTATCAGAAAATGCTCGGCCAGCTTACGGACGCGGGCAACACCGTCACGCTCGCACACTATTTGGAATTGCTCCAAGGGGCGGGCATGGTCGCGGGGCTTTCCAAGTATGCTCATGGACTCGTTCGCCAGCGCGGGTCGAGTCCAAAATTGCAGGTGCTCAACACGGCGTTGATGACCGCGCAGGACAACCGGACAGCGGCAGAAGCCCGGCAGGATGGCAATTATTGGGGTCGGTTGGTCGAGTCCTGCGTCGGGGCACACCTGCTTAACACCAGCTTCGGCACCAACATCGAGTTGACGTATTGGAGGGAACGGAATCAGGAAGTGGATTTCATCCTGCGCCGGGGTAACACAACCGTGGCCATCGAAGTGAAAAGCGGACGGCGTGCTGAATCGTTGCCGGGGATGGCGGCTTTCGCCACGCATTTCAAACCCAAGCGCAAACTCCTCGTGGGTGGACAGGGAATTGAACTGGCTGAATTTCTAACGAAGCCGGCCAGTCATTGGCTGCAATAGTCTTTTTTCGGGGGGGGAATGACTTTCCCGCGCGTCAAAGCGAGTGACGACGATGCTTTGGTTGCCCACAGGCACAAGCCGATGTTCCGCGACTTGGATTCTACCCCGGCTCTCGTTCGGGAGTGAGCAGTATCGGCAAGCCGTCGAAGCGGCGGCGGGCAAAGTGGGCGATTCGTTTGACCGTCTCGACAAAATGGGGGCGGCAGGTCCGCAGTCGAGTCAGATGCGAGTCAAACGATTCGGCGCGACCTCCCGGATGGGCGTTGGTGCCGCGCGGCGAGTTCAGTCGCTATTGTTGCGATGCGTTATTTCTTTTTGTGCGCCAGTTCGAGCGCCGCTTTGGTTTCCGTTTGCAGCGCGTCCAGTTCAGCGCGGATTTCGTCCTTCGATTTGCGGTCCATGCGGTCAATGAACAAAATCCCATTCAAATGATCCGCCTCGTGCTGGACGGCGCGCGCCAGCAATCCGCCGCAGCGAAAAGTAAACGACTCGCCCTTGGCATTCCACGCTTTGACCGTGATGGCTTCGGGGCGCAACACGTCGCCGTAAAGTTCTGGAAAACTCAAACAGCCTTCCGGTCCCAGCACCGGATCGTTCAGAGGTTGAATTTCGGGATTGATCAGCACCAACGGCATGAATTTCTCCACGTCCAGGACTTTGCCATCCACTTCCAACGTGGAGGGGCGATCTTTGACACCGCGCAAATCCAACACGGTGATTTGAAGGGCGCGTCCGACTTGTTGCGCCGCCAGTCCAATGCCCTTGGCGGCATACATCGTCTCGAACATATCCGCGATCAACTGGCGATGCTCCGCTGTAACCGTTTCGAGCCGCGGCCCTTTCTGGCGCAGCATCGGATGACCGTATTTAACCACTTCCAAAATCATGCGACAGGAGGCTTTGAGCCGGCGCGGGCGAAGTGCGACGGACAATTCCAATCACGGCGATGGCTGATTTTCAAATTCATTCAGTGGATGCGGAGTGGAATTTTCTGGAGGGTCGAGGTAACGATGAAATTGGGTTTACGCTTTGAGGGGCCAGTTTTGCTGAAAGTTGGCCACGTCCGTCACGCTGGGACTCTGGCCGGTGCGGACGTAAAATCCGCTGGTGCTCACGCCGGTCAACAAAGCTTGCGCGTTGTTTAAGCCGAGCAATTTTCCGAGGCAGAATCCGGCGTTGAAGTGATCGCCCGCGCCCGTGGTGATCAGCGGTTTGGGCGTGTAGGGTCCTTCCACCAACGCGGTATCCCCGGCGCTCACGGCCAGCGCGTAACTGACCGGATGCACAACCACCGTGTTGATTTGGAGTCGCGCCTGAATTTGCCGTGCCAGCGCCGACAACCCTTCCGGCGTGCGTTGGTTGGTGTCTAATTCCAGGTGCGCGCCGATTTCATACGCTTCCTTCTCATTCAGGCCGAGAATCGCATCGAAGTATTGTTCAAAACCGGTGATGAGCTTCAACGCGCGCAACACATCGGCATGCGTTCGCTTTTCCGGATCGGCAAGGTCGAAGAAAATTTTTCGGCGCGGTCCGGTGAGCCGTGGACAAACCTCCTTTTGCACCGCTTCCCAGATGTCGTTCATGCCGGTCAACATCGTCCAATTCGCGAAGCCCAGGAATTGCGCCTGTTGCATTCGGGCCGTCAATTTTTCCAGGCCAAACCGGCTTTTGAGATTTTCCCAATTGACGTCATAAAGCGACGCCAGTTTGCCACACATGATCTTGCCGTCGTCGAACTCCAACGCATCCGTGTAACCCGGTTCGGCCAGCGTGTGGACTTCGGCGCGTTGCGTGAAATCTGAGAACACCGGATGGATGTTGGGATAACCGAGATTCCCGAGGTAACAGACCCGCATTCCGAAACTGGCCAGGGCGTTGGCCATGATCGGACCGTTGCCGCCTAGTTTGGTTTGCCGCCGGATCAGTTCCACGTTGGTACTCTTGCCGGCTGCGTGCGCCAATCGTTCCGCGTATTGGGCGATGGTGGGCAGGCGGGTGTATTTCTCGGCGCTTTCGCGTTTGTCCACGACGTGCAGAATCTCATCCACGAAACCGTCCAAGCCCACGAACGCGTGCAGTGCGGTCACTTGAGTGCCGTGAGTTTGGAGCTGGCCCGCGGTGGCGGCGCGTAATTCAGGAGTATTGGTCATATTCAATTCGAAAAAACGATCTTTCAAATACACGAAATCCCCGGGCGAACGCACGGAAAAATTCCGCGAGACAAAGCGACAGCTCGCGAGGCAGGGCGGTGCGGTGGCGGATTCAATCGGGGTTGATGCCCAGGATTTGCAACACGCCTTCCAGTTCCGCCTCGCTAAAGAAGGAGACCTCCAGTTTCCCTTTGCCGTTTTGATAGTGCAGGGCAACCTTGGTGCCGAGCCGCTCGCGGATTTTATTTTCCAGATTCGCGACGTGAGCGTCCGCGGACACGATCGGACTGGCGGACTTTCGCGCCGGTCCCCTGGCTGTGAGTTTGGCCACCAGCCCCTCGGTCTGCCGCACGTTCAACCCTTCCTTGATGATCCGCTCTGCTGCGGCGCCTTGTTGCAACGGATCGGTCAGTCCCAGAATGACCTTGGCGTGACCGACGGAAAGTCGTCCGCCACGAATAAACTCCTGCACGTCGCCCGGTAGTTTGAGCAGTCGCAGCGCGTTTGCGACGACCGTCCGGCTTTTGCCCACCTTGGCTGCTGCCGCTTCCTGCGTCAGTTGAAACTGATTGATCAATTGGGCGAATCCGAGCGCTTCCTCGATGGCGTTCAAGTTCTCGCGCTGCAGATTTTCGATGAGCGCCATCTCTAGGACCGCGCGATCATCGGCTTCCCGGACAATGACGGGCACTTCGGTCAAACCCGCCAGTTGCGCGGCCCGCCAACGGCGCTCCCCGGCGATCAATTCAAACTGCCCGTTTTGCATCCGGACGATCAGGGGCTGGACGATGCCACGTTCCTTGATTGAATCCGCCAGCTCTTGCAACGCTTCGACGGGGAAATCCTTACGCGGCTGAAAGGCGCAGGGTTTTACCTGATTGACCGGCACGCGCCGCACCAGGTCGCGCGATCCTGAACCCGGCGTCAGCGTGCTCCCCGAGCTGACGGGGATGGCGCTCGATGGCGTGGTATTCGTGGATTCGGTAATGACGGGAGACGGCACGCCCGGCGCGGGTTTGGAAACGGCCGAAGAGCCACTTAACAACGCGCCAAGACCGCGACCCAAAGCCGGTTTTGACATGCGTCAAGACTGTCGAACCACGGTGGGCTTGTCAATGACCACTCTGGCGTAAACCTGCGTTACGGATGTTGGGCTTGGTGCACGGCAGAGCCAGGAGCTACGCAAGTGAATTTTTATTTTGGTTGTAATCGAATGGGGGCAAGCCTTGCAGGCATTTCACCGCTATGAACAAGTCTGTATGCACATTATCAAAGTTCTCCAAGCCAACCTGCTCCCGGAGGGTTGTGAACCGTCGGGTATGCTCACCCCATTCAGTAACCACCGATTGGAAGCTGCGGCAGCGACATCCGGTTGGAGAAAAGTGCATGACAAGCTGCTGTCGGAAAATTGGCTTCACGGACTATGTAGTGATTATACAGAATGAGGTTAAAAGTATGTGTAAGTCTCTTTGGGCCAACAAATTAAAAGCGTGGAATAAATCCGGATATTTTCGCTCTCTCGTCCTCGCTTTTGGATATTTTCGCCGTTAACAAAAGCTGAAAAATTGTCGCGATGTTAAAATATGCACTTGAAATACATATTTACCGCCGCTAGCGTTTCTCCATGCTAAATATTACTGCTGAAACTACGATTGGAGACATTGTTCGCACGGCGCCGGCTACGTCGCGCATCTTCGACAGTTTGAAAATTGATTTTTGTTGTGGCGGCAAAAAGTCGCTGGCCGACAGTTGCAAAGAGCGCGGTCTCGACGTGAATACGGTCGTGGCCATGCTGGCAGCCATCGGGCAGATGGACCAAGCAACTGGAACGAATGTGGACGGCATGACGTTGACGGAACTGTGCGAGCACATTCAAGAAGCGCATCACGCTTATTTGCGCGAGGAACTGTCCCGGTTGGATTTCATGACGCGCAAAGTTTTGGCGGTGCATGGCGAGCACGAGCCGCGATTGATCGAACTGCGAAAGGTTTTTGAAGGCTTCAACGCCGAGATGACCACGCATACGGATGAGGAGGATGAAAGCGTGTTTCCGGCGATCTGCGAATTGGAAGTCAAGGAGGCTGGCGAAAGAACCTCGAAGTTAAACCTGGCCGAGACGCTGGCGAAGATGGAGCACGAGCATGATAGCGCGGGCGAGGCTTTGGAAAAATTCCACGATTTGACGGATAACTTCACCGCCCCCGAGTGGGCGTGCAACACCTTCCGAGCGCTGTATGATGCCTTGAAGCAATTGGATGGCAACATGCATCAACACATCCACAAGGAGAACAATGTCCTGTTTCCGAAAGCGCGTAAAAAATTGGCCGCGCGTCCGCAGCCAGTCCCGGCGAATGCTTGAAGTGCATGGGGCGTAGCCGCGTGAAGGTTGTGCGACGGAATCCAGGCCCGCGCCTGGCGGCATCGCTGGAAGTGATGCCGCTGCCGCAGTTGTGTGATCGGCTCGAAACCCGACAGCAGGTTTTGTTGCGGTGTGAACTGGCGCGACTCGAAGCATTGATTCAAGCCATCATTGCCAAAGCGGAACGCGTGTCTCCGCAACTTCGACGGCTGGAAAAAGCGTTCAAGGTATTCCGATTGCGGTTGATTGCACACCTGCGCGACGAAGCGCAGGTCGTCTTTCCGCAAGCTCGGCGACCGAAAGGAGTGGCGTCCGGAAAAACCGCTTCAGTCCAATTGCTGCGCCGCCGTGCGGCACGTTGGAAGCAGCAGCATTTTGAGGTGGACGAGGCGATTGCTGAATTGCGAAGTCTCGCCAACGAGGTGGCTGCAGCGCCGGCGGCGAGCGGGCAGAGCCGCGTCTTGCGCCTGGCGCTCGCCCGGTTCGAGCGACTCATCCATGAGCAGATGTATGAGGAAAACCGGTTTCTCTTTCCACGCGCCCTGACCGGACGGCCCGCTTGAGAGATGCGTGAGTACGTGCCGCGGTGCCAACGGATTCGTTTTACCATGAAAGTCATTGAAGCCATTGAGCGACGACGCGAGATTACGCGTTTTCAGCCGACCGTTATTCCCGAGGCGACGGTACAAACGCTGGCGCACGCATTGCACTTGTCTCCAGCCGGCAACAACTCGATCTCGCGCGAATACATCATCATGCGCGATCGCCGCCGCTTGGACCTCTTGGCGGAAACCACCCCGTACATGGCTTGGTTGCGGGCGGCGCCGCTGGGCGTGGTGATCGTAGCCAATCCGAGCGTGAGCAAATACTGGCTGCAAGACGCCACGCTGGCGGGCGGCTTCCTCTGGCTGGCCGCGGTGGAAGCAGGTTTAGGGATGGCTTGGGGAGCGGTTTATCATTCCGAAGACGCCGCTGAATCCGCACGCCGCGAGGATCACGTGCGCAAAGCTCTGGATATTCCGGCCAACAAACGGGTGGTCGCCATTCTGGGCCTCGGTTATCCGGCGATGGAACCTGGGCCTAAAAAATTGCATCCCAAGAGCGCAGTGCTGCACTTCGAATGTTACCCGAGCGCGCCGGTGACATAAGTCTCGGAGCGGCTGAACCTATTTTTGCCAGCGCACCAAACTGACGGTAACCCGCGCCATAACGTCGGATAAGCGGTTCGTCGTGGGCACGAATACAGACGTTTCCCTGGTTTCTCCCGGCATGATGGCGGCGGCACTGGCGAGAGGATTAACGGCCAGGATGGTTCCGTTGGTTTGTTGCAGCGCGACTTGAAACACCACTTGTTCGGCCGGGTGCGAACGATGGTTGGTCAGACGACAGGTTACGGACGATCCACCGTTCGTTGGCGCTAATCGTAGCACGACGGTTTCAAGCCCCTGGATATCCCGCAGCGCGTTTTCCGAAGGCGTGGAGCGCGGCCATAGTCTGATTCCCCAGATGCCCAGTGCAACGACCGCAACCGCGATGGCAACCCAAGTTTTCATGTCCGCCGCGCCCGGAGGAAGGCTCGGGCTTCAGTAGAAGGGATTCGCTTCATTAGGCACGGTATCCACACCGGCATAGCCCGCGCCGTACGCGAAGACGTTGACGAACTCGAAGTGGCCATCAAGAAACCAGGCGTTGGCCCACAGTTGACTTGGATCGGATTTGTACCATTGGGCGCGAGGACTGAGGGCAACCACCCCGCTCATGGTGCGATAAATGGGAATGCTACCCAGAACCACTTTTTTCGATGGTTGCCGATAGAAACTCGTGGTCAACGATTCACCCAACGGCAGGGGGCGGGATTCGAAATCGTGATAAGAAAATTCCGGGCCGACAAATTTGGCAATGCCCATGGGCGCAATGACGCCGCCCATGCGATTGTAGCCGGACGCATAAAAATAACTGCTCCCGTAAAGTTCGTAACAGGTGGCTTTGGCTTGATACGGAGCGGTATCGAACCACCATAACGGCTCACCACGATCGCATGAGGAACTGAAGACCTTTACGTTCGAGAGGTAGGAATTCAACGGACGCTGATCGGCGCTCAGCGAACCTCCAAACATGCGCGCCGGTAACCAGGGGTCGGTGTCGGGCACAATGCCTTGGGGGCCGCCCAATTCTTGCGAGCTGGCTTGCGGCATCCGATTGTGCGCGTCATTGGCATACATCAGCACCCCGAGACCAATCTGGCGAAGGTTGCCCTGACACTGCACCCGCCTCGCCCGCGCTTTCGCTTGCGCCAAGCCGGGCAACATCAATCCCGCGAGGATGGCAATGATGCCGATGACGATCAGCAGTTCCAGCAACGTAAACCCATGACGATCTGGTCGCGCTTGAGAATTGAGATCAAAACCGGGTTTCACGGAGTTAACGCAATGACGCGGTAAAATTGCTGACCGGGAGCGGGAGTCGCATCCGTCCATTCCACCGTTTCGGATGTCGGATAGGTGAAGGTTGGAGTGGTGATGGTATCCCACGAAATCAAATCGCTGGACCGTTGGATTTGATACGCCTGGGCAGCGCTGCCGGTGAATTGGATCACGGGTTGGCTCTCTTCAAAGCGCAGCGAAAGAATGTTCGGCAGTGCGGCCAGCGTCTGCGTGCTGTAGGCAAAGGTTATATTCCCGACCAATCCGCCGGTGCTGATGGGCAAGCCGGTTTCGGCGTAATCGGGATGAGTTTTTTCCATCTGGGTCAGCAGCAAATAAGTGGCGTTACCCGGCAACCGTGGCGCAATTTGCGTCAACAGATATTCCTTCAGATCACCACTGTAAAAGCCCGTCGCGCCGGTGAGTGCAACATCGGATAATCCATCGGCAGTCAGGCGGTTTACCGGGATCAGGTGGCCCGTTTGCTTTTTGTCATTGAAGGTGGCGTCAATATCGTCCGGGCTGGGATCCCCGTCTGCGTTGGTGGCAAAATAAAAATCAATTTCGTATTCAATGGACCAGTTGGCGCTGGCACTGGCCTGCCAAGAACCGGAGTTACCGAGGCCATCCACGTTGAAAAGGTCGTTATCGGTGGCGGGACTGTCCGGTCCAACCAAAAATTGATTCATGGCCATCATCGCGCTGGCCTGACCATTGTACGCCAGCGCTTTTACCGTGGCGGTCCAATTGGCGCCACTGGCGGGTTCCAGCTCAAGTGTGAGCGAACCGGAAAGTGACGGGGCCAAAGCGAAGCCATTCGGTCCCGCAACGCCGGGCGGATCCACCAGGTTGTGGCTGAGTCCCCCGAGCTGGTTGTTGCCCGCCGGCAGTACATTGTCGTCGCTGGTGAACAGCAACCAATCGCCGGAACCCGCTGAGGGTTTGAGTCCGACGGCAGAAGGCAACGCCTCGGTGGCCGCGGCATCGTTCCAAGTCAGCAGTTGGAAATTCAAAGTCGCTGCGTCAACGACGCTCAGAGCGCAGCTCGCACCACAGCACAGGGCCAGAAGTTTCGCAAAGCAGGTGATGCCCGCGATTCGAGTTTTGCTCGGAGTCTGGGTTGCGGTTGGAGTGGTCCGGGATATCTGCGGCTTGGAATTCTTGCACAACATACCGGGTCAGTATGGGTTGAAAACCAGGCGCATGCCTGCTGTAGCTTGCGCTTTTTTAACGGTGGCTTGCGGTTTGCTTGGAAATTCAGAACTTCCGCGCCAAACCAATCGCGCGGCCTTGTCTGAGTTAAAACCAATCAGACGATAACCAACTCGTCGCGCTTATGATCTCCATCACGCCACCACCGGTTGGCGGACGTCGTGACGCCCGGCTGACGCCGATCAAATGTGAATGGCCGAACTAAACGCTTGTCCGGTGGCTTCATGCACGGCTTCACTCAGCGTCGGATGCGCATGAATGGTCGCTTCGATTTCTTCGTGCGTTGCTTCGAGTGTCAGAGCAAGGCCCAACTCGGCAATCATTTCCGTGGCTTCCGCTCCGACGATGTGCGCGCCCAGCAATTCGCCGTGCGGTTCACCGAAGATCAGCTTTACGAAACCATCCACCGCGCCGACGGCCCGAGCTTTGCCGCTCGCCGCGAACGGGAATCTGCCCACCTTGAATTTCAGTCCTTGTTCCTTGGCGGCGCGTTCCGTCAGCCCCACGCTCGCCGCCTGCGGCTGGCAATAGGTGCAGCTCGGGAAGGCGCTGATTTTCTTGGGCGTATGCTTGGTGAACATGCCTTCCACGGCTTGAATCGCTTCGTAACTGGCGGTGTGCGCCAGCAGAGGAGGGCCGGTGATGTCGCCCGCCGCGAACACGCCCGGAACGCTGGTTTGGTAGCGCGCATCGGTTTCGATGTAACCGCGCTGCGTCAGTTTGACCGGCAGGCCGCCGGGCAGCAGCGGTTGCACTCCGATGGCGACGAGGCAAAGTTCCGCTTCCAAGGTTTCCGATTTTTTGCCTTCAACGGTGATCTTCACACCTTTGGCCGTCGTTTCAGTTTTAACCACCTTGGTGCCCGCCAGCACGTTGATGCCTTGTTTAGCGAAAGCCTTCTCCAGCGTTTGCGAAACTTCGGTGTCTTCCAACGGCAGCAGGTTGGGCATCATTTCCACCAGCGTGACCTTGGTGCCGAACGCGTTGAAAAAGTAGGCGAACTCCACACCGATCGCGCCCGCGCCGATGATGATGATGTCTTTGGGCTGCTTTTCCAGTGCCAGCGCTTCACGGCTGCCGATGACGGTTTTGCCATTGAAGGGAAAGCCCGGCATCGGTCGGGATACCACGCCCGTGGCCAGCAACACTTTTGCGCCTTCCAGCTTCTGAGTTTTGCCGTCGGAGGATTTTACCTGCACCACGCCCGCCCGTTCCAAGGAGCCTTCGCCCCGGACGTAATCCACTTTGTTTTTCTTGAACAGATACTCAATGCCGGCCGCATTCTTATCCGCCACGTCGCGGGAGCGCTTGATCACCTTTTTCCAGTCGTAGCGCAGATTATCGAAGCTCAGTCCGAATTCTTCGGCGCGATGCTGCATCAGGTGGTAAAGCTCGGCGTTGCGCAGCAGCGATTTGGTGGGGATGCAACCCCAGTTCAAACAGGTGCCGCCCGCGCGCTCTTTTTCCACGCAGGCCACTTTTTTACCCAGTTGCGCCGCGCGAATGGCCGCGACGTAACCCGCCGGGCCGCCACCAATGACAATCAGATCGTAACTCATAAATTCAGCAAGGCTTTAGAACAGCATCCACACGGGATTTTCCAGCAACTGACGCAGTTCGGCCAGGTATTGCGCACCGACCGCGCCGTCCACCACGCGATGATCGGCGCTTAAACCGATGGCCATACGCTGGCCGACAACCACTTCGTCGTTCGCGTTCACCACCGGTTTTTTTACAATCGCGCCAATGGCCAGAATCATGGCCTGCGGCGGGTTGATCACGGCGGAAAAGCTTTCAATACCGTAGCTGCCGAGATTGGAAACGGTGAGGGTGCCGCCCTGATATTCCTCCGGTTTCAATTTCTTGTTGCGGGCCCGCGACGCCAGATCCTTCACCGTGTCGCTGATTTCCCGCAGCGATTTGGTCTGCGCCTGACGGATCACCGGGGTTACCAAACCGTCCTCGACGGCCACGGCCACCGACAAATGCACGTCGCCATATTCAATAACGGCATCGCCGGCGAACGAGGCGTTGACGCGCGGAACGCGCGCGGCGGCCATGGCCACCGCCTTCAAAATGAAATCGTTGATGGTCAGCTTGCCCAATCCCAACTGCTCGAAATGGGCGTTGGTCTGCGCGCGCAACTTCAGCAGTTCACCCGCATCAATCTCAATGTTGAGATAAAAATGCGGAATCTGCGTTTTGCTGGCGAGCAAACGCTCGGCAATGATTTTGCGCATACCCGTCAGCGCAATGCGGCGATCGCCCTTGCCGGCGGGCGCGGCGGAAATCGTCGGTGCGACGGAACGCGCAGCGGTACCGCCCGGTTGAGATTCGATATCACGCGCCACGATTCGTCCGCCGGGACCTGACCCGCGGATGGCGCTCAGATCAAGTCCTTTGGCCGTGGCGATTTTCTTCGCCAATGGTGAGGCCTTGACTCGTCCGCCGCTGGAAGCCGCAACGGGCGCTTTCGCTTCACCAGGAGTTGCCGTCGGTTTTTCAGAACCGGTAGTCGGGGTGACCGCTGGTTTGGCGGCGGCCGGTTTGGCGTCCTTTGTGGGTGCGGCTTCTCCCGCGCCCAACAGTAGAGCCAGATTGGCGCCGACCAGAGCTTTGCCGCCGTCCGGAACATAAATTTCCTTGAGCGTGCCTTCATCAAACGCCTCCAGTTCCATCACGGCTTTGTCGGTTTCAACTTCGGCCAACACGTCGCCAACACTTATCTTGTCGCCGATGGCTTTGCGCCACTTGACCAACGTACCTTCGGTCATCGTGTCGCTTAATTTGGGCATTTCAACGTAGGGCATAGTCGGATCAGACGAGGCTTAAAACTTTTTCCACCACGCGTTCGGGAGTGGGCAACTGAAGTTTCTCGAGACGCGGACTGTAAATGGCCGGCGCGTCCAGCGAGCAAACGCGCAGCACCGGCGCATCCAGATCATCAAATGCTTTCTGTTGAATGATCGTGGCGATTTGGGCGCTAACCGCACAGAACGGCTTGTTTTCATCCACCAACACGGCGCGGTGCGTCTTGCGCACGGAACGCAAAATTGCGTCTTCATCGAGCGGACGAATCGAGCGGAGGTCCACCACTTCCGCATGAATGTTATGTTCTTGAGCCAGCAACTCGGCCGCTTTGAGACTGGTAATTGTGGCGCGACCGTGGGCAATCAGTGAGACATCCGCGCCTTCGCGTTTCACATCGGCGACTCCGAGTGGAATCAGGTATTCTTCCTCCGGCACCTCCCACGTTTCACCGTAAAGCAGGGTATTTTCCATGACGAAAACGGGATCGTCATCTCGAATCGCCGTCTTCATCAAACCTTTGGCGTCATAGGCCGTAGCCGGACAAACTACTTTGATGCCGGGATTATGCGCGAGGATGCTTTCGGGAGTGTGCGAGTGCGTGGCGCCGACGTTCGTGCCGCCGTTGGCCGGACCGCGAATCACCATCGGCAGATTCACCAAGCCGCCGGACATATAACGAATGCAACCAGCGTTGTTGACCACCTGATCGTAAGCAACAAACGCAAAGCTCCAGAACATCAATTCCACCACGGGTCGCAATCCCATCATGGAAGCGCCGACGCCCAATCCCACAAAGGCCGCTTCGCTGATCGGCGTGTCCCAAACGCGCTTGTCTCCGAAGCGCTTCCACAGCCCCTCGGTCACCTTGTAAGCGCCGTTGTATTGGGCCACTTCCTCGCCGAGAATGACGACATTTTCGTCGCGGGTCAGTTCCTCGGCCAAGGCGTCGTTTAATGCTTTGCGGTAAGTAATGACGGGCATAAACAGCGAAGGTACGGGTTAATCGTTGAAGAAGAATTTTCCGGTTTGACCGGCAGCGGTTTGGCGATCTACCTCGCTATAAACATCGGAGAAAATGTCGGCCGGGTTGGGGATCGGACTCTCCTTCGCGAAGCGTACCGCTTCCTCCGCTTCCGCAGCGGCGGCGGCGTCCAGTTCGGTGGCTTGCGCTTCGGTTAAAACCTCTTCTTCCAACAGGCGCTTTTGCCAGAGCTGAATCGGATCGTGAAGCGTGCGGTATTTTTCAATCTCTTCCGGGCGACGATATTTTTTGGCGTTCGCATCGGAAACGGAATGTCCGAAGTAGCGGTAGGTGGCAATTTCCAAAACGGTGGGACGGCTCTCGGTGTGCGCCCGTTGAATGGCCGTCCAAGTTTTGGCGCGCACTTCGTAAAGGTCCTCGCCGCTGACGTGATCCCAGACGATGTCGTAGGCTTCGGCGCGGGCGGCCAGGCATTTGGAGAAAGCGGAGGAGCGTTCCAGGCTCGTGCCCATCGAGTACTGGTTGTTTTCAATAATGTAAATGACCGGCAAATCCCAAAGTGCGGCCAAGTTGAGCGATTCGTGGTACGCGCCCTGATTCACCGCGCCATCACCCAAGAAGCAGAGGCAGCAACCTTTCAATCCTTTGTATTTCAGCCCAAACGCCAAACCCAGCCCGAGTGGCGTCTGTCCTCCCACGATTCCGTGTCCGCCCCAGAAATTTTTGTCGGGCGCAAAGAAGTGCATCGAACCGCCTTTGCCCTTGGAGCAACCCGTGGCGCGACCGAACAGCTCGGCCATGCACTCGTTCATGCTCATGCCGGCGGTCAGGGCGTGGCCGTGCATGCGATAACCGGCAATGACATGATCATTTTCGCCGCACAGGGAAAGGGTGCCCACCGCGACGGATTCTTGTCCGGAGTAGAGGTGCAGGAAGCCGCCGATTTGGCCACTGGTCTGGTATTGCTTGAGCGCCGTTTGTTCGAACCGGCGGATGCGCAGCATTTGACGGAGGAAGTGGATTTTTTTCTCGGCGGTCAGCCCGTGATTGATTTTCGCAGCGGCCAACGTCTTGGTTTCAAGCAAAGCTTCCATTATTTCATTTCACTTAATCTAAATGAACGATTGATAGTGCCATAGATAACTCCATGACGTCAACTCGCCCCCGGATGACGCGCTCAAACCGGCCCGTGAAACCGTCTTGTTTCCACGGTGACACCGCCTTGTCTGGCACTGGCCGGAGCCGGCTGGCGCGATTGAATTACGCGCGAATCAGACCAGGCCGAGAGCGGCCATGGCTTTCGCCACTTTCAGAAAGCCGGCGATATTCGCGCCGTTTACATAATTCCCTGGCGTGCCAAATTCCTCCGCCGTGTCGTGACAGCGTCGGTGAATTTGCTTCATGATATCGGCCAGCTTGCTTTCCGTGTAGGCGAAATCCCAGGCATCCCGACTGGCGTTTTGCTGCATTTCGAGTGCCGAAGTGGCCACGCCACCGGCGTTGGCGGCTTTGCCCGGCGCAAACGCGATTTTTGCGTCCAGGAAGAAATGCACGCCTTCCGAAGTGGTCGGCATGTTGGCGCCCTCGGCCACCGCGATACAACCGTTCTTCACCAGCGACTTCGCGTCTTTGCCGGTCAGTTCGTTTTGGGTCGCGCAAGGCAGGGCGACATCGCAAGGAATGTCCCAAATTTTTCCATTGGGAAAGTATTTGGCGCGTTTTTGCCGGACAGCGTATTCCGAAATGCGGACGCGTTCCACTTCCTTGATTTGCTTGACCAGATTGAGGTCCAAACCTTTGCGATCGTAAATCACGCCGTTGGAATCGGAGCACGCCACGGTTTTGCCGCCGAGCTGTTGCAGTTTCTCCATCGTGTAAATGGCGACATTGCCCGAGCCTGAAACCAAACACGTTTTGCCCTCGACCGAAGTGCCGCGCGATTTCAACATTTCGTTCAGGAAGATGACGGAGCCATATCCGGTGGCTTCCCGGCGCACTCGCGCGCCGCCCCAGTCCAATCCTTTGCCCGTAAGCACGCCCGACTCGTAGCGGTTGGTGAGTCGTTTGTACTGACCAAACATAAACCCAATCTCGCGCGTGCCGACGCCGATGTCGCCCGCCGGAACGTCGGTATATTCGCCCAGGTGTCGGTGCATCTCCGTCATGAAGCTCTGACAAAACCGCATGATTTCATTTTCGGATTTGCACTTGGGATCAAAGTCCGAACCGCCTTTGGCGCCACCAATGGGCATGCCGGTCAACGCGTTCTTAAAGATTTGCTCGAATCCTAAAAACTTGATCGTGCCGAGATAGACCGAAGGGTGAAACCGCAGTCCGCCTTTATACGGCCCGAGCGCGCTGTTGAATTGCACCCGGAAGCCGCGATTGATGCGCACTTCGCCCTGGTCATCCTGCCAGGGAACGCGAAAAATGATCTGCCGTTCCGGTTCGCAGATGCGTTCCAGAATCTTGTGCTGCCGAAATTCCGGATACTTTACGAGCACCGGACCGAGGGATTCGAGCACCTCGCGCACGGCTTGATGGAATTCTCCTTCGCCGGGGTTGCGGCTGACTACGTCTTGAAATACCAGTTCTAATTTTTCGTCCAATCGCTTTTTCATGATAAGTCGTCCCTCATTTTCCTAGAGGCGGTCAGGCATGTTTACCAATAGACCGGCGCGCAGCTTAAAGAAGCCGACGCGTTACCGCCATACTAATTTCATGATCCGAACGCCGACAGACCAAACGCGTGGTGGTTCGGCATGGTGAGGAACGATGGAAGCGCGCCGAGCGATCAGGAGCTACGGTCGTGGCTTCAAACAAAGATGCCTGACGGCATCGCGTTAAGTTTGTTGCGGCGGGGTGGCCGCGGCGGGGCTGGCGGTAGTTGCGGCGGGTGTGACGACAGGATTGTCGTTGCCAATGGCCTCGACGGGGCAGCCAGACAGGGCTTCGATCGCTTGCCGGATTTCTTCCTCGGTTTCCGGTTGGTGGAACACGTAACTATTTCCGTTCTCGTCATCGCGACGAAAGACGCTCGGCGCGGTCTCCCGGCATAAATCGCAATCAATGCAATTCGAATCCACGTACCAAAGTCCTGGCACATTTTGCGGTAATCGCTGGGTGTGGTCAGCCATATCAGATCCTTTCAATTGTTTTGGCGAGGGCCGTCATGCTGTTCAAGCCAGCGGCGCTCCACCTTTCGAGCGTAGATTACCCGTAACGCTCTATTGCGCGAAATTCATTATTGTTTATAGTTCAATGCAATTTATGAATCAATTTCTGGCGACGACACCGTTCGATTTATACGAACTCACTCTGTTCCAACTGGTCGCGGAAACCGGATCGTTCACCCGCGCGGCCGAACGGGCCGGGCTGACGCAGAGCGCCATCACCCGGCAGATTCACGGCGTCGAAGAGCGCTTGGGGGTAACTTTGTTCGAGCGCACCACTCGCCGGGTTTGTCTGACGCGCGCCGGTCAGTTATTGCGTGAGAAATCGAAGACCATTCTGCAAGCCACCAGCGAGTTGCTGGAGGACGTGCAGCGAACGGTGGGACAGCTTTCTTCCACGTTGCGCGTCGGGGTGGCGCGCAGCATCGGGCTGGCCTATCTGCCCGGTTATTTTTTCGCCTTCCAACGGCGGCATCCGGAGGTTCAATTACAAGTCACCCTGCAAACCAGTCGCGAAATTCTAACCTCACTGGAAACGGGAAACCTGGACGCCGGACTGGTCTGCCCGCCCCGCCGTTTGTCGCCGCTGCTCCAGGTCACTCACCGCTTCAAGGACGAATTCACCGCAATCGCGCCGCCACAATTCTCCCAGCAACCTGAAACGGCCAGCGTGACGCTCAAGCAACTTAAAAAATTGCTCGCGGCGCAACGCTGGTTGTTGATTGATCGGCAGGGTTTCACCGGTCGGCGGCTGCACGATTGGCTGTTGTCGCAACGCTGGCCGATTGAACCCGCCATGGAGCTGGACAGCTTCGATGTCATTGTGAATCTGGTTTCCCTGGGCTTCGGCGTGAGTCTGGTTCCGCATCGCGTTTTGGCGCTCTACGGCAACCGTCGCGTGGTGCGGCGGCTCGCGTTTCGTCCGCGTTTCAGTCGCGACCTGGCCGTCGTGGTGCGGCGTAATCGCGTCATTCCCGAGCCACTACATTCCTTTGTGCAAAGCGTGTTGTTTTAATGACGCTGGTTCTGGGTTGGAAACGGAAGAGCCGCGTTGGCTTGTGTGAAATAATTTTGACTAACGCGGAGTTTGGACTAATGGAAGTAACCAGGGTTTTAAGGTGAAGCTGGTTTGCGCCAGTGGCGCGAACGGCATCGAATCAATTGAAAAAACTATGAGCACTAAAATTACTTCTGACCGGACTTCGAATTGTTGCAGCGGCACCACCACCGCTCCCGTCACCATGGATACGGTGGAAACCGCGCTGACCAATGCCCTCGTTAATGGCGATCTGGACGTGCGTTCGCTGCCGCCGATTCAGCGGCATTCGCTGATTTTCGATACCTACCGTCGGCTGCAACCGGGACAATCATTCGTGTTGGTGAACGATCACGATCCGCGTCCGTTGCGTTACCAATTCGAAGCGGAACACGCGGGCCAGGTAACGTGGACTTACGAGGAACAAGGTCCGCAAGTTTGGCGCGTGCGGATCGGTCGCCCGAACCATTAAACTCGGATCACCCGGCTTGCGATTCTGACGAGAGGTTGAATGGATTTCGATTCAACACGCCGGAGCGCGAAGTGAAATTTTAATTATGAAAGTAGCTGTTTACGATACCTACGTGGTGAAAAAGAACGGAGTCACTGCGCATTTCGATGTGGTGGTGCCGACGGACGAAACGCCGGAGCGCGTGCTGGATTTTGGTCGTGAATTCCTGAAAAGCATTGGACAGGAAGGTCAGCCGCTGACGACCAAGGAATGTCAGTTCTGCCACGTTGAATCCGCTTCTGAAGCCATCCAACGATCCGTGCAACAGCAGGGTTATTTCATCAAGGAAATGGAAGGCTGTCGTTAAACGGCGGCGGGCGATCCGTCCGCGCAGAGTGGCAACGTCGCGAAGCCGCTGGCCGGATAAACCGCGAGCTTCGGAGTTTTGTTCGCCGCCACCCGGATGCGGCTGGTCGCAGCGAACAGTTCTTCCAGAAATACTCTCAACTCGAGACGAGCCAACGGTGCGCCTGGACAGACATGCACGCCCGCGCCCCAGAGCAAGTTCTTGCTCATGTCGCGATCCAGGCGAAACGTGTCAGGCTCGGGAAATACTTGCTCGTCACGATTGGCGGAAACCCAGATCACCGTAATC
Organism: Verrucomicrobiia bacterium; assembly: GCA_023953615.1. Taxonomy (NCBI): domain Bacteria; kingdom Pseudomonadati; phylum Verrucomicrobiota; class Verrucomicrobiia; species Verrucomicrobiia bacterium. The sequence continues at coordinate 1,338,510 of JAMLJH010000002.1, read as the reverse complement.
CGCTCTCCAGCGGGAATTTTGCGACCGCCAATTTCAACCGGTCGCTTCGTGATGCGCCGGTTGGCCACCAGCGGTCCGTGAATTCGTAAAATTTCCTCGACCGCCGCCGGGATCAAATCCGGTTGCGCGCGCAACTGCGCTTCCACCTTGGGTTGAATCGCCAGGAAGTGCGCCAGAATTCCGACGGAGGCCGAAATCGAACCGATCTCGCCGACCGTCCAGTTGCGCAGAATGCTCGCCACTTCTTCGTTGCTCAAGGTGCGTTGCCAAACTTTTTCGTGCATGAGCGAAGCGGTCAGATCGGTTTCCGGACCGGCGTCGGCCTCCAGTCGGGTTTCCAACAAGTCGTCAATGACTTCTTCAAACTCCCGCGCAATTTCGGACATGGCTTTGCGGTCTTGGGCGCGGGTCGCTTCCTGGTTGCGGCGCGTCCACCGCACCAGCGGCTCGTGCAGCGCCGCCGGCCAACCGAGAAATGCGCACTGAGCCTGCACCGCGAACGGCAACGCCACCGCCGTGACAAATTCCACTTCCTTTTGCTGCGTCAATTTCTTGGCCAATCGGGCGGCGATGCGGCGACAGACAGGCTCGAAGCACGTCATTTGACCGGAGGAAAAGTAGTGTTCGATGATGCGGCGATACGGCGTGTGTTCGGGCGGGTCCATGCTGTTCGGCACGGAGAGGTGCTGCGACACCGCGTTGCTGAAGGTTTTCGGGTCCAACAAAACTCGTTGCACGTCTTCATGGCGGAACAACGACCAGCCGAGCAATTCGCTGTAGGCGACCGGACACCGCCGCCGCAGGTCATCAAACGCGGCGCGTTGATCGCGTTGCACCGCGGGTGAAGTGGGATCCCAGTCGGGTATGGGTCGGTCGGATTTCACATCTTTAATCGTGCGCACGTTCGGCATTTCGTCACCCAGTGATTGAAGGAAAAATTGTCATGTCCAATTCGGTTTGGAGAAATCAAAGCCGCCTCACCATAGAAAAACGCGCGGTCGGTTGCACGTTTCTTTTGAGCGTTGAGCGTTGCCGCCGGATGCCATCCGATTTGATTCACCGCGATGAACTGAAGTTGGCGCGGACGTTTCGGTCGAAGTGAACGCGGCAATTAAAACGGTTTGAACAAAGTGAGCCAGGCCGCGAGCGCGACCAGCAGCACAAAAAATAGGAACACCAGTTCCGCGTAACGACTCAAGCGCGCCGCCATCGAGATGGCCCCACCCGCCAACAACCAAATGACCAATTTCCCCTGCACCCAACCCGGCAAAGTGTGGGTTGTCCCCATGAGTTGCAATTGAAACACCAGCGCCACGCCCGTGCCCAGAAGCAACAGCAGCCCGATTCCGTGCGCGATGAAAAACAGCCGTTGCCGGGGCGATTTTGCGCCGCTCATTTTAACCGCCAACACCCCGGCCAGCCCCATGAACGTCAGGGCCAGACCAATCAGGTGCAACACTTTCAAAGTTTGGTAGGTCATCTTCAACTCCGCTCCATCCGTAGCAAAAGACGGATGGAAACTCAAACCCAACCTTCCCGGTGGATTGGCTGGTTTCCTTTTCAGCTCCGGCTGGCTATGCTGGCGGGGTCATGTCCGCTTCATTGGCAGAATTGCGAGCGACCGCCGTTATTAACACGCTGCGGAGCTGTCAGCTTTTTCGCGGTTTGCCGGGGGCTGATTTGGAAGCCATCGCGGCGTTGACCGTTGCCATGCCGCTGGCCAAGGGCGAGTATTTGTTTCGTGAGGGCGATCCCTCCGCCGGATTTTACGTGGTGCAAAGCGGCACGATCAGCATTCATCGGGTGAACGCGTTGCGGCAGGAGCAGGTGATTCGCATCTTTCACGCGGGCGATTCCTTTGCCGAAGCCACGCTCGCCTCGCCGAAGGGTTGCCACGCCAACGCGCGCGCGCTCGAATCCTCCCAGGTTTTGCTCATCCGCAAGGAGGGCATTCTCGATTTGCTGGCGCAGCAACCGGAACTTGTTTTGAGTCTGCTGGGATCCATGGGCAATCATCTGCGCGCGCTGATCGGCCAGTTGGAGGACCTGGCGTTGAAAGATGTGGAAACCCGTCTGGCCAACTGGCTGTTGAAACGCTGCTTGTCGCCGACGGACGATCAACCCGTTCGCATTGTGTTGACAATGACCAAGCGCATGTTGGCTGGCGAACTGGGCACGATCAGCGAGACGTTGTCCCGCACCTTCGCCAAATTGCGCGAGCAAAAACTGGTGGTTGTCAAAGGCAGGAATATCACCGTCTTATCTCCGATGCGCTTACGGCAGTTGCTGCAAAGAAATTTGGGGGAGAGTGCCTGATGTTGCGTCTGGCCATGAATCAGGAAGCTCACCCCTTGAATTTTCAGCCGGGTCGTATGCTTGAGGGGAACGTCGGCTCGTTGCGTCCCGTTGCGCGCGCATGACGGCTTCCGACCCCACCAAACCGGCGGATTCCATCTGGCAACCGCTGCGCCGGCCTTTGTTTCGCAATCGGCTGATCGCGTCGGCCATCTCCAACATCGGCAGTTGGATGCAGGATACGGCGGGCGCGTGGTTGATGACGGCGTTGACGACCTCGCCGTTTTTGCTCGCTTCGATGCAAACCGCCGCCAGCTTGCCGGTTCTGTTGCTCGGTCTGCCGGCCGGCGCCACGGCGGATTTGCTGGATCGCCGCCGGCTGCTGTTGTTCTGGGGCGGCTGGATGTTCGTGGTGGCGGTGGTACTCAGTGTTTTGACTCTGAACGGCTGGATGGCGGCCTGGTCGTTGTTGCTGCTGACTTTTTTGTTGAATGTGGGGACGGCGATGAACGCGCCCACCTGGCAGGCGATCGTGCCGGAATTGGTGCCGCGCCAGGAATTGCCCGAAGCCATCGCGCTGAACAGCGCGGCCTTCAATGTCGCCCGCGCCGTCGGCCCGGCCTTGGGCGGTTTGTGCGTGGCGGGTTTTGCTTCCGTGCTGATGGGGGCGAGCCTGGTCTTCGCCATTAACGCCGCCTCCTTTTTCGCGGTGCTGATTTTCATCTACCGCTGGAAACGCACGCCGTGGTTCACCAGCGCGCTGCCGGCGGAGCGGTTGTTGGGTTCAATGCGCAGCGGCCTGCGTTACACCCGGTTTGCTCCGGCCATGCGCGCCGTGATGGTGCGCGCGTTTTTGCAGACGTTTTGCGTCAGCAGCATGTGGGCGTTGCTGGTGGTGGTGGCGCAGGAAAGCGTGCAGCGCGGCGCCTGGGGCTACGGCATTCTCATGGGGTGCATCGGCGTGGGCGCGGTGGTGGGGGCGTTGTTGCAATCGCATATCCGCCATCGCTGGTCTGCCGATGGGATTGTCACTGCCGCGGCTTTCGCGTTCATGGTCACGCTGCTCATCATGGCCTGGCTGCCGTTGTTCTGGGTGCTTCTGCCCGCGCTCTTTCTGGGCGGAATGGCTTGGACGAGCACAACTTCCAGTCTCAATGTCTCCGTGCAACTCTCAGTGCCGGCCTGGGTGCAGGCGCGTTCACTCGGCCTCTACCAAATGGTTTTTCAAGGTGGCATGGCGCTGGGCAGCGCGGTTTGGGGCGCGGTGGCGGAACATACCAGCACGCCGCTTGCGCTGACGTTGGCGGCAGCGGGACTGGCCGCCGGTCTGACTTTGACGCGCCGTTTTCCGCTGACGGCGGACACGAATTTGAATTTGTCTCCCGGACGTCTGGCACATGCGTTGAGTCGCGCCGCACCGCAAGTCATGATTGAGCCGAATCCCGAAGACGGCCCGGTGTTGATCAGCGTGACTTTTCGCATTGATCCGACGCGGGCGGCGGAATTCATCCAGGCCGCGTACGAATTGGGCCGGGTGCGCCGCCGTGACGGCGCGGCGCGGTGGGATTTGTTCCACGACCCGTTTGATCCGGCGCGGTATGTCGAAACTTACGTGGTGGAATCGTGGCTGGATCGGCAGCGGCAGATTGAACGGTTTACGGTGGCGGATCACGAAATTCGCAATCGCGTCATGGCCTTTCACGTCGAGTCAACGCCGCCGGCCGTGACGCGACTGCTCCTCGCGCGCAATCCTTCCGCTTCATCGCACTGAGTTCCCTATCGGATTTTATCGGCGCCGGGAAACGTCAGGTCGCTTGGCGGCTTCAAGGTTGGGTCAACTCCCGCAATGTGTGGTAAACGATCGGATCGTCCACCGGACCGTTGAACGTGAAGGGGAAACTTTGGTTCAGTGATTCCAGCATCAGTCCCCAGGACGCTTGATGCGCCACGCACGCCCGGGCGGCCGCCGCGCCGCGCGCGCCGGTCTTGTCATCTTCATTGCACACGATTGGTTTGCCGAACCTCTTTAACGCCGTGATCCGTGCGGAGTAGTGGGTTACGGAAGTGCTATTGAAATGAATCAGAATAAAATCGCTGGCTGCGGCAATGGCATCGGGAATTTTACCGTTCCCTTGGTCGCTCGTGGACACGAGTAAATTCGGCGCCAACCGTTTGGCGAGCTGAATCAATTCCACCTGACCGTCCGTGCTCTTGAGCACGCCATGATCGAAACCGCGATGACCGTACTCGTTGGCAATTTCCAGCGCGACATTCGCGAAACCGCTGGCGGCAATCCAATTCACGACGTTGCTGACGCCCGCGCGCACCGCCTCGTCGTCCCGCAGCAACTGATCCTGGCGTTGATAGAAGCAACCGAGAATGACCGCCGCGCCGTGCTGATCGCACGCTTGAATGATCCGGCGCACCCGCTCCAGGCAGGACGAACGCAGCGAACCGTCCGGGTTGAATGCGGAGTGGACCGCGCCTTCGTACCCCGGATGGCCGCCTTGCAAATTCAACGTGAACGCCCGGACCCCGCTGGCCACATAATCGGGAAGCCGCGCGATGAACTTGTCTGCGTTCGCTTCCGGATCGAACCCGGGCCGCTGCGCATCTTCAAATCCCGCGTTCACCATGCGTACGTTCATTAACAAGCCTTCCGCCTGACTGCCGCGATAGGTGATCTCGCCGTTGATCTGCCACATGCCGTTATTAATGCTGAGTTTCGTGTGGTTGGTGTGTTGATTGGCCTGGATGACGGTCCGCATTTGCTCGACGGCTTTGCGTTCTTCCGGGTCGAGTTGATCGAACAAGCGCCGTTCCCGCAGATCAAAGGAACGTCGCGGTTGTCCGTCTGGGGACCCGCCTTCCGTGCCGTTGTGAAAACACCAACCGGCCGCACCGCTGTTTAGAGCCGCTTCCAAGTCGCGGACAAAATCTTCAGCTTGCGGATTCCAATTACCGAAGCCACGTCGAAACGGTTCCTGATAATGCACCGGCACCATGCGACTGATTTTTCGCATCCAAGTTTGAAGTTGTTTTGTGGTGGTAGCCGTTTGGTCGGGCGAAGTGGCGCGGCGCGGACGATGCGGGGTGAGCAGGTCCAGTTGGGCGGTTTGGAGATATTGTTCGAGTTGAGCGGACGAAATATCCTCCGCATGGGAGGCGGTGATGAGCAGCGTTGGATCCAGTTGCTTGGCTGCATCGCGCAGGATTCGCAAGTCGGCAACGCTCGTGAAGCGCGCGTCCGGTACGTTGCGCTCGTTGCTCAAATCGAGATACCAATTTTGCCAGGGGCGTAAAGCCATGGTGAGGCTCTCCACGGCGCGGCGATGCGCTTCAAGGGTGAGCAAGGGCGACGTTTCTCTTTTGCCGTCGCCGCGCGAAATGCTCACGTCCACGATCAAACCGCGCCGATCACACTCCGCTACCAGCCACTTTAATTTTTGCATGGTGGCGGCAATTGGCTGTCCTTGATCGTCCACCGCGGAAGCAGCCGCGCCAAATGCCTGCCAGTTGGCCCAAACGCGCAACCAGTTGAAGCCCAGCCGTTGCATGTCATCAAGGTCAGCGCGCAGATTATTCTCCGGCGCGGCCAACGCTCCGTAAAAACTGATGCCGTAAAGGAACCTCGGCTGATCATTTATCGTGAATCGCTCACCACGCAGGCCCAACCGGGTCTTTGGCGGGGGATTTGTTTCATCCCGATCCAGCACCGCCGCGGCCATCAAAGCCGCCGCTTGGTTGATCTTCGCGTTCGGATCGCTTGGCGAAGCGTCGTGATCTTCAATCGGCGAATCATTCCACGACACGATCAAATCGAGGCTTGGAATCACCCACAACATCCGCTTGCCGCCATGACCCGCCGCCACGTAGGTGTCGGGCGGCGCGGCGGCAAAAAGGCGCTGCCCCAGTTTGTTCGTTCGGTTCAGCCACCAGTTGAAGCTGTAATATCCCGGTCCGATTGGCGTGATGTTTTTGCCGCCACCAATCGAATGTTGACCGGGTAACATGTCAGCCTCGCGTCCGCTGGTCAGCGGCGTGTCCGTCGGGATAGGGCTGTTGACGGCCATCTGGACGAACTCCGGCGCGAGCAACTGTATTCCGCGCCATTGCCCGCCGTGCAGATAGAGGAAACCGATCCGCGCCAGGTCGCGCACGGAAACTGCCAATCGGCCCTCCCGGTCCGCGCGGTGGAAAGCATTAAAGGTGTAGGCGTCCTCGAATTGCAGCGGCTCGGCGAGGTGCGTCCGCAGCACTTCGGTGCCGTTTGTTCCAAAAACTTTTTGCGTCAGCGTCGCGTAATACAGCGCCAGCGCAAAATCATTGTAAGCGTACGCCGTGCCGGGCGGTTCAATCAAACCGTAGCCGGAAGTTTGCGAGGCCAGATGTCGCCAGGTGAGTCGGGCGTCCTTGCCGCCGTTGATGGTTTTGAGGCGCGGCTCGAACTCGGCCACCGGTTCATCCACGCTGTTCAGCCGACCTTCCTGCACCGCCATAAGCAGCAACGTGGACAACACCGGTTTGAACGCCGAAGCAATGTCCGAGCTTTTGCTTTGATCGCCCCACGAATAAACCAGATAACCGTGACGCACCACGCAACCGCGACCTTTGACCAGCGCTTGGAGCGCGTCGAGCTTCTCCATAGATAAGCCGACTTGCTCCGGCGTTCGCGATTCCCAATGCGTCCCGGGAAATCCTTTGTCTTGCGCGCCCAGCATTCCGGCACCAATCGCGCCCAGCATCAAAAAGCAGCAGAGTCTCGCCAGCATGTCGCGCTCACCTTAGCCGACTCGCGGTGATGGTTAAACTGAAATGCCCGTGAACTTTTGCCTCGCGCCGCCGCCCGCTGCTTCACCCGCCACGAATGACTGGCGGACTCCCGCCAAAATCTTCTAAATTGCGCCCATGCCGCTCTGCCCACATTGCCGGACTGGTTTGCGAACGATTCGCCAGCGCGAAGGTTTGTTTTACCTTTGCCCGATTTGCAACGGTCGCGCCGTCACCCTGCCGCAAATCCGGCGTGTGGCGGGCGATCGTTATGCCACTTCGTTGCTGCGGCGCATCAATCAACCCACGGTCCCGGGTGAGGTGCGATGTCCCTTTTGCGCCGCCGCCATGCGCCGGGTGTTCTCGGACGATCCGCCGCTGGAACTGGATTCCTGCAAACGCTGCGGCGTGATTTGGTTTGATCCGGAGGAATTTGAAGTTTTACCCGAGAGCGCGATTGAATCGCCGGACGCCGCACGGTTGCGCGGCATCGAGGTTCTCGCCACGCATAAGTTGGAAGCCATGAAGCCGCAGGGTGTCACGGATGATGCGCCGGATGAGAATTGGAAAATGATCCCGGCCATCTTCGGTTTTCCCGTCGAATCCGAGATCAACCCGCTGTCCTGCCGTCCGTGGCTCACCTGGTTGCTCGCGCTGTTCATTGCGGCGGTCAGCATCATCGCGTTTTTCGATTTGGACACCGCCGTCGAACGCTACGGGTTCATCCCCGCTGAGGCGTGGCGTTTGGGCGGATTGACGTGGCTCACGTCCTTTTTTCTGCACGGCGGCATTTTGCACCTGGTGGGGAATTTGTATTTCCTGCTGATCTTTGGCGACAACGTGGAGGATTATCTCGGGCGCCCCCGCTACGCTGGGCTGCTGCTGGCGGCAACGCTGGCGGGCGACGCGCTGCATTGGTTGATCACCCCACATTCGATGATTCCGTGCATTGGCGCGAGCGGCGGTATTTCGGGAGTGATTGTGTTCTACGCGTTGCAATATCCGCGCGCCCGGTTGGGGATTTTGTTGCGCTACTTTTTCTATTTTCGCTGGGTGCAATTTCCCGCGTGGGTGGCGTTGGGACTTTGGTTGTTGTTACAAACGATCACCGCGATTTTGCAGGTGAGTGGATTCAGCAACGTGGGCGCCACGGCGCACCTGGGCGGAGCGGCGGCGGGTTTGGGGCTTTGGTTCTGGTGGCGCCGCCAGCAGCGCCGACCGGTAATGGACGTATAACCGAAGGGATGCCGCCTCTAACCCGTAACAGTTCGATTGGAGTTTGGGTGGAACGGGCCACCGGCCCGACAGCCGAACGCAAAGTGTGCGAACCCAATGGTGTGCGATCTCCGTGCGCTCGGCTGGGCGGCAGGTTGCCGCCCAGAACGGCCAAGTTGGCCGTTCCACCTGGACCACTGCATCGTTCCGCCTTAAGGCACGACGGTTCTGGCGCTGGCCCTCGGGCTGTGGAAGGAATACCAATAGAGATCGGGATCACCAGCCTTGGTCGCAAAATCGTTTCGTGCGATGTACGTAACCGACCTCAGATCGCCGTTCATGGTTCCCCCCTTCCACTTATGAATTTCGGAGTGTCCATCAGCGAAGGAAAATCCAGCGGCACCGTTGTGGTAGGTGGCTGGCGCATCGGGAATGTTGGTGGGGGTGTTGGGAGCAAACGCGCCGGCGTCATTGATGCTGTCCGGATGCTCGTCCATATAAACCCACGTTTGTGCCGGTCCGGGAATAATCAAGTCTGAGGCTTTGGCCGCGCCTTTGTAAATCGTCAGGTTGTTGGGACCTCCAGGGGTGTAAGAGTTGTTCCGTCCCGTGGCCCAAGCGTTTCCTTTCCCCACGTAAATGTTACCCGAAACGCTCCGAACGCGGGAACTCCAGCCCACGCGACGTTGGAGCGGGCTGGCAAAATTATCAGCCGGACATTTGTAAACATTTTTTTGATTGCCAAAATAGCGGGCGAGCGAGGCGTGCTTGGGGTCCAACAAAAAAATGGTATTCGTGTTATCCGTGGCAGTGCTCCAATCCAGCCAACCCGTGACCCATGGGCGGTTTTCCGGATAGGCGTCATTATACTTAAAACCACCATGAAACGACATGGGAAAATTGTCGTTGTTGTCCACCTGATACATTTGGTTGGCCAGCATCAACTGTTTGGTGTTGTTCATGCAACTGATGCCTTGCGCCTTGGTTTTGGCCTTGGCTAGCGCTGGCAGCAACATCGCCGCCAAAATGGCGATGATGGCGATCACCACCAACAGCTCGATCAAGGTGAAACCGGATTCGCGGTCGCGCCGCGAGCTTCGCGGTTGTAGGTCAATGGATGAGGTTTGATTCATAAGCTTCGATTCCGGTTGCTTGTGGCAACATGTCCGCTTGGCCTCCGATTGGGTGCCACTCCCGCCGCCGATCCCCAAACTCCATATCATGTTTTTCATCAAGTAGCGCGTCAGGTATGAACGGAATGTTTTGTGTAAGTGTGTACGCTTTGTCGGGATGCGCAATAACTTTTTTGCTCGGCCCCGGCTTTTCATCGGGGCGAGCGCATCGCGCTGGATTAGGGAAATGTGACTCGCGATTCACGGTTCGACGGATTTTAATCGTTCGGGAGTTGTTGGATACTGACGTAATTTGAGATCAGGAGCGTCACCCCAAGGGGTTGCGGCGACTTGACGTCAATTCGTGACGCTGAGTTCGGCGGAATGACAGCCATCCGGCTCGTCAAAGCCGGGATGTGATCGTTATGAATGAAAAATTAAAGAGTGGTGCCGATGGAGGGGGTCGAACCCACACACTCGTGAGAGTACCAGATTTTGAGTCTAGCGCGTCTGCCAATTCCGCCACATCGGCTCGGCCGGGACTATATTTTGGAGCCCATACGAAGTAAACTATTTTTCAATCGGTGAAAAATTTTGGCGAAATGGTTCGTCATTCGCTCGTAATCCTGCCTTCGACTACGAACGGGAAGGGCAAAGTTTGTAGTCCCGCCTTCAGGCGGGGCGAGGCACAAGGGAGCGTATTACAGAGTGACTGCGTTGCTTCCGGCTAAAGCCGGGACTACAAGCGAGGAGGGCGAAGTTTGTAGTTCCGCCTTCAGGCGGGGAATGTATTCGATTTAGCCACAGAGGCGCAGAGCCGCGGAGAGTATTCCAATACGGTGTTCTTTGCTTTGATGATTCATCGTGATTGGGGTCGGCCAATTCCGGCTGAAGCCGGGACTACGAGCGGGAAGAGCAAAGTTTGTAGTTCCGCCTTCAGGCGGGGGATGTATTCGGTTTAGCCACAGAGGCACAGAGGCACGAACAGTATTCCAATACGGTGCTCTTTGCTTTGATGATTCATCGCGATTGGGATCGGCCAATTCCGGCTAAAGCCGGGACTACGAGCGGGAAGGGCAAAGTTTGTAGTTCCGCCTTCAGGCGGTGAATGTATTCGGTTTAGCCACAGAGGCACAGAGGCACGAACAGTATTCCAATACGGTGCTCTTTGCTTTGATGATTCATCGCGATTGGGATCGGCCAATTCCGGCTGAAGCCGGGGCTACAAGCGAGGAGGGCGAAGTTTGTAGTTCCGCCTTCAGGCGGGGGCGAGGCACAAGGGAGCGTATTACAAAGTGACCACGTTGCTGCCGGCTAAAGCCAGGACTACGAACGAGAAGAGTGGAGTTTGTAGTTCCGCCTTCTCGCTGCCATCGCAGTTGGCAGGGGCGGCGGGTTTTACAGCCGACAAATGTGTTATTGAGCTTGGCGCGTAAAACTGTTCTCTTGTCAGCATGAGTTTGCAAACCATCCGCCAACGTCTCGCGGTGTGTAGTTGGTCACTCCAACCCACCAGTCCGGAAGACCTGATTTCCAAATTGCAACCCACCGGGGTGACTCGGGTGCAACTGGCCCTGGATCCGTTGCGCGATGATCCCGCCGGCTGGCGTCGGACGCCCGAGTTGTTGCGACAGGCCGGAATCGGCATTGCCTCGGGTATGTTCGGTTGTGTGGGTGAAGATTATACCTCGATGGAAACCATCCGGCGCACGGGCGGCATCGCCCCCGACGCCACTTGGGAGCAGAATTGGAAAAACATCCAGGCCACCGCCACGATTGCCAGTCAGCTCGGTTTGAAGCTGGTGACCTTTCACGCGGGTTTTCTGCCGCATGAACCGGCCGATCGCGATTTCGCCAAGCTCAAGCAGCGGTTGATGCAAACAGCGGATGTCTTCCAGGCGCAAGGTCTGGCGCTGGGTTTGGAGACCGGTCAGGAAACTGCGGCGGTGCTGGCGGAATTTCTCCGTCAACTGAACCAGCCCAACGTGGGCGTAAATTTTGATCCCGCCAACATGATTCTGTATGACAAGGGCGATCCCATCGAAGCGTTGCGTCAGTTGTCGCCGTGGTTGCGGCAGGTTCACATCAAGGACGCGCGCCGCACGAAAGTGCCCGGCACCTGGGGCGAAGAAGTCGCTGCCGGCACGGGGGAAGTGGATTGGAAACAATTTTTTGCCACGCTGAATCAACTCGGTTTTCAAGGCGATCTCTGCATTGAACGCGAGGCGGGCAATCAACGCGTGGCGGATATTCGCACCGCCCGCGAGTTGGTGGAAAAACTGTAACTTTAACTCCTTAAAATTAACATGAGCAACGCATCCTCTCGTCCCGTGAACGTGGCCGTGGTCGGCCTGGGTTTCATGGGCATCACGCACATCAAATCGTATCAACAATTACCCAACGCCAAACTGGTGGCCGTTTGCGACGCCTACCGGCAACCGGTCAACGGCGTGTTGCCGGGCATCAGCGGGAACATCAGCAGTTCCGACGCGCTGGAATTGGGTCGGGACGTTCGTGCCTACAAGGAGTTGGACGACCTGCTCAAGGATGACGGCGTGGATTTGATTGATCTGTGTGTGCCCACTCCTTTGCACGTGCCGCAAGCCGTAGCCGCGCTGGCCGCGGGTCGCCATGTCTTGTGTGAAAAACCGCTGGCGCGCACGTCCGCCCTGTCGCGGGAAATTGTCGCCGCCGCCAAATCCGCCAAGGGATTTTTCATGCCGGCCATGTGCATGCGGTTCTGGCCGGGCTGGTCCTGGGTGAAGGAGCTGGAGGCGAAACAAACGTACGGCAAAATTCTGACGGCGCGGTTTCGGCGGGTGTCCGCGCCGCCGGGGTGGAGTCGCAAAGCGTATTTCAACGGTGGCGAATCGGGCGGCGCGCTGCTGGATTTGCACATTCACGATACGGATTTTGTGCAGTTCGCGTTTGGCCGACCGCAGCGCGTGTATGCCACCGGCCTGAGCCGGTTCAGCGGCGCGATTGATCACGTCGTGACCCAATATCACGTGGCCAACGGCGCGACGGTTTACGCCGAAGGCAGTTGGCTGCTGACGGCGGGATTCAACATGTCGTACACCATCATGTGCGAGAAGGCCACGGTGGACTACGACAGCGCGCGCGGTGCGGATGCTTTGCGCGTGGATGAGGAAGGCCAGCCCACCCGCACCATCAAACCGGAAGGCGTGGATGGTTACGTGGAAGAATTACGGCATCTGGTCGAGTGCATTCAAACGGGCCGACCGCCCTCGATTGTCACGGCGGCGGATGCGTTAAGCGCGGTGGAAATCTGCGAAGCGGAAGAACGGTCCATCAACACCGGGCAGGTTGTGACGCTTTGATTTCCATTTTTGCCACGGCCACCACCCCCAACGTCACGCATGAAACTTCGACCATCTTTAATCATGACCCTTGCGGTTCTCGCGCTGGCCAGTCTGCCGTTGAGCGGTCAGGAAGGGCTGCGTTCAATCGGGGCAGCCAGTGTGGATATTACTCCGGATTTTCCGATCCGGTTGAGCGGTTACGCCGTGCGCACCACGGAAGCCACCAACGTGGCGCAGCGCATCTGGGCCAAGGCTCTGGCCATTGGCACCGACACGGAAGGTCCGGTGGTTCTAATCACCGTGGACGCAACGGGAGTGCCCAAGTCCGTTCGCGATGCTGTCGCGTCGCGTCTGGCACAAAAGCAAATTGACCCGCGGCGCGTGACGGTTTGCTCGACGCATACGCACACCGCGCCGTTTCTGGCCGGCTATTTACCAACCCTGTTCGGGATGCCGCTGCCACCAGAACACGAGGCGCACGTGCAACGCTATACGCGGGAACTGACGGACGCGTTGGAGCGCGTCGCCTTGGACGCCTTAAAAGCGCGGCAACCGGCGCGGCTGGGTTGGACGCAGGGGCAGGCCGGTTTCGCGGCGAATCGCCGCACCAAGGGCGGTCCGGTGGATCACGATCTGCCGGTGCTGGCCGCGCACGATGCCGATGGGAAATTGCGGGTGGTGCTGGTTAGTTACGCCTGTCATTGCACCTCCATTGATCCGCGCGAGAACGAGATTTGCGGCGACTGGGCGGGTTACGCGAAGGAATATCTGCAGCAGGATCATCCCGGCGCGACGGTGTTGGTGACGATTGGTTGCGGGGCGGATTCCAATCCGCAACCGCGCGGCACGTTGAGTCTGGCGCAGGAGCACGGTCGCGAGATCGCCACCAACGTGAACCACCTGCTGCGGGGAACGCTCAAGCCGGTGAACGGGCCGTTGCGTTGTGTGACCAAAGAAATTGCGTTGCCGTTCGACTCATTGCCCACGCAAGCGGAATTCGAGCGGCGCGCGGAACAGAAGGATTACGTGGGCTACCACGCGCGTTGGACTTTGGCGAAACTGGAGCGCGGTGAGGCGTTGCCCACGAAGCTGCCGTATCTGGTGCAAACCTGGAACTTCGGCTCGGACCTCGGATTGGTGTTTCTGCCGGGAGAAGTCGTGGTGGATTATTCATTGCGCTTGAAGCGCGAACTGGATGCGTCCCGGCTGTGGGTCAATGCCTATGCCAATGACGTGCCTTGCTACATTCCGTCCGAACGGATTTTGACCGAAGGCAGCTACGAAGGCGGTGGGGCGATGACGTATTACGGCTTGCCCACCCGTTTGGCGCCGGGCGTCGAGCAGTTGATTGTGGACGCGGTGCGCGAATTGGTCCCCAGCGATTTTGTGCGGCCATAAACCCGCACGAGTCTGATGTGGTCAGGCGTTCATGTCCTGCCACCGGCGTGCGGCGCGTCCAAAAAACCAGAGCGCAATTACCGCCACCACACCGATCAAGGCAAACGGCACCCACACACTGATTTGTGGATGATACGTGTCCCAAAGCAGCCGCGTCGCGGCCACGGCATCCAACCCGGTGACCTGCTGCAGTTGGTTCATGGCCTCGGTGCGCGACACGCCCAGCACGGTTTCCAGTTGAGTCATGTCTCCGTTCCAGCTTCGATCCGCACCGAACGGTGTTTTCTCGGCCAGATAGCGCAAGGCCAACATCGCTTTCTCGCCATAATGACCATAAACGTAGCCGGCGAGTTTAGAGCCGACATAGACGCCCACTCCCACGGGAATATTGGCGTAACCGAGATAAAGCCCCTTCTTACCCGGTGGCGCGATCAGCGATAGATATTCGATTTTCTTCGGTCCAGTCGCCATTTCGCCCAGGGAGAAAAACAAAATTCCCAGCACCAGAATCCAGGCGTTCATGGTCCAACCGGCCACGAGAATTCCCACCGTGGCCAGCCCCATGCCGATCAGCATGGCCGTCAGCGTGCGCAATTTGCGGGTCAACCAGCCCACGCCCACGACGCCAAGAATGATGAACAGTGAATTGGCGCTGAGCAAAATCTGCTGTGGAATCATCGGACCGCGCGCCGTTTCCTCCACCAGGGCCGCATAGATTCCAGCCGGCAACCACTGTAATCCCGCCGCGAGTTGACCGCTCTCCACCCAGTCGGCGATGAAGTTCGGTTGCAAGTCCCAGAGTTGATACATCATCAACCAGAAGCACGACATGATCGCCAGCCAGGCCAGCAGTCGCGGTTCAATCACGTCCCGCACCGTCCGCCAAAGCACTTGCCAGATGGTTTCCGTTTTGGACGCGCCACTCGGCACGTCCTTGACGAAAAACAGCAGGAGCAGGTTGAACGAAGTGAACAGTGCCGAGGCGAGGAAGAGGTTGCGCCAGGCTCCCGGTGAATGAGCCGTGGCGTGCAACCAACCCGGCAGCAGCACGCTCAAACCCAACATGATCGTGGGCAGATAATGGCCGATGAACGCGCCGACGTTCACGATCCAGTAGAAGATGCTCCAACCCACCGAGGATTTTTCCTTGGGCAAATGGTGCGCGAGTGAACCTTGCAAACTGGGTTTGAAAAAGGCCGTGCCCGTCGCCAACACCATGATGCCAAGAAAAAAGCCCCAGTAGTTGCTGACGAAACCGACGTCGCGCAAAAAGGCGATCATCAGATAACCCAGCAGCATCAAGGTCAGCGCGAAGCCCAGCGTCCGCTTGTAGCCGAATCGGTCCGCGTATCCGCCGGTGACAATGGGCAGCAACGATTGAAAGGCCGCCCACCACGCGTAGATCGTGCCCTTGTCCGCCGCGGTCAAATGCAAGCCACCGGGATTGTCGGCCTGCATGATGTAAATCGGCGCCATCACGCGCAGATTGTAAAACGCCAGCCGCTCCCACATCTCGATGGAGTTGAGCACCCAGAAAGCGCGTCCGAAGGTTTTCGGGGATTGTGGCGCAGCCGATGGGGCTTCGGGACCGATGGTGCTGGCGGTTTGAGTCATGGCTGCAAACTAAAGGTTGATGGGGCCACGAAGCGGATCAAGGCACCCGGACGCGGTAAAATCGGTTGGTCAAACCCGCCGGGAGCACGTCGGTGCAAACGATCGTTCGTGCAATTTCCGCAGGCGCAAGGTTGGTAAAGTCCTGCCAGTTACCCGTCCGTAAGTCGTCGCGATACTGCAAAGTGAACGCACGATTGGCGCCGGCCAGGAATTGAATGACTGCCGTGTTGGTGGCGGCATCAATGCGCACGCGCAGCACACTGGCGGCATTATGCGGATCGGTGCCGGCCAGAAACTCCTGCCAGTTACTCGCGCCATCCTGATCCGGATCCGTCTCGGGGCCGCTCACTTCGGGCTGGGTCAGTTCGCTGGCGGAAAAGTGTTTGAACCGCCAACCGTCAAACGGCGTGTCCAAGACCCGCACCGTCGCCGTGTTCAGCGCGCCGATTTGATAGTCCGTTCCGGGAGCGAGGGTCAGGGTCAGTGTTTTATCGCCCTCAGGAATCGCGTCATTGATGGCGGAAACCGTCACGCTCACGTTCGGCGTGCCCGCCGGCAAAATGACCGAACCGGGCAAGGCTTCCACGTCCACGCCGCTGGTCGCCGTGCCGCTCAATTGATAATGCACCGTGATGGTTGTGTTGGTGGCAAACGCCGGCCGACTGAACAGCAGTCGGGCCGTTTTTCCAGTTTCACTCGTCACGGGATCGGAGGCGATGAGTTGCACCTCGGGTTGATCGCTGTCCGCGGCGGCAACCCAACGCGCGGCATCGGCGATCACAAAGCCGCTCGTGCCCGTGGTACGCAGACGCAGATAGCCATTTGTGCCCGCGTTGAAATTGGTGGTGAGCAGACGCATCCACGTGCCGTTATGCTGGGTTTGATCCACGCTCACCGTTTCGACTCCAGCCGGATGCACGAGGTCCACCGGGACATTGGTGGCGCGGTTCGGGTGCGTCGTCCAGTGGAGATAAACGTCATACAAATCCGTGGCGGGCAGGTTGGGACGGAACACCGCCATTTTGATGCCCTTCAGTTCGTCGCCGTCATGCGCGTAATTATTCCCCCAATAACCAGCCACCGAAGTACTGTTGCTCCAGACGCCGCTGAACGCGACTTGCGGATCGGAATTATCCACCACCACTCCGCTCACGCCGGGGTCGCCCCAGGTCAGAATTTGTCCGTCGGCGCGCAGTTGCAACGCGAGTTTGTCGTAATGGACCTGCTGCACCGGCACGCCGTCGTCAATCGCGAACGCGGCGGCGGTGGCGGCGGATTGGCTCGCCATCATGAACACGGGCTCCATGCGGGTGGAGCCGAAGGCGATGTGACTTGCCGCGATGGCGAAGGTGACGAAGAGGTTTTCACATTCGTCCGCGCGCGGCACGATGGAGCGGTAGGAAATCGGATAGGGAATGGGCGAACGAACCTGCACGTCGCCTTCATTGCGCACCCAACCGTTTTGGACGACGCGCTGGCAGTTGTGCGAATCCATGTTGTAGGACCCGAGGCAGATGGAATCCGCCGCCCGCCGCGTGCTCTGGCAATCAGCTTGCGTCATCACGTAATCGCTGAGCATGCGCCGCGCTTCCCGCACGTAGATTTGCGGCGAATAACCGCCGGTCTCCGGCCATTCATCCCGGCACGGTCCCCAGCTCAGCATTTCGGCGCGCAAAGCGGCGGGAGACCGCGGACTGGTGGCGAGGTAATAAACCAGGCCCTGCAGGTATTCGAGATGCTCACGATCCATCTGCTCGCGCGCGGCGTACGTGTTGGTTGGATAGGTGTAATTCATGCCGATGAAATCGGTGGAAAACGCGCCCTTGTTGTTCATGTCGGTCTTGCCGTTGGGCATGTTGATCACGCCGAAGAACTGATTGAGCGTGGGCGTTTCACCCGCGGCCACTTGCGCGTCGAGCAGGCGTCCCAACAGTTCGTACCGCGCGGGATCGTAATCCGGCGGCACGACGTGCGGCAGTTGGTTCGTTGGATTTTGCGTGAAACACAAGCGGTAATTGAAGGCCTGGATGCGGTGATCGCCGTCGCCGGGCGTGCCGCCGTCGCCGGCCTGAATGAACGGCAGCAAGCCACTCGCCGGATTGCCAGGTTCAACGTACGGGTCCACGTTCACCGTGAATTGATGAAACGGCGTTTCCGCGCGGATGCCGTTCAGTGATTCGCCATAAACATTCGTGCCCTCGCGACCGAAAGTGAAACTCACCCCGGCCAACGCCATCAGATCGCCTTCGTAGGTTGCATCAATGAACATTTGGGCGCGGTAAATGGTGCCGTCTTCCATGGTGATTTCGGTGATGCGGGGACCGGTCTTGGTCACGGCGGCAAGGCGTTGATGCCAGCGCGGGGTCACGCCAACTTCCGCCAGCCAGTCGGTGTACACGGATCGCGCCACGTGCGGCTCGAAATTGAAGCGTTCCACTTGATTGTAACGCTGGCCGATGCGCCGATAAAACTCGCGCGAGACGCCGCCGATGGAGCCGATGTTGCCCACGTCGGTGGCGCCCAGACCGCCGGTGGTCAAGCCTCCCAAATCCGTATTGAACACGGCGAGCGAAACGCTTTTGCCCAGACGCGTGGCTTGCACCGCCGCCGCAATGCCGCCGGAAGTCCCGCCATAGACGCAGATATCCGATTCAACCACGGTGGCCGCTTGCGCCATGAACCCGATGGAAAATACCAGGACGCCAATTACCCGACAAAAGCTCATCATGCGTCATCATGGCGGGAATGATGAAGTCCTGTCGAGCGCGCAAAGTCGCGGGTTTCCGATGTGGAGTTGACGAATCCGGGCGACTTGCGACAGGCTGATGCCATAAAGTTGAAACCATGTTTGTAACTTCCCGAATCATTGCCGCTTTCGGATTGCTGATGTCGTGGTGGGCCGGCGCGGTGACGGCTCAGGAACAACGGGTGACATTGCAACCCGAGATGGTCCGCAGCAGTTCGCCGTTGGCGGACTTTTCCGGTTTGGTGGATGAACAGGCGCGCGTCGGTGATCCGCCGCAACTTGCCGCCACGAACGGATGGAGTGTGGCTTCGCAGCATTGGCGGCAGTTTCCTTTCAGCGCCACAATTGATCTTGGCCAGGCGCGTAATCTCTCCGCGCTTTGGGTCTTTGATACGCACAACGAAGGCGAGTTCGACATCGCCGCCGGCGAGCCGGGCCACTGGCAAGTGGTTACGAACTACGATTGTGATGCGTACCGGCACTGGATTCGGATTCCGCTCGAAGTTACAACGCGTTACTTGAAGCTCGAGCTGAAGTCTTCGGGCGCAAATTTCGCCGAGATCGCCCTTTATGAATTTACGCCCGAGGCGCATCGCGCCTGGCTCGAACGTAAAGCGGCGGCGGCTCGCGAACACGCCGAACGCGAAGCCGCTTTACAACAAGCCGAAGCCGAACTGGCCCGGCGACCGTGGCTCGAGCTGCCACCGTTCGGTCGGGTGCGATTGGTGGATGAAGTGGATTGCGCCGCGACTGAACCCGATCACCAATTCCGCGAAAGCCCGGCCCGGGCGAGCCGCGTTGAAACCATTCTCGGTCAGCCGTGTCGCGTGCTTCAACCCGCCGCTGATGAAGCGAGCTATCTGGCGTTCCGCATCGGCAAATGGAAACGACTCAAGCCCGGCGCGGCTTACGTGTTGTCGGTTGAGTATCCCGAGGATCAACCGCGCAGCGTGATCGTGATGAACGGCGGCAACGAAACCTCGCGCGGTTTTCATACCGGCACGACCATTGGCGATGCGCTCCATCCCAAATACGTCAACAACAATCCCGAGTCGTTGCGCCTCCCGCTCTCGGGGCGTTACGAGAACTGGTCGCTCTATTTTAATCTGCACGATCGCTTTCCCGATCTCGCGTTTCTGCGCGGTGCGGGGGAACGCCGACTCACCGCCGATGATGGTTTTGATGTCGTGATCGCGCAGTTTTCCCGGGCGAATGATCCCACCTCGCGCGGCGCGGCGGTTTCGCGCCTGCGCCTTTACGAAGTGGAAAATGAAACGGCACTGGCGCAACCGTTGCCTTGGCCGCCAGCGGCGTTGCCTCGTCGCCACGTCTTCTGGCGTGAGGAAATGTCGGATGGCGTGATGGAAGGCGCCAAGGAAATCGAGCGCGGCGTGAACGACCGACTGGATTGGTATCGGTTCAAGGCGAACCAGATGCGCTTCCTCGGATTGAACACTTACACCAAAGACCTGCTGGAATTTGGCGCTTGTCAGCATTGGGATCCGACGCCGTATGGCGGAAACGATTGGGTGCATTTCAACGGCAGCACGAAGGACCTCTGGGCGCAAATTGTCGCGCTCATGGGTGAACGCGGTTTTGACATCCTGCCTTATTACGAATACGCGGGCAGTCGCGGCAACCGCGGCCTGGGCAATCAACGGCGCGCGAAACCGCTCACTCGCGATGACGCCTACACGCACATCACCTGGGCGGAGAATGCGAACGCCGATCTCACCGATCCGGACACGCTGGCGGACTTTCAGAAAATGCTCGAACTGACGGTGGTGCGACTCGAAGACCGGGCGCGCTTTGTGGGGGCGTGGTTGCGACCGCGCGGACAATTGCCGATGGGTTTCGGCGACGCCACGCGCGAACGGTTCGCCCGCGAAGCCAATGGAAATCAGGCGGTGTCGCGCGCCGACTTGATCGCAGACCCGGCGTTGCTGCAGCGTTACGAAGCCTGGTGGTTCGGCAAGCGCCGCGAATTTCTCATGGGCCTCCGCGATTATTTGCGCCAGCACGGTTTGCCCGAAGCGCTCGTGCTTTACACCACGGAGGCGAGCGAACCCGGACCGCGCTTTTCGACCTGGGAAAACCGTCTCGTTACGGATGACGTGGCGGGGTGGAAAACGATTCTCGCCGCCCCCGAACACCAGCGCGAGGACCGTCCGATCGTGCCGCTCACCATCGAACGCGTGGTGAACGAGCAGTTGTATCTGGAAGCGCTGCTGTCCGCGCCGTTGAATTGGGGCAACTGGGAATGGCCGCACTCCCGACCTCCGGCCGATCCACAACGCTATCGCGAGACGCCGGGCGTGTTGCTCACGCACGGGTTCAACCGGCTTTACACGGTGGCCGCGCCGCCGACGTTCGCTGCGTTCCGCGGTCCGTCCGGTCTGGCCGCGGTTCGTCACTACACGCTCAACGAAGACATGATGTCTGATCGCAATGACCAACCGAAGCTGGGGTATTTCGTCGCCGACGTGGAATACGCGGGGCCGGCGTGCATGATGGCCGAGGCGCTGGCGGTGGCGAACGGTGACCCAACCCTGTTGGGTTATCTTATTGGCAGTAATTTCGGGCGCGGGTTTCCGCAATACGTGCGTGAATTCAATGCAAACTTTCTCGCCTTGCCCGCACTGGCCAGCGAACGCTTGCCGCAAGCCAGTGCCGACGCGGAAGTGGTGGTGCGCGCCATTCGCACACCGAAGCACGGCACGTATTACGCCATCGTCAACACGGGTTGGGTCGCTAAAAAATCCGTTGCACTTCAACTGGCGAAAACGGGTGAGTTGACGGAATTGGTCGGCGGACGAACGCTCGCGGCCCATACGGGCAAAGTGCTGCTGGATTTGCATCCGTTCGAACTGCGCGCGCTTCATGCGGACGATTGAACCGCGCTCACCAGCCACTCCGCGGACGGATTTTATCGGTCACGGGCCGTAAAGCTTGCATCGCCAGCGAGCCTCGGCCTACGCTGAGGCAGCGCTTATGAAATTCCGCCTTTACATCACCTTGCTCGCCGTCGTTTTGACTTCGGGCTGTTCCAGTTTGACTCAAAAGAATCAGGCGTTTCTGCCACCCGCGCCCGCCGGCAAGGAATGGAAGCTGATCTGGCATGATGAATTTGAGGGCGGGCAACTCGACGCGACGAAGTGGAATCGGCTCGGAGACTGGAAACGTCGCGATGGCTTCTGGGTTCAGGACGACGCTTATGTGAACGGGCAGGGGAGCTTGCTGTTGCGCACCCGGCGTGATGGCGACCGTTACACCTGCGGCGCGGTCAACACGCGCGGCAAGTTCGAGCACGCTTTCGGTTATTTTGAAGCCCGCTGCAAAATGCCCCGGCAGCCGGGGCATTGGTCGGCTTTCTGGATGATGTGCGACGGCGTGGGGCAGGTGGGCGATGGTGGACGGGACGGCACGGAGATTGACATCGTGGAAATGCCGTGGCGCGATGGCCGGCTGACCTGCAATCTTCACTGGGACGGTTACGGCAAGGATCACAAATCCGCCGGACACAAATTTTCCCTGCCGGAAACCACGACGGGTTTTCACACGTATGGACTGTTGTGGTTGCCGACGGAATACGTCTTTTACGTGGATGGCAAGGAAGTCTGGCGCAGCGACGCGGGAGGCGTCTCGCAAGTGCCCGAGTTTCTCAAACTCACCAATGAAATCGGCACATGGGCGGGCGACATTAAATCAGCCCAGCTTCCGGATTACTTCGAAGTGGATTATGTGCGCGTTTATGATTTCAAGTGATTTTACACCGATTTTTCTGATGGGCTTGCCCCCCCGCTTTCGGTGCGCGGGGAGAGACAGTACGCACATTGACGGCTGCGCGTTAATGACTCATTTTCATGGAGCGCCAATATGCCAGTTGAATTGAATCCATCCACCCGCCGCGGTTTCGCTTTCACCTTGATCGAGCTGTTGGTGGTAATCGCCATCATTGCCATATTGGCCGCGATGCTGTTGCCCGCATTGAGCCAGGCCAAGGAACGCGCCTCGACCACGCAATGTCGGAGCAACGTCAAGCAGCTTGGGTTATCCTTCACGATGTATGCCGCGGATAACGCCGACCATTTGCCGTATGCGTGGTGGTACAACGCCGGGGGAGACGACGCCAACGTGAATAATTTTCATTATCTGCTCCAGTCCTATCTGACCGCGGCCAAGTTCTCGGCCGGCACCCGCACCACCAACAGTGATTTTGCCCGGAGCATCTATCCGTGCCCGGCGCGGTTGCGGGAAAATCACTGGCGCACTTTCCGCGAGTATCAAGCGGGTATGCCGGGCAATCCCTGGCGCATCAGTTACGCGATGAATCAATACACGCTGGTCAGTTTCCCGCCCGAGGTCACCAGCCCGAAAACGGTGACGCTGGCTTCGATTCGTAAACCCGCGCAAACGCTCGGGGCGACGGATGTTTCGTATGAGTTGAATCATCCCGCGGTAATCTGGCTCGGACGCGCGTCCGATGGCACTTACGATCTCGGGTGGCGTCACGGAAAACGTCATCCGAGTGGCGGGGCCAACATGGCTTTCTTCGATGGTCATGTGGAAACCATCACATTGCGCACCACGAACGGGATCGTCATGAATTTCAAGGAATGAATCGGATCAAACTGTTCGGAACGATTATTGTATTGGCCTTCGCGTGCCGGTTATCCGCCGCGTTGCCGGAGTTTGATTTCACGACGCCGACCGGCGGGCAGGGTTGGACCGCGCAGCACGATCTCAGCGCGCTGGTGACCACGCCGGAAGGACTGCGCGCGGACATCAACGGCGCGGATCCCTATTTTATCGGCCCCCCGCGCGATTATCCCGACGGACAACCGTTGTGGCTGCGCGTCTGGTTGCACTCGGAAGTCGGCGGCGTTTTACAAGTGTTCTACTTTCCCGCCAACGGTAGCGCCTCCGAAGCCAATTCCGTGTATGCCGTAGTGCCGCCGGGTGTTTGGGTGCAAGTGCGTCTCGCCGTGCCGCCGCTGGGCGCAAATTATCGTCTGCGGATTGATCCGCCCGGGCAAAGCGGCAGCGCCACGTTTGCGGCCGTGCGTTTCGAGGAACGCAGCGCGTTGCCCGATTTTGATTTTCGCACCCGGCCCGATGTGACGGCTTGGGAAGCCTGGCACGCCATCGCTGCTTTAACGCCAACGTCGGAAGGGTTGAATATCGAGATCGGCGGTGGCGATCCCTACGTACGCGGCCCGGCGCGGAATTATCCCGCCGCCACTCCGCTCTGGATGCACTTGCGGCTTAAATCGGACACCGCCGGAATGGCGCAGGTGTTTTATTACAAAACAGGACCGACGGAGGAAGACTCGGTGCGATTCGACGTGCCGGCGGGAGTTTGGACGGAGGTTAAAGCGCGCTGTCCGGCGCTCGGCTCTGGCTACCGTTTGCGCTTTGATCCGCCGGGCGACAGCGGGAATTGCCTGGTGGAACGGCTGTGGTTTGAACCGCGCACGGAAATCACTCCACCGACCTGGCCGACGCCGCTCCATCCGCAACCCGACGAATCCGCCCTCGCCGTGACTTCGGCGGGATTGCGGGTCCGCCATGCGCCCGGTGGGCCGGGAATGTTTCAAGTGGAAGTGGAAGGCCAATCGTTCGCAGCGGGTTATCCCAATGCGTTGTTGGGCTATCTCGATAATCAGCAGGCGCGCTGGGTGGCGTTGGACAGCGCCAGCGCGAGCGCGACGGTGCAAATGGTCAATGACCGTTTGGTTGCCGAAACCACGTTGACGGATCCCGACGGCGGACAATGGAATTTTTCCCAGGCATTTCGTGCGTCCACCGGCGGGGTTATTGAAGTCGAAACTTCAGTCACGGTGAACACCAATCGCGAAGTGATCTTTCTGCCCGCGCTCTGTTTGTTGGCGGGAACGGACACGTTCGGCACGAACAAAAATCAGGCGTTGTTGAGCGGCGTGGAATACCTGGAGAATGAACCCAGCAGTTCGGAAGCGGATGTGCGTGGTTATGGCGCGCGCCGTTTGGTTCCGGACGCCGTCAAACTCACGTTTCCGCTCATGGCTTTGCAGGCGCAGGGACGTTATCTCGGGGTAACCTGGGAAACCGATCCCGCTTTCGCGCCCGCCTTTGATTCGCCGGATCGCCAGTTCCAATCCGGTGGTCATTTGCTGGGTCTCATTTGTCCCGGCTCCGATGGACTGAATCGCGATGAAGGGAATCTGCTCCCGTATGGTGGCCGGTGGCTGGCCGCGAATGAACCTTTGGTACTGCGCGCCAAATTACTGGGGGGCGCGGGTGAAAGTGTGGTGCCCGCCATTCAAAAATACGTGGAATTGCACGGCGCGATCACGCCGCCCACCCCGGACCTGAACGAGACCAGTTTCAATCAGTTGGAAGCCAACGGCTGGCTCAATTCATCCATTCGCGAAGGCAGCTTGTTTCGCCACGCGGACACTCCGAATTTCACCCCCGTCGCTTCCGCCGAGGCGGCGGTGTGGATGGATTGGTTGGCGGGCGGCGTCCAAGACCACACTTTATCCAATGAGCTTCGCGCCGCGGCAGTGACGGCGAAAGCCGCCGTGACGCCCAATTATTACGCGCTGTCCGGCATTGGACACGTTTGGCATCCCACGGCGGCGCTGGTGTACGGAGCGGTTGCGGACAACCTAAACGCCGTGCGCACTCAGGGGCAGCAACGGTTGCAACAGTTTCAGGGTGACGGAGTGATTCTTTATCAAGCGCCGTCCGACGGACCGGACTACGGCGAGACGCATTGGTCGTCGGAAGCCAACGGCTTGGTGGGGACCGCATTGGCGCGGCTGTTGGAAGCGGCGCTGTTCACCGGGGATCGCGATTTGTTGACCAACAGCCTGAAACATCTGCGCGCGTTATCGAAGTTCGATCAAACGGTGCCGCGCGGTGCGCAAACCTGGGAAATTCCCCTGCACACGCCCGATATTCTGGCGGCCGCTTATCTCGTGCGGGCTTACACGTTGGGCTACGAACTTACCGGCGATGCCGCGCTGCTCGAACGGGCGCGTTACTGGGCGTGGACCGGCGTTCCATTCATCTATCTCGAAGCCCCCACGTCGGGAGCGGTTGGAGTGGGCGCGAGCATTGCGGTGCTGGGCGCGACCAGTTGGGTGGCGCCGTTGTGGATTGGATTACCCGTGCAATGGTGCGGTCTGGTCTATGGCAATGCGTTGTACCGGCTGGCTCGTTACGACTCGTCCGGACCATGGACCGCCCTGGCGGATTCCATCGCGGCATCCGCCGTGCAGCAGATCTATCGCGCCAATGAACCGGCGCGACAGGGATTATTACCGGACAGCTTTGCGTTGCACTCTCAATCTCGTAACGCTCCCGCCATCAATCCCGCTACCGCGCTTTCGCAAAGCTGGCAGTACTTCGGCTCGCGCCCGTTTTACGATTACCTCGCGTTGCGCCGCTTTGGCGTGCGCGTCAATGCGGCCGGGCAATTGACCAATTTGGAGGAGCGCTCGGATGGTTTTCGCTTTACGGTGCAAGGTTGGTCAACGTCGCCGCATTGGTTGTTGCTCAATGGAATTCGCCAAACTCCACAGGTGCGGATCAATGGGCAGTCCGTTTCTCTTTCTGCGCCCCATGCGTATTCGCCGTCGCAAGGCTGGCTCATTTTACAAGTGCCGCCCACGGCCGAAGTCGAGGTCAAGGTGCCCGCCACGGCCTGGTTGCAGATTCAACGGGACCCGCCGGACGCCACCGTGTTGCAATGGCCCAGCCGTGCCAGTGAGTACTTTTTGGAGCGTGCCACTACGCTGGGCGCAAACGCTGCCTGGGAACGCGTCCAGACGCCGCCCAGCTTGCAAGGCGCTTGGTTCCGTTGGACGAATGATAATCCGGAAACGGCGTTTTTCAGACTCGCCACGCCGGCGGTGGCGCCATAGGCTGGCGCATCATGCGTTCGCCATCACGGCCACTAAAAGCAAAGGGCGCAACGCGCGTGGCCTCCGCCGTCGAAGTTCCGGTGGCCACTCATTAACCATAACCAAAAAGCTCAAAACCAGATCATCATGAAATCAACCAGAACAACGCCGGCCCGCGTAGTGGTTTCACTGCTGCTTGCCGCCCTGATCGGAGTCTCGCTCAACGCGCAAATCGCTTTTGTGCAAAACCCAAGTTTTGAAAGCAACTTCAACGACACCTGGCCGCATTACAGCGGGATTGATCAGTGGAGCGGCGGTAGTGGCGTCAATGACCGCAGCGTGGATGCCGGTGGTCCGTTTCACGACAATGGGGCAACGCCCGATCGTGACCGCGTCGCCTTCATCCAGGGCAGCGGTAGTTTGTCGCAGTCTATTTCCGGCCTGACGCCGGGTGAATCGTATTGGATTCAGTTCTTCTACAATTGTCGCCTACCCGGTCCGCTGGACTTGAAGGTTTCCTTTGGCGGCACGCTGCTGGCCACGATTAACAACGTGCAGCCGGTGGGCGATCCCAATCCATTCCGGTTCCGCAGCCTTGCGTTCATCCCGGAATCCAGCGACGGCGTGCTCACTTTTAGTGTGGTGCCGTACGGCGATCAGTCGGCAGTGTTGGATGCGGTCACCATTGTCGCTCGTGGCGAAGATGATTTGATTGTCGTTAACCCGAGCTTTGAAGCCAGCGGCTATCTGCCGGCCCCCGGTCCGCTCACCAATCTGGCGGGTTGGAGTGGCACGGGCGACTTCGGAGTGGATACGGCCTACGGCGTTTATGCTGATAATGGTGACGCTCCGGATCAGGAATTGGTGGCGTTCATTCAGGGCGAGGGTTCGCTGACGCAAACCATTTCCGGATTGGTGGCGGGACAATCTTACGAAGTCACTTTTGCCTACAATGCCCGATCCGGGGAAGCTCCGCACCTTCGGGTTCAGGCCGATGCGAGCGTCCTGCTCGATGCCGACGTGGCGGCGGTGGGCTACGGCATGCCGTACCACATGGCTACCATCACCTATACCGCCACGGCCGAGCAAGTTGTTCTGTCCTTCACCCAAACCAAGGCGACGGCTGACACAGTTTTGCTGGATAACATCCGCGTGCGCGGTCAGGCGGTGGTGCCGCTTCCACCCATCACGCTGTTGCCCACCGACGCACTGCTTTCGCCCGGTGAAACCTTCAACCTGGAGGTCAGCCTCCCGAGCGAGGCGCTGGTGGATCGCGATCGGGATGTGGTTTTGACCTCCGATCCCGAAGTGGCCGTTATTACCGGCGCGGATGCTGACGGCGACGTTGTTCTGCATTTTGAAACCGTCGGCGCGGGACCGGCAACTCAAATCACCAAAACCTTGACCGTCACCGGCGTGAAGCGCGGGACGACGCAGGTTGAAGTTGCGGACGGTGACGGCTTGGAAGCGGCCAACGCCGTTCGCGTCGCCGTGACCGAGTCGTTTGTGAGAAACCCGAGCTTCGAGAGCGGCCCCGCTCCCACCGGCGTTGGTTATGGTGACATTCTGGCCTGGAATCGAATCGGCAATGGCGGCCGCAACAGTCTCGGGATGCCGTTTGCCGGCGATGGCAGCAATGGGCTGATTCCCGACCGCGAATTGGTGGCCTTCATTCAAGGGGCGGGGACGATGTCGCAGACGATCTACGGCTTGACGCCGGGGCAGACTTATTGGCTGCAATTTCGCTACAACGTCCGGGACTACACCCCCGAGGGCGGAGGCGAACCTCCGGTGCTGGATCTTACCGTGCGCTTTGGCGGCGAAACGCTGGTCAGTATTCCGGCGGTTCAACCCGTCAGAGACTGGGGGCTGTTTCAATACTATTTCACCAACCTCGTCTTCACGCCCACCGCCGCCACCGGCAATCTGGAATTTTCAGCGGCGCCAGTTTCCGGTGACGCCAGCCTGTTGCTGGACGCGGTCAGCATTGTGGCGCGGAGTGTGGACGATATTGTCTTGGAGAATCCCAGTTTCGAAGCCAGCGGCACTCCGGCGGGCGCGGGTTACATTGCGCCCAAATTGATTGCGGGTTGGAGTTCGGAACAAACCGGATACGGCGTGAACCTTGACGGCGAAGGTCCGTTTGCCAACAACGGGATGGCGCAGGATCAAGACCTGGTTCTCTTCATGCAAAACGGCGGCAGTTACGTGAGTCAGTACGTGACCGGTCTGACCCCCGGCGAGCCGCACACCTTGATTTTCGCTTTGAACGCGCGAAGAATCGGGACGCATTTTCCGGATCTCCGCGTGTCCTTTGCCGGTGAAGTTCTGCTCGAGACCGACGTGGCTCCCGTGGCCGAGGTCGGCGGGGCGACCCCCTACGACACCAAATATCTCACGTTCACTCCTTGGGGAGCGGAAGGCGAGTTGCGCTTTGAGAACGTCACCGATCCGGCGTTTGACGCCACCTTGCTGCTCGATAACGTGCGATTGGTCCTTGGCACGGTTCGTCCTTCGGCGCGATTGCACATCGCGTTGCTGCCGGATCAGATCGTCCGGCTGGCCTGGGATGCCGCCGACACCGGTTACACCCTGGAAACCACGGCGGAGTTGCCGGGCGGATGGCAGCCGGTCGCGGCCCAACCGGTGATTGAAGATAGCGAATGGGTCGTGCTTCTGCCGCACGAACCCGGATCGCGATTCTTCCGCCTGAAGCAATAAGAGAACGTCCCGACGGCGACTTTTGCGGAAGTCATTACCTCGGCGCCGGTCCATGAATGGCCGGCGCCATTTTCTTTGCTGGCAAAGTGCCGGGTTGCTGCGACTGCGTCCAAGCAGTTCAAGGGCGTAGGATGGCGCGATAAAAACGCTGGCCATTGGAGTCCGTATCTTGAAATTCCCAAGTGTCGGCGTCGCCCTGGCCGCGTACGCGTTCCGTCCATGCTTGAAGATCCGTTGAGCTTTCCACAACAAAGCGCAAACCAGTCACGCCGCTCGCGCGGATTCGCCATGACTCGTTTCCAATGGATTCCGGAGCCGATAACCGCAGGGTCGGATGCGCCACCCAGCGCGCAATGCTGGCAGCGGCTTTGTTGCCCGCCGCTGGGAACATTCCACCCACCCACAAGGCATCACCCTGCCACACTGACGTCCGTACTCGTGGCGCAATGCCAATATTCCAGTGGCGCAGTCCGGAACCCAGTCGTGTCCAGTTCGTTCCATCAAATCGGGCCAGTGCCGGAATATTTTGCCCGCCGGCGCTGGTGAAAAACCCGCCCACGTAAAGTTGTCCTTCGCGCATCGTCATGGTCATGATTGCCGTGGCGGAGGCCAGCACGCCATCGTGCGGCGGAGTGCCGACCGGATGCCATTGCGTCCCATCCCAACGCGCCAGATTGTTGACCGCCACTCCACCCGCCGTGGAGAAACGTCCACCCGCAAAGACATTGGTTCCATCCACAACAATGGCCTGAACCGTAACGCCAGTCGCGCCATCCATTCCACTACCCAAGGTTTCCCATTGACCATTTTTCCAAACGGCAATGCGATTCGCCGTCAACGTACCGATATGAGTGAAGCCGCCACCTGCGTAAAGACCACCTTCCGCCCAGGTGAGTGCCGTGATTCCGTTGTCCACCTGATCCGCCAATGTGCTCCATTGATGGCCATCCCACCGTTTCACCGTCGGACCGTTGACTTGGAAATCGGCAAGCGATTCACCGATGAAGAGGTTCGTTCCGTCGCTGGTCATGGCGCCGATGGCGCGGTTGGTAATGTCGCCCACGGCTTGCCATTGGCTGCCACCCCAGCGAGCCAGGTTATGCACCGTGGCACCGCCCGCGTTGGTAAACCCACCAGCCGCAAATAATTGTCCGTTTTGCACGACCAGACTCCAAATGACGGGAGATCCGCCAACGTTCGTAAAGTCGTCGCCTAATTTCGTCCAGACATTGGATTTTAATTGCCAGACGGCGCGACCGCTCGCCCCGGTCGGTTCGGAATAAACTCCGCCAACGAACAGCGCCTGTTCGTCCGCCGCCATCGAGAAAATGTTCAGAAAACCATCCGTCAGCGCGAGACTGTTCGAGACCACGACCGGGCGCCATTGCGTTCCGTTCCACTCGGCGACGTGCCCGGCCCGTTGTCCATGCACCGAAAAGAAATAGCCTGCCGCAAACAGTTGACCCGACTCCGCGACGCACATGTGAGCTGGCCCTTGATTCCCGCTCCAGACATCCAGGCCAATGGGTTGCCAGGATGATCCGTTCCAACGCGCAACATTATTTACCGTGGTGTCTCCACTCTGCTTCAAACTGCCAACGGCATATAAACCACTGGACGTCGAGAGCAGATGGTCTGGCGCTTGATCAAACCCGTCGCCTACTGGCCACCAATTTTCACCATCCCAACGCGCCAAATTATTGGCGGCTACGTCGCCGATGCGGGTGAACGAACCACTTCCGTAGAGTTCTCCGTCGTGAATGGCGAGGGCGCGAAAAGTTCGATTGGTCACTCCAGGTAAAAGTTGCCAAGTGGTGCCATTCCAATACGCATTATACGAAATCGGCGTGTCGGCAATGGTATTGAAGCCGCCGGAAATAAACACCATCTCGTCGCGCACCGCCAAGCACCCAATTATGTCCGGCCTGCCAATCCGACTGCCGTACGTTTCCCAGGTGTTTCCATTCCAACGGGCGACGCCGTAATAGTTGGTGTCGCCAGCCAACTGAAGATTGCCCGCGACAAACAAATCGTCGTTGTGAATCAGAAGTTGGTTCACTCGCGCCGCCGCAATGCCGGGCAAGGCGCTCCAATTGGTGCCGTTCCAACGGGCCAAACCGGGCAGCCAGGCATCGCCCGAGCGCACGAAATTTCCACCGGCATAAAGTTGATTCTCCCCGGCGACTAAAGACGTGACCACCAAGCCCGTGACGTTGGTGCCAGACAATCCTTCACCTACTGGCCACCAGTTGTTCCCGTCCCAACGCGCTACGCCGGGGGCAAAGTTCGCGCCCGCACTCTGGAAATTTCCGCCGACATACAGTTCACCATCGTGCCACACCACCGTGAACGCGCCTTCATCCAAAGCCGGGCGGCCAAAGCGAAAATCCCAACGCGCATCGTCCATGTGGTCCGCCCAAGCCATGCTGGCAAGGCAACTGATCAGCGCGAGCGCGTTGGGCAGCCAAGAATTCATCAATCGAAATCGTAACATGAAGACGATTTGCGTCAACGGATCGGATGGCGGGTCGCGGCGGGTCGCGGACGCTACCGGGCCAAATTGGGTGAGCTTTAATCATTGTTGCCTGGCGGGAGACGGAAGCGTATCAAGCCCGGTGCAGACCAACCGTCTGACCGCCGACCTGGTGGACCTGCGGCTGTCACTTTTCATTCGTGTGAAGTCCCGCTAATCTGAGCGTGCATGAACGAGAAGTTGAAATTGCTCGAACCGGTTTCCTTGGGTGGTTTGAAGTTGTCCAATCGTATTTTCATGTCGCCGCTCACGCGTTGTCGCGCCGAATCAGGCCGTGTGCCGGGCCGTTTGATGCGCGAGTATTACACGCAACGTGCTGCCGCCGGACTCATCATCAGCGAGGCCACTTCCATCACTCCGATGGGCGTGGGCTATCCCGATACGCCGGGCATTTGGTCGCCGGAGCAGGTGACGGGTTGGAAGGAAATCGTGCGGGCCGTGCATGAGGCGGGCAGCAAAATGTTTTTGCAACTCTGGCATGTCGGTCGTGTGTCCGATCCCTTCTACTTGAACGGGGCGCTGCCGGTCGCACCCAGTGCCATCGCGCCGCAAGGGCATGTGAGTTTACTCCGGCCGCATCGTCCGTTCGTCACTCCACGAGCATTGGAACGAAGTGAACTGCCGGGCATCGTCGCCGCCTATCGCCAGGGCGCAGCGAACGCGCTCGAGGCCGGATTCGATGGCGTGGAAATTCACGGTGCGAATGGCTATCTGCTGGATCAATTTCTGCAAGACAGTTCGAACCACCGTACGGATGATTATGGTGGGCCAGTTGAGAATCGCGCGCGACTGATGCTCGAAGTGGCGGACGCGGTGATTTCGGTTTGGGGTGCGGATCGGGTGGGCATGCACCTGGCGCCGCACGCGCCGGAACACGACATGCGCGATTCCAATCCGGCCGCCACATTTGGTTACGTGGCGCGCGAATTGGGTCGGC
Organism: Verrucomicrobiia bacterium; assembly: GCA_023953615.1. Lineage (NCBI taxonomy): Bacteria > Pseudomonadati > Verrucomicrobiota > Verrucomicrobiia > Verrucomicrobiia bacterium. The sequence continues at coordinate 1,305,957 of JAMLJH010000002.1, read as the reverse complement.
GTCATCTGGGCTTCCTTTGCGTGCGGGAAACGCCGGGATCAAGTCGGCTCAGCGCTCAACTGAAACAGCAGTTCGGCGGATTTTATGTGGCCAACGACGGATTCACGCGCGCCACGGGAGAACAGATTTTGCGACAGGACGAGGCGGATGCGGTGGCGTTCGGTCGGTTGTTCATCGCCAATCCCGATTTGCCGTCGCGCTTTGCCAGGAACGCGCCGCTCAATCCGCCTGATCCGTCCACGTTCTTCGCTTCCGGTCCGAAAGGCTACACCGATTACCCGGCGTTGGCGGCTTGACGTCGGCGCATCTTATTCCGGAAGTCGGGCGGCCCAAGCACAACTGCGACGGAGGAGTTGAGGCACAATCGAATTGGTGAGAGCTTTCACGTCGTGGCCGAGCGTCGTCACAAAGACGCGGCCCTGACCGTATTCATGGACCAAGGCCATCGGATGGTTTTTACCGTCCACTTTCGATTTTGCTTCAGCCAGCACGTGGATCGGCGTGGTGCCGGTCAGGCAAGTGTAAAGCTCATCGTCCGTTTCAAAATCGTTCAATCCGCGGGTGATGGAATGATCCGCATCCACCAGGCGGACGGTGAAGCGGCCGCGCGGATCGTGCTGCGGTTTGTCCGGACCGGCACCGTGCCAGACGCGGCCCAAGATATTTTGAAATTCGGGCCACTCGCCATGCCACGCCCCGCAACTGAAGTGAACGCTCATTAATCCGCCACCGCGTTCCACATAACGCCGCAGATTCTCGCGCGCGGCCACACCGGGGCCGGGCACTTCCCAATTCTGAAAATTCAACAGCACGACGGCGTAGTTCGTGAGCGCCGCTGAATCCAGGTAGTGCGGGTCTTCCACGATGCGCACGTCGAGGCGTTGATCGGTCGCCAAAATCTGTTTCAACGCGGGGCTGGTTTCGCGCCAGTGATGACCTGGATAATCCACGCCGGTGACAATCAGGACGCGCGCTTGGTCCGCGGCAGGATTTGCAATCGCCGTCATCACGACGAGAAACAAAATCAATCGAATCAGCGGGAAGCGCAGGCTCATGTCGCCTCAAAGCAGTTGTGTTTGTCCGGGGATATAAACCGGATACGAACCGTCCGGGCCGGGTTGCACGGGTGGCGCCATGCCGTCGCGGCACTCCTCCGGTTTGGGCGCGTAAGCAAAATCCGACGCGTTGATTTCCTCCCAAGTTACTTGTTTGCCCGTGTAGCAGGAAATCTGTCCCATGATGGTGGTCAAGGTGCTGCGCACCATGTAATCGCCGTTGTTGATGGGTTGCCCGGAACGGATGGCGGCAAAGAGGCGATCGTGCTCCACCTGATACGGATCGCACTGGCCCTGCCAGCGCCAGTTTTTTTCGCCCCAGATCCGGCAGTTCGTCAGCGACGCTTTACCTTTCGAGCCAAGCACAATACTTGATGATTCATCGTAGCAACCGGTGGTGGTGCGGCAGAACGCATAGATGCGCACTCCGCTTTCCAACTCGTAAATCACCGAGTGGTGGTCAAAGACGTTGCCGTACTTGCCTTCGGTCATGGACGAGCGCCCGCCCAAGCCGTGGCATTGGAGGGGGACTTGTTCGCGCAACACCCAGCGCGCGCGGTCGAGATTGTGAACGAGCGATTGCGGGACGTCGTCGCCCGAGAGCCAGGCGAAGTGGTATTGCGTGCGGCATTGCCATTCGAGTTCGGTCAGCTCCGGAGGGCGTTCGGTGATGCCGTAGGGCGCACGCAGAAAATTCTCCTCGATGGCAATCACCTCGCCAATCGCGCCGTCGTGAATGCGTTGCACGGTTTCCGCGTAACCCGCGTGATAACGACTCTGCAAACCGGAGACGAGGCAGAGTTGCTTCTCCCGCGCGTGATCGCACGCTTGCTGCAATTGCTTGATGCCATACGGATCAATGCCGTGCGGTTTCTCGACGAAAACGTGCTTGCCGGCGGCGATGGCGGCCCGGGCGTGCAACGGATGAAATTTCGCCGCATTGGCGATCAACACCACATCCGCAGCGGCGATGACGTGTTGGTAGCTATCGAATCCAGTGAAACAATGATCGTCTCGCACCTGCACCTGATCCGCTTTGCCGTCTTTACTCAGTTCGGTGGTAATGGCCTGTCGCGCGTGATGGATTCGATCCAGGAAAATATCTCCCATCGCCACCAACCGGGCACCGGGATCGGCGCGCAACGCTTGAAAGCCGGCGCCGCTGTTGCGACCACCACAACCAATCAGGCCGACTTTGAGGGTATCGCTACCCGCCGCATGGGCAAAGCGGGCGACATCCAATCCCGCCAGCGTCGTGGCGGCCGCGGCAGTGGCGGAGGATTGGAGAAACTTGCGCCGGGTCAAATTCGGTTGGTCTTGGTTTTGCATAAAATCACAGCATCGGGTATTCAGGTTGGCCGATGGTTGCTGATGGGATTGGTTTGCGCAAGTCGCGAGAACCGTCGTGAAACCGGCCAGGGTCTTTTCACTTGAGTCAATTCTTTGCCAAACCGCCCGGTTAATTGCTTTCTTCGGTTTCCATTCTGGCCTAGGCTTGCCGATTGGATAAGGCAGGAAATCTGGGCTTATGAGTAAAGAATTCATCCGCATCGGCGGCGCGCGGGAGCATAATCTCAAGAATCTGACACTGGAGATTCCGCGCGATAAATTGGTGGTGATCACCGGATTGAGCGGCAGTGGCAAGTCATCGCTGGCTTTCGATACGCTTTACGCCGAGGGCCAGCGCAAATACGTGGAAAGTCTTTCCGCTTACGCGCGCCAATTCCTCGATCAGATGCAGAAACCCGAGGTGGATTACATCGAAGGTTTGTCGCCCGCCATCGCCATCGAACAGCGCTCGAGCGGAATGAATCCACGTTCCACCGTCGCGACGACCACCGAGATTTACGATTATTTACGTCTGCTGTACGCCCATGTGGGCCAGGCGCATTGCCCGGATACCGGCGATCCGATCGTGGCGCAAACCACCAGCGATATTGTGGATCGGATTTTAACTTTGCCCGAGAAGACGCGGGTCATGTTGCTCGCGCCAGTGGTGCAGCATCAAAAGGGGGAATTCCGCGACGTGATTGAGCGCCTGCAACGCGAGGGATTTGTCCGGGCGCGGGTGGATGGCGAACTGGTGGAGCTGACCAATCCGCAAGCGCGCATCAAATTGGACGCCAAACACCATCACACAATCGAGGCGGTGGTGGATCGGTTGGTGGTGGATGACAAGGTGCGCGTGCGCCTGCAAGACTCGGTGGAAACCGCTCTGCGCTGGGGCAATGGCGTGATGGTGACGCTGCATCAGATCGAAACGCGAGAGCCGAAGGCGCGACCCACCATGGAGGCGCGCCCCGCGTCCGCTCGTCCGGGTGACTGGATCGAAACGCTGCACTCGAATCGTTTGTATTCGCCGCGGACGGGGCGGAGCTATGAGAAACCGGGGCCGAAACATTTTTCCTTCAACTCGCCGACGGGAGCTTGTTCGGTTTGTCACGGGTTGGGGCAGAAGATGGTTTTCGACACGGGTCTGGTTGTGCCGGATGCGGACAAGTCGTTGGAGCAGGGCGCAATCCTGCCGTGGCGCCGCGGCGGCAAACGCATGATCGTCTATTACAAGTCCATGCTCAAAGCCGTGGCGGCGCATTATGGCGTGAGCTTGGAAGCGCCGTATAAAAATTTGCCGGATGAGTTCAAACACGTTCTGATGCACGGCTCGGGTGCGGTGGAAATCACCTTTCACTTCTGGCGCGCGGGCAAGTCGAGCATGATCCAGCGACCGTTCGAAGGCGTGCTGCCCAACCTCGAACGGCTCTACACCGAAAGCGAAAGTGAATTTACGCGCAAGCGGTTGAAGGCGTTCATGAGCCCACAGTTTTGTGATGCTTGTCAGGGCAAACGGTTGCGCCCGGAAATTCTCGCCGTGACCCTGGGCGATGGAGCGGCGGCCGAGCCGTCTCATTCAGCGCCTCCCGCCGGCACGAAATCGGTCGCCTCCGCGAAAGCAGCGCCGCCAAAAATTCCCGGCCTTTCCATCATGGACGTTTGTCGGTTATCCGTTACCAAGGCGGACGCGTTTTTCGCGCGGCTAACCCTGACGGATTTCCAGCGACGGATTGCGGGGGAGGTGGTGAAGGAGATTCGCGCGCGGCTGGGATTCTTGCAAAACGTCGGTTTGGGTTACCTCACGCTGGATCGCGAGAGCGGTTCGCTCTCCGGTGGCGAAGCGCAGCGCATCCGGCTGGCCACGCAAATCGGCGCCGGTCTCGTCGGGGTGCTGTACATTCTGGACGAACCCAGCATCGGCCTGCACCAGCGCGATAATGATCGCCTGCTCGCCACCTTGAAAGGACTGCGCGACCTGGGCAATTCCGTCATGGTGGTGGAGCACGATGCGGACACAATTGCCGCGGCGGATTACATTCTGGATCTCGGTCCGGGCGCCGGGGTGCATGGTGGCGAGATTGTGGCGGCGGGATCGCTCGAGGAAATCAAGCGCGCCCGCCGCTCGTTGACCGGTCGTTATCTCACCGGTGAGTTGAACATTCCCGTGCCCCAACAACGCAAGAAATTTTCGCCCGAGCGCGGCGCGATTGAAATTTTGGGCGCGAGCGAAAATAATTTGAAAGACATCAACGTGCGCATTCCCATCGGATTGTTCACCTGCGTGACGGGCGTGAGCGGTTCTGGAAAAAGCACCCTGGTGGATGACACGCTGCGCCGCGCCCTGATGCGGAAATTTTACGGCTCGAAAGAGCGCCCGGGCGCGCATCAGGAAATCCGCAACTACGAAGGGTTGGAAAAGATCGTGGTGATTGATCAAACGCCCATCGGTCGCACGCCGCGCAGCAATCCGGCCACCTACACGGGGATGTTCAACGCCATTCGCGATCTGTTCGCGCGGCTGCCCGCCGCCAAAGTGCGGGGCTATGCCTCCGGCCGCTTCAGTTTCAACGTGAAAGGCGGTCGCTGCGAGAAATGTCAGGGCGACGGCCTGATCAAGATCGAGATGAACTTCCTGCCGCCGGTTTATGTGACGTGCGAAAGCTGCAACGGCAAACGCTACAATCGCGAGACGCTGGAGATCGCCTACAAAGGATTGAACATTGCCGACGTGCTTAATCTCACCGTGGATGAAGCGGTGAATTTTTTCCGGGCCGTGCCGCAGATTCACGAGCCGTGCCTGACGCTGGCCGAAGTGGGTTTGGGTTACCTGCGCCTCGGCCAATCGGGCACCACCCTCAGCGGCGGCGAAGCGCAACGCGTCAAGCTGGCCGCCGAGCTGAGCCGTAAACAAACCGGGCGCACCCTTTACATTCTGGACGAGCCGACCACCGGACTGCACTTCCACGACGTCGCTAAATTACTGGAAGTTTTGTTCAAATTACGCGCTGCCGGAAACACCCTGCTCGTGATCGAGCACAACCTGGACGTTATCAAGATGGCCGATTGGATCATTGATCTGGGACCGGAAGGCGGCGAAGGCGGCGGCGAAGTGGTCGGGCAGGGGACACCCGAAGAGGCGATCACCTGGCCGCGCAGCCATACCGGATGCTATTTGCGCTCCGTCCTGTAGCGTATTTGGGAGGGACGCGTTCCCGCACGCCCCTGAACCACAACGAAGGCAACTGATAGGATGACAGGGCGTCGTCCGCACTGTCGCGCACGCACGTCCTCGGTCTGTTCGCGGAAACCATCGCCGTGGCACCGAACGAGTGTAACCCCATGAAGGTGGGGTCCGGATGGAGAATGGCGCCTCTGTCCGCAAGGTTTTGGACTGCGGCAGGCTTCTGCCGCTTTCCCGTTGCGGGCCGATGATTCCATAGCGGCAGCGGACTGCCGCAGTCCAAGACGCGGTCGCGCCGGTGCTCGCCCCGAACCAAGGGCGGTCGTCCGTTTGACCCAACGCTTGGCTTGTGGTTGGAAGGCCCGCTGCGTCATGTCGGCGGTTATAGGAATACTTAAAATGCTCGCTTTGGGAAGGGGTGTGATTGGAAGTGACGGTCAAAGGCTAATTTTTTGTAAGTGATTTAGCCCTGGCGCCTTGGAACGATTTTGTATATTTGAAGTGGTTCATGAACGATGAACGACCGAAATCCAAAAACGTTTCCCCTTCCCGCCGATCCCTGGAAGAGCGGTTGGCGCATCGGCCCGACGTGCTGGCACGGCTGCACGAACTGGCCGATACGCTCGACCAATCCGTCACCGACGACTGCACCGCCGATGAAGCCGAAGCGCGCGTGAGCGCGCAGGTGCGCCAATTGGCTCAGGAGCTTTTGGGCCAGTGGGCCCGCGAAGCCGAGGCCCACACCCAAGCCCAGGTGCCCCAGCGCCATCCGGATGCCATTCACTACGGTAAAAAAAAAGACTGACGTGGCAGACCACCTTTGGGTGGGTGGAAGTCCAGGAGACGCAATGGCGGCTGGGCCGGCGCGGCCGGTTGTTGCGCCCCTTCTGCCAACGGGCCAGGGTGAATCCGCGCGGCCGTTCGCGGCGGTTGCAACGGGCGCTGGTGGATTTCGGGGCCGAGGAAAGTTTTGCCCGCGCCGCTCAACGCGTGCGGGAACACTACGGGCTGGACGTGACGGCCACAGCGGTGCGCCAGCACACCTTGGCGCACGGGGCGCGGATCAGCGCCTTGGCCGTCACGCCGCCCAAACGCGCGGTCCGCACGCTGGTCACGCAACTGGACGGCAGTCTGATTCCCATCATGGTGCCGCCCACCCACAGCGAAGATCGTCGCTGCGGCAAACAACTCATCTGGCGCGAAGCGCGTTTGTGTCTGGCTCGGCCCAAAGACTCGGCCACGCCCTGCTACGGCGCCACCTTGGGCAGCGTGACGCTGGCTGGCGCGATGTGGCGGGCCACGGCCCAAGCCGCCGGGCTGGGCGCACGCACGCACGTCCATGGGGTGGGCGACGGGGCGGCCTGGATTCTCACCCAGTTCCAGGAACAGTTCGGCGCGCAAGGTGATTACTTGTTGGACTTCTACCACGTGAGCGAATACCTCGCGGCGGCCGCGACGGTGATTCACCCCAAAAATCCCGAACGCTGGCGCCGCCGCCAACAAAGCCGGTTGCTGGAAAACAAGGTGTCGGCCGTGCTGCGGGCGTTGACTGCGCACCTCGAACCCGAAGGCGTGCCGACCGCGCCCGTGCGGGCGGCGTACCGCTACTTGAGCGAACGGCGGGCGCATCTGGACTATGCGGGCGCACGGACGGCGGGACTGGAGATCGGCTCCGGCGAGATTGAAAGCGGCCATCGGCATGTGATTCAACAACGGCTCAAACTGGCGGGCAGTTGGTGGAAGGAAACCAACGCCGAAGCCATGCTAGGCCTACGCGTGGCCCGCGCCAACCAACTCTGGTCGCGCTACTGGTCCACGCCAAAACTCGGCCTCAATTGACCGTCACTTCCAATCACACCCTTTGGGAAGCCACAGCTTGACAAGTAGTTTGGACAACCTCAATTTACGGACACAATGATCACACGGCAAACAGGCCAATGCAACTGTGGATCACTTAACTGATAGGCATCATTCACACGCCCATGAAATCGAAGCTCCTTGTTTTGCTCGCGGTGATTGCGGCGCTCGCCGCCGGGTTCTTTCTTGGCCGTTGGCAGGCTCGCCACACCGTGGACAGTTACTTGGCCCAGATGAGTAGGCCAGAGGTTCGGCGTGCGACGGCTGATTTCTCGAAGGCGGCAGGTGTTTTGAAGGCCATCCGCACTGGCGATACAAACGAGGCGATTGAGACGCTGGAGAGTGAGTTGGACACGCAGATATTATGTATATCGGAGCAGTCACTGAGGCGACGCCGGTTGCGGAGCGAGACAAGCAGTGGTTGAGTCGACTTCGATGGTTGAGTGATTATCGAGCCACGCATCCGCGCAAGAGCGATCCGTTCATAGACGAGCAGGTCGCCCATTACTTGTCACTGGCGGAGACAAATCGATGATGTCTCATAAGAAACTAGGCGTCCATGCGCTGCCGCGCCCATGAAGGATGTCAAGCGGGTTGTGATTTTTCCGCCAAATTTTTTTGGAGTGAGTCGTCTGTCGCAAGGTTCAACCTCGCTCAAGTCTTGCCGTGTTGTGGAGCCGCGCGCGGTAAAAGTCGGCAAAGGGTGGTTTGATTTCCGGCTTTGCGACCGGGGCCAGCGCTCGTTACCATTCGCGCCATGAAATGTGGGTGGTTGTTGCTGTGGCTGGGATGTCTGCTGGGAAGCGGCGGCATCTCCGCGACGGCGTTTGCCGCCAGTGAAAAGCAGGCGTTCGATTCGGCCAGCGAGGCGTTCCGGATTGAAGTCTGGGATCGCGCCGAGTTCGAGTTCGGCGAATTCATCAAGGATTTTCCTCAATCCGAAAAGCTCTCCCAGGCGCTGCTGTTGCAGGCCGAGGCGATGTATCATCAGAAAAAGTTCAGCGAGGCCGCCGCCTTGCTCCAGGCGCAATTCGAGACGGCCGGTTCCGCGCAAGGTTCATTTTTGTATTGGATCGGTAACGCGCAACTGGCGGCCAAGCAATATCCGCAGGCCGCCGCGTCCTTTGGTCGTCTGGCGCGGGATTTTCCGCTCTCCACGCAACGGTTGGAAGCGGCAGTGAACGAAGCGGTGGCTTACGCGCAACAGACGAATTGGGCCGAGGTGGTGACGTTGTTGAAACAGCCGGACGGTCCGTTTCGCCAGGCGGAAGTGAGTGCGCGCGGCAGCGAGCTGGCGGCGCGTGGCTTCTTGTTGCTGGCTCAGGCGCAATTTGAATTGAAGTTGTATCCGGATGCGGAGGTAACCCTGCATAAGATTGCCGGAAGTCTGCAAGGCGAACTGGAATGGCAGCGCCTGGATTGGTTGTGCCGCACGTTGATGGCGCGGAATAATCTCGAAGCGGCCGCTACTGAAAGCGCGCAACTGGTGGCCGTGGCTGAAGGTTTGCCGCGGCGCGAGCGGTTGGCCCGCAGTGTCGCCCGGCGCGCCGATTTACTGGAACGCTTGCAGCGCAATGATGAGGCGATTTCGACGTGGGCACGAAATCTGACCAACACCCCGGCGGCGTGGGAGCGTCAGGCGTTAAGCCAGATCGTGGGGCTGGAATTGCGGCAGAATAAAATCGGCGCGGCGGCGCAACGATTGGAAGCGTATCTTGCGCAAACCACCAACGCGCCGGCGGCGGATGTCGCGTGGCTGACGCTGGGCGAGCTTTACCTGAAACAGCAGGTGGGACGGTTGCCGAGCGGCGAGACCAACGAGGTCCAGATTGATCGGCTGAGTCTGGCGACGAATTGTTTTCAGAAGGTCTTGCAGGAGTTTCCCCAGTCGAGTTACGCGGGCCGGGCGCGGTTGAATCTGGGCTGGGTTTACTGGGTGCAAAGCAATTATACCGCGAGTGCGACCGCGTTTGCGGCGGCGGCGGAACAATTGCCGGTATCGGAGGATCTGGCGGTGGCGAAGCTCAAATGGGCCGATGCCCTGTATCAACTGAAAGACTTTGCCGGCGCGCGAACCAATTACGAAGCCGTGCTGGAATTGCTGCCGCAGTGGCCCGCGCTGGATGCGGCGTTGCGTCCGCTGGCCAGCTATCAAGCGTTGCGGGCGGGGTTGGCGACTCCCGGAGCGACGGTTGCGCTCTCCACCGCCGAGGCGGCCATGCGGGGCATTTTGGAGGCCAATCCGGCCAGTGAGCTTGCGGCCAACAGCGTCCTGCTCGTCGCCCAAGCATATCTGGACGCGCACGACACCACCGAGGCACAGCGGATTTGTGAAGAGTTCGTGCGACGTTATCCACAATCGGAATTGCGACCGGAAGTGGAACTCATGATTGCCAAAATGCGCGAAGCGATCGGAGATTGGGCCGCCGTGTTGCAAGACTATCAGAAATGGCTGGAACAATTTCCGACCAATCGCCTGCGGCCGCAGGTGGAATTTCAAATGGCCCTGGCCACGGCGCGCAGCGGTGCGGAGACGAATGCGCTGACGTTGTTCACCAACTTTGTCGCGCAATTTCCCGGCAATGCGCTCGCGCCACGGGCGCAATGGTGGATCGCCGATTTCTATTTCGGTCGTGGTGCCTACAGCGAAGCGGAGATTCAATACAAGCAGTTGTTCCAGAACTGGAAGAACTCCTCGTTGACCTACGAAGCGCACCTGATGGCGGGTCGCGCCGCGCTGCCGCGCTCGCTGCCCGACGCGCTGGAGCATTTCAGCAACATCATGAGCGACACGAATTGTCCCGTGGCGTTGCGAGTGCAGGCGCTGTTCGCGTATGGCGGCGTGGCCATGAAAATGGTGCCGTCGGTGACGAATAAATTCGAGCGGTTGGAACAGGCGCGGCAGGCGTTTCAAGCCGTCATTACCGAATATCCCACCAACGAACTGGTGGCGCAGGCGTGGGGCGAGGTTGGAAATTGTTCGTTGCAATTGGCCGCCGCCGAACCGGCGAATTACCTCACCGCCTCCAACGCCTATCAGCAGGCGTTGACGATTCCGTCCGCCAATGTGGCGACGCGCAGCCAGGCGTTGAATGGGTTGGCGACCGTATTGGAGAAGCAGGCCGCGCTGCAAACTGACGGCACGCTGACCACGAACCTGTTGCGGCAGGCGCGAAACTACGACCTCGACGTTTATTGGGACAAACAACTCGCGGCGGGTGAAACCGCGGACCCGTATTGGAAAAAGCGCGCCGGGATGGAAGCCGCGCGATTATCGGAGAGCCTGGGAGATTGGCCGGTGGCGCTGGGGTTGTATCGGGATATGGCGCGATTGAACCTCTGGCCGACGGACCAGTTGGAGAAAAAGATCGCCAATCTCAGTCAACTGGTGGCGGAAACGACGAAGGCAAATTGAATCGGTTTCGCGCCGGGATGTCGGGAAGTTTTGACACCGATTTCCAACCTTAACCGCGCTGTTCCAGCATTGCGCGAATTACGCCGCGCACCGATCAGCCGATGAACGCTTGGTGGACGGCTTTTACCGCCTTGTCGCCTTGCGCGACGTCAATGATGACCGACACCTTGATTTCGCTCGTGGAAATCATGCCGATATTGACGCCCTCGTTGGCCAGGGTCTCGAAGAGTTTTCCCGCAATGCCCGAGTGCGACTTCATTCCGACGCCAACGATCGAGAGCTTGCCAATTTGCTCATCGGACAGCAGATCGCGAAAGCCCAGTTCCGCTTTGAGCTGGTCAATGACCTTCTTCGCCTTGGCCAGGTCGGGTTTGTCCACCGTGAACGAAAGGTCGGTGGCGCGCGAGCCGTTACCGTGCCCGATATTCTGAATGATCATGTCCACGTTGATGTTGGCGTCACCGATGGCCTTGAACACCTGCGCGGCGACGCCGGGTCGGTCCGGCACGCCGACGAGCGTGACCTTTGCCTGATTCTTGTCAAAGGAAACGCCGCGGACGACGACGTCTTCCATGCTTTTGGTTTCTTCTTTCACAATGGTTCCCGGGTTGTCGTTCAAACTGCTGCGGACTTCAAAGATCACCTTGAATTTTTTGGCAAACTCGACCGAGCGCGTTTGCATCACCTTTGCGCCCAAGCTCGCCAGTTCCATCATTTCGTCGTAGGAAATCTCCGGCAGTTTATGGGCGCCTGGCGCGAGCCGCGGATCCGCGGTGTAAACGCCATCCACATCCGTGTAGATTTGACACAGATCCGCTTTCAGCGCCGCCGCCAGCGCAATCGCCGTCAAATCCGAACCGCCGCGGCCCAGGGTGGTGATCTGACCTTCCTCCGTTTCGCCTTGGAAACCGGCCACGATGACGACGTTGCCGGCGTTCAAGGCCTGATGCACTTGGCGCGGCGTGATGTTGTGAATCTTGGCCTTGGTGTGAACGCCATTCGTCACGATGCCCGCTTGGGCGCCGGTCATGGAAATTGCCGGCACGTTCAGCGCCTGCAGCGCGATGGCCATCAAGGCGATGGTTTGTTGCTCGCCAGTCGCGAGCAGCATGTCCAGCTCGCGTTCGCTGGGCAGCGGCACAATGTCCTTGGCCAGTTTGATCAGGCCGTCGGTGACGCCGCTCATGGCGGAAACCACGACGATCACTTGTTCGCCGCGTTGTCGGTAGCCGGCCACGCGCCGTGCCACATTTTTAATGCGATCAATGTTGGCTACGGAACTGCCGCCATATTTCTGAACGATCAATGCCATAAGTTCGGAAAGGTCCGGCCGGATTGCGGGCGCGCCACCTCCCCAAGGGAGCAGGAGCGTAGCAAAAGGCGGCGGATTGAAAAGGGCGGAGTTGAAACACCCGGGAGCGTCGGCTTCCAGCCGGCGGAGCGCGACCGGTCCCCGGTCGCAGCGCGTGGCCAACAACGAAATCACTAAAAAACTCGACGGCTTCCGACATGCGGTGCGCTGCGGGCGGGGACCGCCCGCGCTCCGGGACGTATCTGACTTTGGACTTTGGACTTTGGACTTTGGACTTTAGACTCCGCGCCATGAACAGCGCCGTCATCGTCGCCGCCGGGAAGGGCACCCGCATGGGGCCGGACGTGGACAAACTTTTCCTCGTCGCCGCCGGGCGACCCGTCATCGCGCACACCTGGCAATGTTTCAACGACGCGCCCGGCATTGCCGAAATCATCCTCGTCGTGCGCGACGGAATGCAATCCGCCTTCGCCGAACTCGCGCAACAATTTAGTTTCACCAAACCGCATCGCTTGGTGGTCGGCGGCGCGGAACGGCAGGATTCCGTCTGGAACGGGTTGGTCGCGCTTTCGTCCGAAGCCGGGATTGTCGCCATTCAAGATGGCGCGCGCCCCTGCACCACGAATGAATTGTTGATGGCCACGATTGCCGCCGCGCGCGAGGTCGGTGCGGCGGTTGCCGCGCAACGCGTGACCGACACCATCAAGGAAAGTGCGGACGGCTTAACCATCAGCCGCAACGTGGATCGGACCCGGCTCTGGGCGGTGCAAACGCCGCAAACATTTCGCGTGTCGGTGATCCGCCGCGCCCTCACCGAAGTCCGCGCGCGCGGCCTGCAAATCACGGATGATACCACCGCCTGCGAACTCATCGGGCAACCCGTTCGCCTGGTAACCAACTCGATGCCGAATCCCAAAGTCACCCAGCCCGCCGATCTGCCTTACGTGGAATTATTGCTCAAGAATCGCCCGAGCAGCGTGAGTTAAGGGAGCGAGGGTGGATTACCGCTTGGAATTTGGTCGCCACTTCGTTAAAACCTTTCCGGCTCATGCAAACCCAGGTTCCGGAAAAATCGTCCGAAGTGCATGGCGAAGCATTTTTGCGTTCGCTGATGCGCAAACAACTCAAACTCTCCATCACCTGCGCCCTCGCGTTCCTGCTGGTCGTGTTGGGAATGCCGCTGGCGAATTATCTGGCGCCGGAATTGATGGCCACCCGCATCCTGGGTTTTACCTTGAGCTGGTTTTTGTTGGGCATCGGTTTCTTTCCCGCCGTGTGGATCATTTCGTTTTATTTCATCCGCCGCTCAATTGCGTTGGAGGAGGAGGAAGTGAAAGAAGTCAGCCACAGAGACACTGAGCCACGGAGATGAAAAATTCGCTTCGGCTTTTATACTCTGCACCTCTGTGACTCTGTGGCAAAACCATCATGAACATTGACTATTACATCCTCGCCTTCAGCGCCATCACGGTCGTCGTAACGATTTGGATGGGTTTCTGGGCGGCGAAGCAAGCCCGCACCGCCAGTGATTTCTTTGTGGCCGGTCGCAGCGTCAGCGTGGGCTGGAACGCCAGCGCGATTTCGGGCGAGTATTTGAGCGCGGCGAGTTTCATGGGCATCGCGGGCATGGTGATGTCGAGCGGCTACGACGCGCTGTGGTATCCGGTGTGTTACGCGTGCGGCTATCTATTTTTGCTGCTGTTCATCGCCGGGCCGTTGCGACGCTTTGGCGCCTACACGATTCCCGATTTCGCCGAAGGGCGTTACGACTCGCCGTTGTTCCGCAAGATCGCCGTGGTGTTCGTGTTGTTCATCGGCTTCTTCTACACGATGCCGCAGATGAAAGGCGCGGGGACGACGCTGGCCTACATCTTCCCGGGGTTGCCGTATTGGGCAGGCGTGGTGCTGGTGGGCGCGGTCATCACGCTCAACGTCGCGCTCGGCGGTATGAAAGGCATCACGCTGGTGCAGGCGTTTCAGTATTGGATGAAGATGTTCGCCATCTCCGTGCCCATCTTCGTGCTCATGGCGGTGTATGGGAGTTATGGGAAGCAACTGGAGCAAAACAATTATGGAATGTCCTCCCGTCAGATTCTCATGAAAGATTTGCCGTTGCCCGCAGGCATCCACGGTAAAGAAGTGAGCTTCAATTTTACAGCCGTTACATCTGATCAATTGTTGCAATTATACGCCGACCTAACCAAACGGACGCTAATTCCACCCGCGAAAACATTGGCCGCTGAATTAGATAGCTTGTTGCAAGGGAAACTTACCAAGCTAGGGCTAAATCGACCATTTTGGCCCACGAATTTGTTTGTTGGGAATTCTAGCTCTGGCGCTACAACGTCTCAACTTAAGGAGTATATCGAACAGTCGTTTGAGGCTTGTGACCTAAGTCTTGTAGCGGTAGGGGATGCCGCATTTCGAGTTCTTCCTAGTTCAGAGGTGCTTGCTGAATCAGTTGTCGTTCGCAAGCCACTTCCCGAAAAAGCCCCCGGCGATGCCACCTGGCTTTCCCCCTTTGGCCCGCTCACAACCAAAGCCGCCAAGGCCGCGGGCATCACCGGCGAGGCCGCCAAGCCCTATTCGCTTCTTTACACCTACTCGCTCATCATCGCGCTCATCTGCGGCACAGCGGGTTTGCCGCACATTCTGGTGCGCTTTTACACCAACCCCGACGGCGGCGCGGCCAAGCGCACCACCATGTGGGTGATGATTCTCATCGGCATCTTTTACGTGTTCCCACCCGTGTTCGGCGTGATGGGGCGCAATCTATTTCCCGAGCTGTATTCCGGCATTGGCGCGAAAGGCACGGACAAAATCGTCCTCGAACTGCCCCGTTTGCTGAATGAAAAATACGCGCCGCTCGGCTCGATCCTTTCGGGCATCACCTGTGCCGGGGCGTTTGCGGCGTTCATGAGCACGTTCAGCGGTTTGTTGGTCAGCATGACCGGCGCATTGGCGCATGATGTGTATGGGCGCATGTTGAAACCCAAGTCCACGCCCGAACAACGGATGCGGATGTTCAAGATCGCCTCGGTCTTGATCGGGGTGGTTTCCATTTTGCTGGGCAGCCTGGTGGAGCCGCTGGAAATCAATTTCATGGTGGGACAGGCGTTTGCCATCGCTGCGGCCAGTTATTTTCCGCTGCTGTTCATGTCGGTCTGGTGGCGCGGCATGACGATGAAAGGCGCGGCGGTGGGGATGTTGTCCGGTGGCATCTGCGCGCTCATTGCGGTCACCTTGACCAATCTGAGCAATCTCGCTTCGGACCCGGGGCCGATGGGGAAACTCTTTGCCGGGTTTGCCCCCATGAACGATTTCTGGGCGCAACATCCGCTGTTGCGGATTTTGTGTGAACAACCCGCCATCTGGACCGTGCCGCTGGCGATTTTGCTGATGCTGGGTTTGAGCCGGGCCACCCAGCGGGACGTGCCGGGCGACGTGCGCAAAAAGATGCTGGTGCTGCACGCGCCGGAAAAGCTGGGGCTGAAGCAGGAGTATATTCAGGAACAACAAGTCGGCGGCCATTGACGTGGCGGCGGGCTTCCCAGCCTGCCGTAGAGGGTGGCATCCTGCCACCCGGATGGGGCGTTATATGCTGAAAGCTCATGAGATTTTCGAATGCCATGATTTTGGAAGAGTTTGTTCCAACGGGGCTGGAAGCCCGGCTCTACGGCAGGCAAGATGCCTGCCGCCACAAGTCGGCGGCTATTAACGTGGCGGCGGATAGCGCCGTTCTGAGCGAAATACTCGATACCGTCCAATGATCGGCGTTGATACCATGCTCTGACAAAACCCGCCATTCATGATTGGATTGATCGTTTACGAAATGCCAAAGACCCGCCAGGAGCGAAAGGAATTTTCTACCGTCCCTGTGGGACTGGGACGGGTTATTGGCGCTGCGCCCAGCGCTAAAGCGCTGGGCTATTTTCAGGAACGAGGCCGCGCCCGATGAAACCGCAGCGAATGACAGAAGCGCATTTCTGAAAATAGCCCAGCCATTTATGGTTGGATTGATCGTTTACGAAATGTCAAAGGCCCGCCAGGGGCGAAAGGAATTTTCTACCGTCCCGACGGGACTGGGGCGGGTTGTTGACGCTGCACCCAGCGCTAAAGCACTGGGCTATTTTCAGGAACGAGGCCGCGCCCGATGAAACCGCAGCCAATGACAGAAACGCATTTCCGAAAATAGCCCAGCCATTTATGGCTGGGCAACTTGTCCAACCAGAATGAAAAATCTCGTCAGGGGCGAAAGAAATTCAATCCAACATCTCCGGCTCGTAAGTAAGAGCCAATCCCGCGCATTGACAGCGCGGCCTGACTCTCGGCATCCTGAGTTCTGCCAAATGAAAAAGATATTTCCACTCGTTGCTCTGCTTGCACTTATCGCTTCCGCGCCGACTTCCGGTTGGACCGCTCCCGATGATTCGGTCAATCCAGCCATCGTGCCCGTGTCGCGCACCGGCGGTATCACGAACCGCCAAGCCCAGGTAATTCAGCGCGCCAAGGATAATCCCGGTCCGTGCGACGTGGTGTTCATCGGGGATTCCATCACGCAAGGTTGGGAGGGCGCCGGCAAGGCGGTTTGGGAACGATTTTATGGGGCGCGCCGGTGCTTGAACTTTGGTGTCAGTGGCGATCGCACCGAGCATGTGCTGTGGCGCTTCGCCCACGGGCAATTGGATGGCGTGCAGCCCAAAGCGGCCGTTTTGATGATTGGCACGAACAACTCCAACAACAACAAGGACGGCACTGAGCAATACTCGGCGTCGCAGATTTTGGAAGGCGTGGTCACCATCGTGAAGGAAATCCGCGTTCGTTTGCCGAATACCAAGTTGGTGTTGCTGGGGATTTTCCCACGCGGCCAGACGTTCAACCATCAACGCGGCAAATTGCTGCAAGTGAATCAAGCGCTGGCCAAACTGGCGGACGGCGACACCATCCGTTATGTGGACTTTGGCTCGCAATTGATTGAAGCGGACGGCTCGCTCGCCAAGGAGATCATGCCGGATTTTCTACACCTGACGGAGAAGGGCTACACCATCTGGGCGCAGGCCATTGAGCCGCAACTGAAAGTAATTCTGCGTTACCAGTGAGGATTGGGGGCAAGCCCGCCAGCTCCGTGCGTGAAGTTAACACCGAACCCGGCTGGACTCATCCGTTTGATGAGCGTGGCTGCGCCGGGGTAAAAACTCCTGACGTTCCGCTGCGGCTGGCTATCGCAGCGTTTCGGCGATGGCGTCGTGCAGCGCGGCGATCATGCGTTTGATCTGCACGGCGGTCATGCAGTAGGGCGGCATTAACACAATGACGTTGCCCACGGGCCGGGTCAGAACCCCACGTTGCGCCATGGCTTCACAAACGCGGATGCCGGCCCGCTCGGCTAACGGATAGGGCGCGCGCGTCCGCCAGTTTTTCACCAGCTCGACTCCCGCAATCAAACCGACGCGCCGAATATCTCCGACCTGCGGCAGCGACCAGAGCGTTTCCAGTTCGGTGGCAAACGTCTGTTCCAGTCGCTTGCGGGCTTGGCGGGAAGCCGGCTGCCGCAAGAGTTCCAAACTGGCCAACGCCGCGCTCGCCCCCAGTTGGTTGCCGGTGAAACTGTGTCCGTGGAAAAAGGATTTGAACTCGTGATACTCGCCGAGAAAGGCATTGAAAACTGGCTGCGTGGTCAACGTGGCCGCCATCGGCAGATAGCCGCCGGTGAGTCCCTTGGCGAGACAAAGGAAGTCCGGTTGAACGCCCTCGTGATGGCTGGCGAACAGTGTAGCGCAGGCATCCTGCCTGCGGGTTGGCGGAACATCCTTGTTCCGTGACCAGGCGGCAGGGATGCCGCCTGAACTCTCAGGCTGGAAGCCTACGCTACCTTGGCCGGTGCGACCGAAACCGGTCATGACTTCATCCGCAATGAGCAGCGCGTCATGCGCGCGCGCAATTTCCGCCACGCGCCGTAACCAGCCGGTGGGTTGCGGAATCATGCCCGCGGCGCCTTGCATCAGCGGTTCAAAAACGAAGGCGGCATACGGGTTGCCACGCTTTTTTTGGGCGACGAATTTCCGTTCCACCTGGGTGACACATTCCCAGTTGCACTTCCGATAGGTGCGCGCGTCTGCGCGTTGCGGTTTGGCTCGGTTGAAACGACAGCGATAACAGGCCGGCGCCATTACTTGATCCGTCGGAAACAGCAGACCGCCGTAGGTTTTGTGAAAGAGATCAATGTGTCCGAGCGAAACGGCTCCGACGGTGTCGCCGTGATAAGCGCCGCTCAAGGAAAGGAAGCGAGGTTGTGGGTTCGCTTTCTGCGCGGATTTGCGCGGCGTGGCGTGACCGCGCGTGCGCCGGGTAAATTCGTAGGCGAGTTTTAAGGCGACTTCCAACGCGGTTGAACCGTTATCACTGAAAAACACTTTTTCCAATTTAGGATTTGCGATTTCAGATTTACGGGTCGTCTTGTTTTTCGGGCCATGAATCGGAAACCGCGAATCGCAAATTTTATTGGCCAACTGCACCAGTTCCGCCGCCAGCAAGCTTGCCGGTTCATTGGCGAAGCCCAGCGCGGAACTGTGCGCGATTTTGTTCAGTTGCCGAATGATTGCCGCATTGATTTTCGGATGCCGATGGCCGTGCAGATTCGTCCAGATGGACGAATTGGCATCGAGATATTCGTTGCCGTAAACGTCGCGCAGCATTGCTCCCTTTCCCGACGTAATGACAATGGGTTCGCGCTTGAGCCAGTCGCGCATCTGTGTGAACGGATGCCAGACGTAAGCGCGATCAAGTTGAACAAGCGGGGCGAGAGACATTTTGAAATTCCAAAGGGTGAGGTGAAAGTGCGAGCAACGCCTGGCTCAGGGCGTGGATTTGCGCCGTCGTGTGAGCGGACGTCACGGTGACGCGCAGTCGCGCCGCGCCGCGGGCGACGGTTGGATAGCGAATGGCTGGAACGAAGAACCCGCGTTCCCGCAGCGCCTGGGCCGCGTTCACCGCCGTTGCTGCATCGCCGAGAATGATCGGAATGATGGCGCTGGTGGTTTTCGATTTTCGATTCCCGATTTCTGATTTGAACTCAGCCACACGCGTCCAAAGTTGCTCAACCAATTTTTGTCCAGCATCGGATTGAACCAGTTTTATTCCTGCCATCGCCGCCGCGGCGGCGGCAGGCACGGGCGCGGTGCTGAAAATAAAACTACGGGCGCGATTGATGAGAAAATCAATCAAGGCGCGCCGGCCGCAGATGTAACCGCCACTCGCGCCCAGCGCTTTGCCCAGTGTGCCCATCTGGATTTCGATGCGGTCACTCACGCCCAGTTCTTCCGCCACGCCGCGACGATTCGCGCCGTAAAGTCCGGTAGCGTGCGCTTCGTCCACCAGGAGCCACGCGCCATATTTTTCCTTGAGCGCGACCATTTCGCGCAGCGGCGCGGCATCGCCGTCCATGCTGAAGACACTCTCCGTGACGACGAGCATGGCCGATGGCTGATGGCTGACGGCCGATTCACGTTGGTGCGCCCACTTCAAAATATCTTCCAAGTCGTTCAGGTCGTTGTGGGCGAAGACGCGGAGTTTGGCACCGCTGAGCTTGGCGGCATCCACCAGACACGCATGAACCCGCTTGTCCAGAATGATGATGTCCTTTGGCCCCAGAAGCGCGGTGATGGTACCGAGCGCGGCGGCGTAACCCGTGGCAAAGGTCAGCGCCGCTTCCGCGCCTTTGAACGCGGCCAACGTCGTTTCCAATTCATGAAACGGAGCGAGTGAACCGCAGATCAACCGCGAAGCGCCCGCGCCCGCGCCAAATTTTTCAATGGCTTTGATGGCGGCTTCCTTCAGGGTCGGGTGGTTGGCCAGCCCCAGGTAATCGTTCGAGGAAAAGTTCGTCAGCGTCCGCCCGGCGATCTCGATGCGCGGGCCTTGGGGAGAATCCACGCGGCGCAATTCGCGGAGCAATCCGCTGGCGCGGATGGCGGCGAGGCGTTGCTGGAGTTCGGCGTCAAGTGATGACACGGGGGTAATTTACGATTTACGATTTGCGATTTGCGAGTCCAAATGCGGAGACGGAGCGCGACTGTTCCCCCAGTCGCAGCGTGGGAGAATGCGGGGACTTTGGGAGTTTTGTAAGGTTTTCTAGCGGCGACGCGCTGCGGACGGGGACCGTCCGCGCTCCGTCAATGCGGGGCGATGGTCCAGGTGCCGTTGATGAGGCTGGCGGAAATGTCGCCGCGATGATGCAGAACAGCTTCGGGTACGTCCGCGAGTTTTTCGCGGCAGGGAATCGCGATGACATCCGCGAACGCACCCGGGGAAAGCGCACCGATCTTTCCAGTCAAGCCGAGGGCGTGAGCCCCATTCACCGTGACCAGGCGGAGCAGGATGGCGGGTGAGACGCGCGGATGTCTTCGCGCAAATGCGCGCATTTCCGCGAACAAGTCCAACGTGGGCAATTGCCCGCGTTGTTTACGGATGGTCGCCAGACTATCGGTGCCGAGACAGACATTGATGCCGGCGGCAATAAGTTTGGCGAAAGGAAATTTTTCATGGCTGAAAAACTCATGACTGCGTGGACAATGCACCACACTCGCTCCACTGCGCCGAAGCAGGGCGAGGTCATGGTCGGTGAGATGGTTTGCGTGGGCCGCGAGAAAATTGGCGCGCAACAAACCCGCGCGGTGCAGATGTTCCACCGGCGAACAATTGCCCCAATCGGTTTCATTCCGCAGTGAGCCGAGCCAATCAAACATCGGACCGCGGTGGGCGGCAAACATGTCGAACTCTTCCGCCGATTCCGCGACGTGCGTGGTGACTCGCCAACGTTGACGTCGAGCCACGCGCGCGGTGTGTTCCAACAAACTGGTGGTGGTGGAGTAGGGCGCATGGGGCGAAAATCCGGCGAGTTGTGATCGCGCGTGGAGAGCTTTGATTTTTCTGGCGGTGGCGGCGACGAGGTATCCCGGACTTTGCCGGGACTTTATCCCGGTCATTTCCAGAAAAGCAAACACGCGCAGGGCGGTTGGCGACGAGGGCAACGTCGCTTGTGAGATGATATCCGCCACGGTGGTCGTGCCGGTGCGAATCAACTGCGCCGCTCCCTGCCGCCAGGCGGCGTTGAATCCGGCCCGAGTCGTTGCGCTTTTGGCGGCAATGATCTCTTTCAACCACGCGGTAAAATGGCGGGTGGGGGCGAACTTTCCGGCGAGATGCGTATATTCAAGATGACAATGCGCATTGATCAAGCCGGGCAGGATGATCGCCTCGCCCAAATCCTGAACCGCTGCACCCGGATATTCGCGCCGAATGGTTTGCCAACGACCGACCGACTGAATTTTTCCGCCCAAGACCACCACCGCCCCATCGGCGATGATCGGGTGGCTGATCGGCATGACGAGCCGACTGCGCAGAATGAAGGGTCGCCTTCCGCGAAGATCAGATTGCGTCAGAGCCACAGTCAGTCGGAGCGCCGCGGTCTTGGCGAAGCGCGGGCGCCGGTTTACAAGCCGCGTTCCTTGAGCTTCTGCTTGGATTTGGACGCCTGGATGTGATGCTTGGTTTTGACCTTGCCCTGGCGTTTCCGAAACTGACTTTCAATCTTTTTGACGGCGAGATTGATGGCCGCATAGAGATCGGCTTGGCGATCCTGGGCGAACAGGTCCGGCCCGCGGACGGCAATGCGCACGGAGCAGCCAAACTGCTTGGCCGGCGCGCGCGTGTGATCGTGGTCCAAGGTCACCCGCGCATCAATGATCCGTTGGGCGAAATGCTCGAGCTTTTCGATTTTGGAAACCACATGGTTTTCGATGGCGGCGGTCAGCGTCACGCTATGCGGGATGATGATCAATTTCATGCGCCGCCAAGATGCCGCGCCGCGCCGCGAAAATCCAGCCAAAGAATTTCATCGGAAAGAAAAATTGCATTTGGTCAAAAGAAACATGTGCGCGGATGGCCTCGCGTTGTTTGCTGGCTTCCCGAACTGGGAACGGTTTCGTGACTTTGCGGAGCTTGGATTTCGGGAGTCGCTTCGGCAGTCACCAGCAGGATCGCGCTACGAAAAGTGGCGGAGAGAGGGGGATTCGAACCCCCGGTAGTGTTTAGCTACTCACGCTTTCCAGGCGTGCGCCTTAAACCACTCAGCCATCTCTCCGCCAAGCACCGCCAACAGTGATTGGTTACGCGCTTTCCGGCAATCTTTTTCTCCCGCGTGTCATGCCGCTCATGGTTTTCATTTTCCATTCGGCGCCGTTTATGGTCTGCTGTTCACCGTTGAATTGATATGAAACCACGAGTTCGTTTCGCTCCTTCACCCACCGGTTACCTGCACATTGGCGGCGCACGGACCGCGTTGTTCAACTGGCTCTACGCCCGGCACACCGGCGGCACGTTTGTCTTGCGCATCGAGGATACCGACGCGGCGCGCAATACGCAGGAGGCGGTGGACGCCATTCTGGGCGGTTTGCGTTGGTTGGGATTGAACTGGGATGAAGGTCCGCTGACCGGCGCGGCAACGGGGCCGGCCAAAGGCGATCGCGGCCCGTATTTTCAATCGCAGCGGCGCGAGAATTATCAGCGGCGCGTGGAAGCACTCCTGTCGCGCGATCTCGCTTACGAAAAGGAAGGGGCGATCTGGTTCCGCATGACGCGCGAGCCGATTCTCATTCCCGATCTTGTGGTGGGCGACGTGTTGCGGCGGTTGACGGATCGCGAGGAACTGGACCCCGACTGGGTGCTGGTGCGCCGGGATGGGCAGCCGGTGTTCCACTTTGTGAACGTGGTGGACGATTTGGAAATGGGCATCACGCACGTCATTCGCGGCGAAGATCACTTGAGCAATACCGCCAAGCACATCGCGCTGTTTCGCGCGTTCGGCGTCGAACCGCCTCAATACGGGCACATCCCACTCATTCTGAATCCCGAAGGCTCGAAGATGAGCAAGCGGGATCAGGGCGCGTCACTTGACGCTTATATCGCGCAGGGGTTTTTGCCCGAGGCAGTGAACAATTATCTCTGCCTGCTCGGCTGGTCGCCCAAGGACAACACCGAGAAACTCCCGTTGGCGGAAGTCGTGGCGCGCTTTGATCTGCCCCAAATCCTCCGGCACAACGCCAAGTTTGATTACGAGAAACTCATGTGGTTGCAGGGCGAGTATTGTCGGGAGCTGCCCGAGGATCGGTTTTACGAAATGTCGGTTCACGCGCTGGCCAAGGCCGGAGTGGATACCGACCGCTTTGACGTGAAGTATGTGAAAGCCGCGCTCGACACCTGCAAAGGCAAAATCAAGACGTTCGGTGAACTGCCGGCCTATGGCGGATTTTATTTCAAAGACGAAATCACCTACGACCCCGAAGCCGCGAAGAAAAGTTTCGTGCCCGAGAATAAACCGCGCCTGGAAAAACTCCGCGCCGCCTTTGCCCAATTGACGACGTTTGACGCCGCCACCATCGAGACAACGCTGAAAGCGACCGCGACCGAACTCGGCATCAAAGTGGGCGTCTTGGTGCATCCCACGCGCCTGGCCCTCACCGGCAATCCCAATGGCCCGAGCCTGTATCATTTGCTGGAAGTCATCGGGAAGGAGAAAGCGCTGGGGCGGATCGAGCGCGCGGTTGCTGAATTTCCACCCGCGGTTTAATCCGCTGTCCGGCTTCATCGAATGACGGATTTCGTGTGATTGAGGGTCGTTAAAATTCTATTGCCCAAAGCGAAGGATTGGTTTATCAAAGCGGGCAATGAGCCAATCTTTCAACCGGTCGCAAAACGCATTGCGCCCGTCGCGACCTCCGGGTTTCACCCTGATCGAGCTGCTCGTCGTCATTGCCATCATCGCGATCCTGGCGGCGATGCTGCTTCCCGCATTGGCGAAAGCCAAAGCCAAGGCCAAACAAACCGCGTGCATCAACAACCTCCGCCAGATTGGCGTGGCCACCGTCATGTACGTCGGCGATTGGAACAAGTACCCGGGCTGCCTCTTCACCCCCGCCACGCTGCCCAACTTCTATTACGTCTGGCCGCCGCGCCTGCTGACCTATATGGGTAACAACCGCGCCGCGTTCTGGTGTCCCATGGCCAATCCGAACAGCGCCTGGGATACGAACCTCAACAAAATGCCCAACGGGCTGGGCGCCACCGGGCCGGGAGGTGTTCGCGATCCCTACGGCATCACGCACACCACCCGCTTCTCCTACGGCTTCAACGACTGGGGCTCGTTTCCGTCCGGAGGCAGCCTTGGTTTGGGCGGAGACGTGGATGTGTTCCCGGAAATCAAGGAATCGCAGGTCAAGCGACCATCGGAAATGATCATGTTGGGCGACAGCAAACCGGACGCCTCGTTTGATGGCAACATTGATCCCACTACTCCGGCGGAATGGCCTTCCAACCGGCATCAAACGCGAACCTGTCTGATGTTTGCCGATGGCCATGCCGAAGCCGTGCGCCGAAAGGAAGTGATTGATCCCGCCAGTGACCTCTGGCGTCGCCGTTGGAACAATGACTATCTGCCACACCGCGAAAGCTCCTGGGTCGTGAATCCCGCGGTGGAAGCGCGCATTGATCCGTAACGCAGCCACTCGTCTGCGGATGAACTCCCACGCCAGATTGCAACGCAGAAAGAAGATTTGCCCAGCAAACTGGTAGCTGCAGAAAATAACTTATGGCAAAAAGACGCTTTTCCATTGATACAATTGCGTTCTGCGTATTTCTCGTGTGCGGAGTCATACTTTTGCTTCGCTTTGCCAAACGTCATGCCTCAGTAGAGCAGGACCGGATATTTGTATTTTCTGAAAGCTTTGCCTCATCCGTCCGTATTCGTATTCCTTCGGGGAATTCTTTTACTTTTGCTTTGGGTGTGCCGTCTTGGGTTGATACAAACAGTTGGAATTTTAGTGGTGAAATTCTTCTAGAAAAGAACACTCAACTAGTTTGGCAAGCCATATTAAATCCTTCAAATGTGACTCTCGGTTCCTGGAGCAAACGGCACAATTTACGATGGATGGCCGTTCGAGGGAAACCAACGGAAAATTTGCCACTCGTTCCGATGCAAGATTACAGCATCTTCATAGCCGTAACAAATCTTGCGGGATGTTCGCTTTGGCTAGAGCGGTCCACCGATATTCGTGGCCAATCTGAAGTACAAATCTACCCCAACACACCAACTAGTGCTCCCCAGTGAGATGAATATCCCCTCACCCCGGCCCTCACGGGGAGCAAGGAGGGTGGCCGTCAGGTCGGGAGAGGGGAAAAGCGGTTAATTCCAAAGTGGCTACAACCGCGAAATACGCGAACGGGAAGACAAGGGAACGAATGGCAAGAGAATGGGGAATGGGGGAGCACCGCCGCCCTCGGCGGTAGTCGTTCGCGTCTCGCGGACGACATCTGGTGCTGATAACTGAAACCGGTAGGGCGCGTCACTCCGTGCGCGCCGTCGGGTGATGCGGGGATGCGGAACTGCGGCGGGACGCCGCAGCCACATTGTTGTCCGTAGAGTTTCGGGATGAATTCTCTTGAACGCTTCGGATTCAAATTCATACTCCCGTTCGA
Source organism: Verrucomicrobiia bacterium (assembly GCA_023953615.1). Classification (NCBI taxonomy): domain Bacteria; kingdom Pseudomonadati; phylum Verrucomicrobiota; class Verrucomicrobiia; species Verrucomicrobiia bacterium. The sequence continues at coordinate 1,280,275 of JAMLJH010000002.1, read as the reverse complement.
ATTACGCTGCCTGAATCGCAGTCGGCGTGACGAACCCTAAAACTTAAACTCAGTCGTACGTGGATTATGTCATTGTCTGTCTTCCGGATTACGGTCTCCAACTGTTGGCGTTGGCTGTTGATCGCCAGTGTCGTTGTGCCCTTTGCGGTAACTCCCACCCGGGCCGACGTGTCGGTACGGATGTCCATCTGGCATGGGTATGACTTTTACTATCCGAACCCGAGACTGACCGCCACCAATCCGCCACTCACCTTTCATTGGCTGGAGTCCGCCAGCGGACGGGTGTGGCGGCAGCTTGGCGATACCAATGGCAACAGCGCTATCTTTCTGACCAACGATCTCAATACCGTGATCCAGGAATGCACCAACGGTCTGTGGAAATTATACCTGAATCGAGGGCATCCCTCGGAGGAACTCTACGAGTTCGCGGTGTCCATTACCGACGTTACTCCAGAAGTGTTGGGCAATGTGACAATTCTCTTCCCGACAGACCAGAGCACCGGAGTGACCGCCACCCCGACTTTCACATGGACGGGACCCGACAACCTGCCGTCCATCTTCGTTAGCGCGTCGCATGATGATGGTGGAGGTAACAGCTATTCGGCTGATCTCCCCGGCTCAGCCACGCAATGGACTTTACCCGGGCCATTGACCCCTGGTCCCAACACGTTGTTCGTTCAATATCTCAGCAACAACTTCTCGGGCATCACTTTGTCCACCCCAACCAACGCCTTGGGAGTGGCGTTGCCGGATTGGACGGGCGCCGGGGACCTTTACAGCTACAAATTCTCCGACTTCACCGTGGAGGGCGGTACGGACGGAGACAGCGAACTGGCGGATGCCGTGGATCAGCCGACGGGCGTCTGGACCACTGGCGGTGACGCCGCCTGGTTTCGTCAGACTGACGAGACCCACGACGGCACGGACGCGGCGCAGAGCGGCGCCATTGATCATGACGAAGCCTCCTGGATTGAAACCACCGTGACGGGGCCGGGCGTTCTGACCTTCTGGTGGAACGTTTCCAGCGACGACTCGGACGGCTACGATTACCTTGAATTCACGGTGAACGGCGATAGCGAAGCGGAGATTTCCGGCGATTGGGGTTGGGACTATTATGAAATCAACCTGCCTGCTGGAACGCATACCTTGCGTTGGACTTATTACAAGGATGGCGATTCCACTGCCGGCGCCGATGCCGCCTGGCTGGATGAAGTTCAATTCCTTCCGGAAATCGAATTGTTCATGACCCTGAGCATCGAGCGCACGTCCGACCCGCTTAATCCGGGTTTCCACGTCTTCCCCTTGATTAACTTCATTCAACCCGCTCCGATCACCTCGCACGAGATCGTTTCGCCCGACAACACGTTCAGTGCCTATCGGGGCAGCGACGGCGAGGAGTACAGCACCTCTTCCGTCCAACCCACCCTGGCGGAGCTGATCGCGGCGGTGGAAGCGGGAGACTGGACGATTTACATCAATCGCGGGCACCCGTCGGAACGGCGATACACCTTCCACGTCACCGTTGATACGCTCGAGCTGTCGGATTTGCCGGAGGCCAACGTTACTTCGCCTGCGGAAGGGCAGACCGACGTTGCGCCCGATCATGTCTTCACCTGGACCGGTCCAGCCGATTACGATTATCTCTATCTCTACTCGTATCTGGCCGGCACCAACACCCCCAGCGGCGGATACACGAATCTCGCCTCCGACGTGGTGAGCAGTGTGATGCCCAATCCGCTGGCGCCCGGTACCAACGCGCTGTATCTTAATTACACGCGGAACGATTTTCCGGGAATTTACCTCAGTGAACCTGAAGACGCCTCGTTCCAACCGCTGACCGGCTGGCAGGCCCAGGTCAATCTGGTTTCCGGCCAGACCCGCAGGTTTGTCGTCGGCGCCGCCGAACCGCCGGCGACCCCGGTGCAAATCCTGAATCCGTGGCACACGGGCACCAACTTCAGCTTCTCACTGATCACCCAGGCTGGCCGCACCCACACCGTGCAATCACGCACCAACCTCAGCACCGCCCCCTGGGTGAACGTCACCAACTTCATCGGCAACGGCGACATGATGCAGTTGTTTCTGCCGAACCCCGGCACGCCGGAAACCTATTACCGCGTCGGCACCCAATAACGGCCACACTCGCCGTTCAATTCGCGTTTGACCGTCCGATCTCTCTCGGAGTCCAGCGTGTGACTTGATCATGCGGCGCATTGCGGGGCGGGGGCTGGCATGGTTTACTGAGCGCAGCTTTTAAGAGCCCGCATGAAGCATTGGTTGACATTGTTGTTGAGCCTCGTCGCCTTGACCGGGGACACGCATACCGCCCCGGCGCAAGCCGCAGCCGACCAGTACGACTTCGAGAACCGCCTCGTCCGGCGGACGGTTTCCGGGCAGACCACCGACTTTGTCTATGACGGCGACGGGAATCTGGTGGTCAAGGTGGAGACGGCGGGAACGGACCCCAAGACCACGGTGTTCATTGTGGACGACCGCAACCCGACGGGTTACGCGCAGAATGTGGTGGAACTGGTTTCTGAGAATGGCGATCCGTTCATCAAAAGCCGCTCCTATCTGTTCGGGCATCAGTTAATCCGGCAACAACGCGGGACCGAGGCGGAGGAGTTGTTTGGGTATGACGGGCACGGCAACGTGCGGTTTGTGCTCAATGCCGAAGGGGTGATGAGCGACCGCTACACGTATGACGCGTTTGGGGTGGTGATTGAGCCGAGCGGCAGCACGCCAAACAGTCATTTGTACTGCGGGGAGCGGTTCGACAAAGACCTGGGGCTGTATTACCTGCGGGCGCGGTATCTGAATCCCGGCACGGGCAGATTTTGGACGATGGACAGCTATGAGGGAAACAACCAAGACCCACTCTCTCTGCATAAATACCTCTATGCACATGCCAACCCGGTGAATGGCGTAGATCCCTCCGGGCACGAGTTCAACTTCATTGGGACGTTGTCAGCCTTGACAACTGCTGAAGGGCTACAAGGCATGAAGGCGGGGGTTGAGACGAAAGTGCAATGGGAGATGCGGGACATGGCGAAGCAACTCCTGAACGATCTGCTCCCAACCGATAGAAATCAGAAGCTTGGACTGGAGGGAGAAGAAGTCTGGGTGAAATACCTCAACAAGATTCCAGGCTTCAGGGCCATTCGTGCCAAAGGGCCGGTCAGCACCGTTGGTCCTGACGTTTACGGGGTGGTGGTCAAGAATGGTCGCATCGTTCTCTTCGTTGGCGAGGTCAAGGCGAGCGAGGGCAGATTGCCGGGAGTTGCCCAACTGAAATGGAACATCATGAATGGAATGCGCCAGATGTCGGCGAGATGGCTGGACGAATATGCGTCTAAGATTCTTGATGGCATGGTGGACTTGGGGCTGCACGAGATGGGACTTTCAGAATTGCGCCAATACATCAAGCAGGGGAAAGTAGAGGCATACTTGCTTGGCGCGTTGAAGGAATGGACAGATTGGCGAATCAGAGGCTTCAGGTTGATGCATTTGGGTGATGACGAAGTAATCCCAGACATCTCCGAAGGCGGTTTTCCTGAGATTACGAACGAACACGTTGTTCGCTGAAACTGAATCAAATGAAACTGACTGTTGATAGCCTAGAGGATAGTGTTCGCAAGGCGGCGATGATCGCTGAATTGGATAAGCCGTTGTCGAAAATTGACATCGAAGTTCTAAAGAATGACGGCTTTTCGGCAGCACGAGGGTTTGCTGCAAATTGCATGAAATGGATTTGGCTACAGTGGTTGATGGCCGGATCGGAAAACGACGTTCGTGCAAAAGTGGGGGCGTTTGTGGAAAAAGGGATCAACATGCAGGACACATCTTCGCAGTTCTACATGCGCCCGCACGCCGACTTATACCTGCTTCACTGTGCGATCTTCGGTTCCAGTCAGGCGCAATTGGAAAAATTGGCCGGTCGCGTGGTTGATGCGTCGGGGATCGGGGGGAACGAACCCAAAGACGATGGGGAACTTTATGCGAGTGCTTGGTGCGGGATGCTGAAGTATTCAATCCTTGGAGACGCAAAGAAGGCCGAACGACAATCCGAAGTGATATGGGCGGCATACAGGCCGCCTTCATTTTCAGCCGCGTCAAAGCTACTCGTTTCACCTTGGCTCAAAGGCGACTGGAATGGTTTTGTTAAGGCACAGCGAAAGGACTTTGAGAAACTTTGGGCACGCGGCCGCAAAGACGGAACGGTTCGGTCAGAAACGGCAGAAGAAATGGTAGTCACGGTGCAGCGGTATCCCATCGAGCAGAAATGGTGTTGGGCGCACTGTGGTTTGGCGCTGCTGGCTTACCGCCGAGGCGTTGAAGTTGCCACCGATCCATTTTGGTTGCCTGCGCACGCTCTCACATGTTTGGACGTTGAAAAGTAGCCCAACCGGTGTCCCGCCAAACGGTGTAAGCAAACTCGTCGCGTTCAACGCGCCCCGACCGCTCGCCGCCCCGCGCCGTCATGGTGGCTGCGGGAACTCGGAAGGGGCAGCCGTCCTGCCGGCGCGGGCCTGCTCGCCAAGACAATATCGGTCTGCCCGTGGCGTCGTTCGTCGCGCTGTCGTCACCGGCAGAACAAAATCAAGGCATCGCTTGTCAGCCGGGCGGTGAAGACGATATTATCCGCGCATGAGCGTGACCGCTGAAAAAGTCGCTGAAATGCTGGCCTTGCCGGAGCAGGATCGGGCGTATCTCGCCCGGCAACTCATTGCCAGTCTTGATGACGCTGTGGACGCCGACGCCGAAACCCAATGGCAGGAAGTCATTGACCGCCGTTCCCGCGAGATCGAGGCCGGCAAAGTCAGTTGCCGTCCGGTGGCGGAAACCGTCCGGGACATTCGCGCCAGTCTCCATGCACATCGTCAGCCATCCTGAAGCCGATCAGGAACTGGAAGGCGGGGCACTGTGGTATGAATCCCGGCAGCCGGGCCTGGGCGATGACTTCCTTGACGAGTTCGAATCCACCTTGCGCCGCATCGTGGCTGAGCCGGAACGCGGGCGCAAAATCCGGGGTGACAATCGCAAGCTCAACTTTCACCGCTTTCCCTACGCCATCGTTTACAGCGTGCGGGGCGACGTTCTTTACCTCAAAGCCGTGATGCACTTGCATCGCCGCCCGTTTTACTGGCAGCACCGCTGAAACCTGCCGCCCAGTCGAGCGCAACGGAGATCGCGCCCCATTGGGTTCGCACGCTTGGCGTTCGGCTGTCGGGCCAGTGGCCCGTTCCACCCAAACTCCAATCGAATTGTTCCGGCCAAGACAAAGTGAGTCTGCCCGTAGCGTTGTTCGTCCCGGTGTCCGGGAGGGACGAGATGCTTTGAAGTTGGAATGTCGCTCCCGGCCCTCGCGCCGCGCCACCAAGTTTTACCCCCGCGTCAACATCCGCAAGCGCATCGAAGTGCATCGGCTGACGCACCCCGGCCGAGCTGCCGCAGGCGGAAGCAAAGCTTGAGAAAAAGCGGCCCAGCCAGTAAGGTGGCCCGTATGAAATACATGGATCGAATCACCTTCAATCCCAAGCAATGCGGTGGACGCCCCTGCATCCGGGGCATGCGCATCCGCGTCAAGGACGTGCTGGACTTGCTGGCCGCCGGGGTGCCGGAGAAACAAATCCTGGAGGACTTTCCCTATCTGCAACCCGAGGACATTCGCGCCTGCCTGGAATACGCGGCGCAAGGGGCGGATCATCCGGTGCTCGTATTGGCCGAATCATAAGGCCGGCGCGTGTGCTTTCTGATAGACGCCCAACTGCCGCCGGCGCTGGCGCGCTGGTTGCGGGAGGCCGGGCACGACGCCAAGCATGTGGAGGACGTGAATCTGCGGGAGGCCGAAGACTCACCCATCTGGCGCTACGCTCTGGAAAACCAAACCATCCTGATTACCAAGGACGAAGATTTTGCCGCGCGCGCCAAGCAAAGCGGCAACGCGCCGGTGATCGTGTGGTTGCGCGTGGGCAACGTGTCCAACCGTGTTTTGCGGCAATGGTTACTGCCGCAGTTGCCGCAAATCCTCACCTGGATTGAGCAGGAGGTTCGGGTGCTGGAAATCCGCTAAGCGCCTCCCGCTTTCTTCCCCTTAGCCGCTCTTGTAAGCCACCTGAATGCTCGCCGCCCCGCGCCGTCATGGCGGCTGCGGAATGAAAGGTCAGCCGTCGTGCCGCGCGGGCCTGCTCGCTAAGCTGGAACGATGCTGTTGGTTCAAGTGGAACGGCCAACTTGGCCGTTCTGGGCGGCAACCTGCCGCCCAGTCGAGCGCACGGAGATCGCGCCCCATTGGGTTCGTACGCTTGGCGTTCGGCTGTCGGGCCAGTGGCCCGTTCCACCCAAACTCCAATCGAATTGTTCCGGCTAAGACAAAGTCAGTCTGCCCGTAGCGTTGTTCGTCCCGGTGTCCGGGAGGGACGAGACGAATCCAGTTTGGTGTCTCTCCCGGCCCTCGCGCCGCGCCACCAAGTTTTACCCCACGTCAATATCCAGAAGTTGATTAAAGAACCGAGTCGCCGTGGCATGACGGAAGGTCGAAGCGCTGCTTGACGGCACGGGCGAAGGCTTTACGCTTTGGCGTTCCGCTTGCCAAAGGCGAACGGATGAAACGGATGTCCAACTCAGAACATTTGCCGACCGCGGCGTCGAGTCGCCAGGCTCTCGTGCAACGGTTACGTCTGGCGGCAGCAGCACTGGAGGCGGCGGTCGCGGATCGCACGTTGTTGACGGAACTTTCCAGCGCTGAACGGGTGCGCCTGCTCAAAGTCGCGGGCGACGTTTATTGTCCCGACGTGCGGGCGCGGCGGCGGTTGGTGAAGGAGACTTCCAAACGGCGCAAGCAGGAGCGTCAGCACCGGGATCAACAGGTGCTTAATGAAACCGGCATTCGCGCACTGCGCGCCAAGCCAGTCTTCACCACGCCGAACCTGCCGCCGCCACCGAAACTGGAGTCGGTTGGAGGAGCAACCCCCGACGCAACGGCTGGAGTCCAAGAACCGCAAAACTGCTACATTTGCAAAACGGACTACACGACCATTCACCATTTTTACGATCAACTTTGCCCCGCCTGCGCCGAGTTGAATTTTCGGAAACGAACGGAACTGGCCGACCTGCGCGGTCGGGTCGCGCTCTTGACGGGAGGCCGGGTGAAGATCGGTTATCAGGCGGGGCTTAAATTGCTGCGCTCGGGAGCGCGGTTGATTGTGACGACCCGGTTTCCGCGGGATGCGGCTTCCCGTTATGCGGCGGAAGCCGATTTCGCCGATTGGCAGGAGCGGTTGGAAATTTTCGGTTTGGATCTGCGGCACACTCCCAGTGTGGAAGCGCTTTGTCGGCACGTATTGGCGCAATACGATCGGTTGGATTTCATCGTCAATAACGCCTGCCAGACGGTGCGGCGTCCGCCGGATTTTTACGCGCACATGATGCGGCAGGAGAGCGAGGGGTTGGTTCAGTTGAGCGCGGCCGCGCGGCGGTTGCTTGGCGGTTATGAAGGATTGCGGGCGTATCAATTGCAGTCGGAGGCCGGCGCCGTGGCGCGCCACGCGCCAGCTCCGGACGAGCCGGTCGTGACCCGGCCGGAACTTTCGGAGATCGGGCTGACACATTCGGCCTGGCTTTCGCAAGTGCCGTTGCTGGCGGAAGAGCAGGGGATGGCTGGCGGTTTATTTCCGCAGGGCCGCCTGGATCAAGATTTGCAACAGGTGGATTTGCGCGACCACAATTCCTGGCGCATGCGGTTGCACGAAGTCTCGGCGGTGGAATTGCTCGAAGTGCATCTGGTCAATGCGGTCGCGCCGTTCATCTTCAACGCCCGGCTCAAACCGTTGTTGTTGCGCACGCCGGAGCGCGACAAGCACATCGTGAATGTGTCAGCGGTGGAGGGGCAGTTTTACCGGAAGTTCAAAACGACGCGCCATCCGCACACCAACATGGCCAAGGCGGCGTTGAACATGATGACGCGGACGGCGGCAGCGGATTATCACGCGGACGGCATCCACATGAACGCGGTGGATACGGGCTGGGTGACGGATGAAGACCCGCATCAGATCGCGACGCGAAAGCGCGCCGAGCACCGCTTCCATCCGCCGCTGGATATTGTGGATGGCGCGGCGCGGATTGTGGACCCGATCCTGTCCGGGTTCAACACGGGCGAACATCTCTGGGGTAAATTTCTAAAGGATTATCGGCCGACGGATTGGTGACCAGGAGCCGTTGCGCGGCGGCCCGGGTAAATTTTTCTTGAAATGAATGTTTGAGAAGCACAGTTCGAAATCATGTTTTGGAGCGATGTAAAACAATTGCTGGAAGCCGTCCTGCTGATTGTGGCGGCGGTGTTGCCCGTGGTGAATCCGCTGGGTAGCGGCCCGATTTTTCTTTCCATGACGGAGGGGTGCGACCGTTCCACGCGAGCCGAGTTGGCGCGCCGGATTGCGCTCTACTCCTTTGGATTGCTGCTCGGCTCCATGCTGTTCGGGTCTTTCGTGCTGTTGTTTTTCGGACTTTCCGTGCCGATCGTGCAAGTGGCGGGGGGCGCGGTGGTTTGCGCTTTGGGTTGGCGGATTTTAGCCGATGAAGGCAACAACTCGGCCACGGTTACGGCGGACGCGCAACAAGCCCGGCACATTGCGCTGGGCCGGGCCTTTTACCCGCTCACGTTGCCGGTAACCATTGACGCGGGAGTGATTTCAGTGGCGATTACCGTGGGCGCCAACCATTCGCACACCGTGAGACATTCGTTGATTCAATTCTTCGCGGCGGTTTTGGGTGCGATCATCATCTCGCTGACAATTTCCGTTACCTACCGCTACATGGCGCCGCTCAGTCGCTGGGTGGGCAACCTGGGCATGCAGGTCATCTTGCGACTGTCGGCTTTCATCACCTTGTGCATCGGGGTGGGTATTTGCTGGAACGGGGTGAAGGCGTTGCTGGAAGGAATAGGGCTGGTGGCGAAGTAAAACGGCGCGAACCTCAGTCCGTCGGCCAACGCCCGTGTGGCGCGAAAATCTCATTGCAACAACGGTCCAATAAACCGGTGCGCGCCGCCACGTCCAGCACGGTGAAACGGCGGCGAATGCAGAGCGCCAACCAATAACTTTCGCGCAGCCGTTCGCGCGTGATGCCGATGGCTTCCGGCGCCGTCGGCGCTCCGGCGGCTTTCAGCATCTGGCTGAGTTCGGTGAAGGGCAGCAGTTGCCGTGGCAATAGTTCGCGCAACGCCGGCCACCGGTGGCGCAGGGTTTCGAGTTGTTCGCGCAACTGCGGCGGCGTGGGTTGTTTGGCCGTGAGTTCCCGCCGCGCACAATCCAAAAGTTCGCCGGCACCGAACCCGATCCGCGCGCGGTTGATCCAACTTTCAGTCGTCGGCCAGGCGGCGACGCAAGCGTCCACGTCCAGTTGTTCGAGCGGTTGCGCCAGGAGTTGTTCATACAAAGCCGTGACCGCCAGCGTGCCGATTCCGACTTTGAAACCGTGCGAGGGGGCGCGGCCCTGGTGCGTGTGGTGTTGCATATCCCACAGATGACTGAACTGATGTTCGGCACCCGAGGCGGGGCGGCTGGATTGCGCTGATTGCATGGCAAAACCTCCGAGCAGCAAGCCGGTGATCAGTTTGCCGATGGCGTCGGGATCGCCGGTACGAATTGCGGCCGGATTGGCGGTCAGCTCGCGCAACCGTCCCTGCACAATCGTCCACGGTTGCGGATCAATCGGTTCGACGCCCAACGTGTCGGCCAGGATCCAGTCGGCGCCGGCGGTGATTTTCGCCAGCAAATCCGCGTAACCCCACGCGTTCATTTCCGGAGGCGCGTTCCGAATTATTTCCAGATCGGCAATCACCACGGTCGGCGCGGGGCAGTGGAAGGTTTGCTTGGAGACTGCCTGGGTGATGGACGCGCCAAAAGCCGTGTAGCCATCCATGGACGCCGCCGTCGCCACACACACGTAGGGGCGGCGGGTGCGGTGCGCTGCCAGTTTGGTCAGGTCGTTAATGGTGCCAGAACCGACGGCAATTGGCACCGCATCGTGGGCGCGCAGAGCGGTTTCCAATTCGGCAACGAAATGGTGTTCAGCGTAGAGCTTCGGATCGTGGAAAATGAAAGGAGGCTGGCTGGGATGATTGGCTGAGTGAAACGCGGCTTGCACGGCAGATCCAGCAATGGAAAACATGTTCTCATCGGCAACGATGACAGCGGGACGGTTGCCGAATTGCGCCGCGAAAATCTCGGGTGTTTCAGACAAGAGATGCGAGCCGATTTTAAGAACTCGGGTTTCGCGAGCCGCTTGGAGCGCGGTTTCGAGAGTGACTGTGGATGGCTGTGGCACTGGCATGGCCGGTGAGCATAGCCTAAACCGGTCAATCCGGTCGAACTTTTCCCGGTGGTGTTTTGATCCACTTGCCTGACCAAGTGCGGGACGATCAACCCTCCGGCCCATTTGCGTGCGGAGACGAGAGCATTGAGTTTCGGATCAAAATAAAAAAGCCGCCATTGCTGGCGGCTTGAAAGAGAAAGGTAAAACTTTATTGACGACGGGTTTTACGGGCCAGCAACAGGCTGATGCCGCCAATCAATCCCAACGCCATGGTGGTCGGTTCGGGAATGACGGTAACGGTCAAGTTGTCAAACCAGACATCCGCGCCCGCACTGCTAAGGCCAGAGCCAATAACGATGGAATCGTAAGCCACATTGGCAGTGATGCTGTTGGCTGAATCGAACAGCCCGTTTACATACCATTCAACTGTATCGCCCTTGATCAACATGCCCAATTTCGTCCAATCGCTCGCCGCGACGATCGAGGCGCGAGTGGCAATGTTTCCGGTCAAGTCTCCCCAGCCAGCATCGTTACCGGCATAAATACGTTTGTTGATTAGCGCGGTATTTACACCTGAAGAGTTAAAACCCAAGGCGAGCAGTTGATTCAGTGCGCCATCGTTGTAAGCGCCATTGGCATAGGAACGTAGCTCGATGTATTGTCGTGTGCTCCAAATATCCACATCCAGATCAACCATGAACTCAACCAATAGCGGCGCCGCGTCCGTCGGGGCTACCGGACCACCGGGTAAATTAAACCACATTCGTTCGAGGCTGTTGGCGGATGGAGTACCAAAGTGAATGGACTGTGAAGAGTTGTATCCTTTCTCAGTGTCCAGAAGAACGGGGGCATCTGGATACATCTGCGTATAGGTGCCGCTAAGAGCGGAGGTGTCGTTATATGATTGATAGTCATCGGAGAATATAGTTTGCCCAATCAACGAGCCGCTGATTGAAACCACTCCGAGCGAGATGAGTAATGACTTTGTATTCATAGGTTTCTTAACAAATCCTGACCCTGTGCAAATGCGGCGGTAGTTGAACAGTTCGTCGCTCTCGGGTCAAGAGATTTTGACAGAGATTTTGCCTGAATTTGCCCTGAACGCGTAAGTTCGGTTCTGACGTGGTCCATCGGGTGGGGCGCGGCGATCGCAGTTTGCACCCGACGTGATGTTTCAAGGTTTGTCCTTTGCCGAGAATTGGCTCAGGATACGTTTTTCGGTGACAGGTTCAGGCGTGGAAAAACCGCCGATCAGTTTATTAAACCACGATGCACCGGATGGTTCGCAAATTGTGAAACGCAGTCTTTTTGATATTCAAGTAAATGGCTTTGCTGGAGTGGATTTTCAAGCCGCCACTTTAACGCTGGCCCAGGCCCAACAAGCCGTCGCGGCGTTGACCCGACATCAGACGCATCGGTTTTTCGCCACCTTGATTACTGACACTATTCCGGCTTTGTGTTCCAAACTGGAAAATCTGGAGCGTTTGCGCGCGGCGGATCCGGTCGTGGCGGCGGCGCTGTGCGGTTACCATTTGGAAGGACCGTGGCTTTCGCCTGAACCGGGTTTCTGTGGAGCGCATGATCCGCAACTCATGGCGCCGCCCGATCTGCGGCATTTCGAACTATTGCAGCAGGCCGCCCAGGGGAACCTCCGCTTGGTCACGTTGGCGCCCGAGTGGCCCGGTAGCGCGGAGTTTATTCGATACTTAACCACTGCCGGAGTGCAGGTCTCATTGGGCCACACCAATGCCGCTGACGAGACAATCGCGGCCGCAATTACGGCGGGCGCCCGTTTTTGCACGCACTTGGGCAACGGCACGCCCATTGAATTGCACCGGCACGATAATGTCATTCAACGCTTGCTGGCGCGGGATGAATTGACGGCGTTTTTTATCCCGGACGGAGTGCATTTGTCGCCCGCGACGCTGCAAAATTTTTATCGCGCCAAACCGGTTGGCCAGGCGCTCTTCACCACCGATTGCATGGCGGCGGCGGGGATGGGCGCGGGACGCTATCGGTTGGCCCACTTGGAAGTGGAGGCGGGCGCGGATCAAATCGTTCGCTTGCCGGGAACGGAGCAACTGGCCGGGTCCGCTCTCTGTCCGGATGTCGGCGTGGCTAATGTGCAACGCTGGCTGGGTCTGGACGCGGCCACCGCTCGCGCTCACTTTTCGACTTTAATCGCCGCGCACTTTAATCTCGAACTGCCGTTGATCGAATGACGCGTTTATGAATTTTGACTCCAAGCATTTCCAAGTGGATCAGTTGCGAGTGCAGGTGCATGCGAACCGGTCCGGCATGGGTGACGCAGCGGCCTCGCGCGCGGCCCAGGTGTTGCGCGAGCGGATCGCGCAGCAGGGCGCGGCGCGAATGATCGTGGCCAGCGCTCCGTCGCAGGATGAATTGATCAGCAACCTTGCTGCGGCCCCGGATATTGATTGGTCGCGGGTGGTTATCTTCCACATGGACGAGTATGTGGGGCTGGCGGCGGATCACCCGGCGAGCTTTCGACGCTATCAACAGGAACATTTGCTGACAAAAATTCGCCCGGCAGCCTTTCATGGTATTCGTGGTGAGGCGAAAAATACGATTGCAGAATGTCAGCGGTACGCGGCGTTATTGCGGGAAAAACCGATTGATCTGGTCTGCCTTGGCGTTGGCGAAAACGGGCACATTGCCTTCAATGATCCGCCGGTGGCGGATTTCAACGATCCACAAGCCGTCAAAGTGGTGGAGCTGGATTCGGCCTGTCGCCAGCAACAAGTGAACGACGGTTGCTTTCCGGATTTTGCTTCCGTTCCGCAACAAGCCATCACCTTGACCTGTCCGACGCTGCGGTCCGGGCGCACCTTGGTCTGCGTCGTGCCGGGACCGCGTAAGGCGGCGGCGGTTCGCGCCATGTTGTGCGGTCCAATTGCCACCGCTTGTCCCGCCAGTGTTTTGCGTCAGCACCCGGATGCGACGCTCTATTTGGATGCGGCCGCAGCAGAGTCGCTGCCACCAGATCGGTAAGCCGACCGAACACCGCACACGAGCGTTTGCCAATGTGCGCGTTTAACGGGGCGTCGCGGGTTAATTTTCTTTCTGCGCGGTGAGCATATCCGGCAGGTCCAGATACTGTCTGGCGTTGTGGTAACAGAGGTTGCGGATCATGTTGCCGAGCAGGTTCAGGTCATTTGGCAATTCGCCATTTTCCATTTCGCGACCGATCAGGTTACAAAGTACCCGACGGAAATACTCATGGCGCGGAAACGACATGAAAGAGCGCGAATCAGTCACCATGCCGACGAAGCGCGACAGCAGCCCAAGATTCGAAAGCGTGTTGAGTTGCCATTCCATGCCTTCTTTCTGATCGAGAAACCACCAGCCCGAGCCGAACTGGATTTTCCCGGGTATGCTGCCGTCCTGAAAATTTCCCATCATGGCGGCGCAGACGTAATTATCCGCTGGGTTCAGATTATAAATGATCGTCTTGGGCAACGCGTTTTCCTGATCCAAGCGATCCAGATATGCCGCCAGCGTTTGCGCTTGCGGAAAAGTGCCGATGGAATCGCAGCCCACATCGGCGCCCACGGCGCGTAACAGCCGCGTATTGTTGCCGCGCAATGCGCCCAGGTGCAACTGCTTGACCCAACCGCGTCGCGCATCCAATTGCCCAAAGAAGACCATCATAAATGTGGCGAATTGGGCGCGCTCGCTGGGCGATATGGTTTGGCCGCTACGCGCTCGCGTAAAAATTTGGGCGACGGTTTTTTCCGGACCAAATTCCGCGTAACAATGTTCCAACCCATGATCGGACAGGCGGCAACCGTGGGCGTGAAAGTAGGCATGACGTTGTTCCAGCGCCGCGAGAAAATCCGACAAGGTCTGGATATCCACCTTGGCAGCGGCGGCGAGTTGATCCGTCCAGGCATTGAAAAATTGAGGCTGATCCACCGCCAGCGCTTTATCCGGTCGGAAAGCGGGATAGATTTTCGTAGCGGAGTCCGCCGCCGCCAAGCGTTCATGATGACGCAGATCATCAACCGGATCATCGGTGGTGCAGAGTGCGCGAACCTTGAATTTTTTCAGAATTCCTTGCGTGGACAAAGCCGGGGTGGCGAGTTGCTCGTTGGCCCGTTCCCAAATCTGCCGCGCGTTGGCGGCATCCAGCAGAGCCTCCACGTCGAAGTAACGTTTGAGCTCCAGGTGCGTCCAGTGATGGAGCGGATTGCGCAAGGTATGCGGCACCGTGGCCGCCCAGGCCTGGAACTTATCGAACGGCGCGGCGTCACCCGTGCAAAATTGTTCCGCGATCCCGTTGGCGCGCATGGCCCGCCATTTGTAGTGATCGCCCGCGAGCCAGATTTCGAACAGGTTGGCGAACTGCCGATTGTCGGCGAGGTCTCGGGGCGGGAGGTGATTGTGATAATCTAAAATGGGTTCGGCCGCCGCGAACTCGTGATACAAACGCCGCGCCGACTTGGTGTGCAGCAAAAAATCGTCGTGAATAAAGGTCATAACCCGGCAACGATTTGAATATCTACCAGCCCGTATGGCAATTGCCAACTGACATTATCCACTCTGCCGCCGCGTTTTGAAGCCACTCGTCTGACGACGGCGATACGCGCTTGTTTGTTTTGGGTGGTTTGGGCCGCCTTACCGAGGCTTTGAGTCCTGACGACCTTGTGATTCAATCAGGTGCAGCTAATCGCCAAAGGATTGGGAAGGGCTGGGGCGCATCCCGATGGACAGAAGCCCACAAAGATCCCATAATTCTGACGATAAAAAACATGACGACAACTTCCACTCCCAATTGCCGGGCAACTAACCGTTAGTCCGATGAGCGCGTCGCTACAAAAGGAACGTCGTCCATTGCTACCGCTTCTCCTTTTGCATTTTGCAGCGGCAGCCGCGTGTTTCGTTTTCTTCACAGTCGTTCCTATCGTCGGCTGCCTCGTCCTCATGGCCATTGGGAACGATCTGGGCGGCCCGATGTTCTTCCCCATCTTTGTCCTCGGGGTTCTTCCCTTTGCAGTCGTCATTACTGCCATCCTGGCTGGTGCGGCACTCTTGAGTGATCTGCTTCGTCGGCATTACCAAGTTCCGGTTTGGTTGCCGCCGATTGTGGTTTTTCTACTGGTGACCGGCATCACTTGGCTTTCATTTAGCGGTGCTCATCCAGCCGTGCCACCGATTGCTGGAGCTATTGTCGCCCTCGCGTTCATCGTCCATTGGACGGCAATTTCTACCGTCTGGTTTTTGCCGCGTCTCTTGTTTCGCCTTTTTCGAGTTCAGAAAGCACAACCATAGGCTAAGCCATGCGCTCATCACTTCTGATCATTTTCGTTTTTACACTCGTTATGGCCGGCTGTGCGCCGCCAGCGGCCAAAGGGCCGCTTTCGTTTCAGTTGCCTCCAGATTGGAGTATGGAGTATCAGTCACCCGGAGGACTTCATTTCTATACCGTGATAGCAGGCACACCAGACGGAGGATTGCTGATGTTTTCACAGTGGCCACCGCCAAACAAACCGCAGGAGATACCGGGATTGGTTCAGAAGATCGCCGACGGCTTTCTGGATCAGGCGAGGAAGTCGTCCGAGTTCTCGCTTGCCACTCAGGAATACCGGATCGAGCAATTCGCCAGCATACGGTGTCAGGGGAGTTATGCTGTGTTCCAGACCAATAACGGCGGCACGAATATATGGCAAACCGTGTTCATGATGAGCGTGGATGGCAGAGTATGGAACGGCCAATTTACGGGGCCATCGAACGCTTGGATTCAGGCAATTGGATTACTAAAAAGTATCAAGGATGATAGCTAACCCTGCACGTAGCGAGCCGCCAGTGGCTCCTGTAATTCACGATTTTATGATGATCAACTTGAACCGTTTCAGTCCAATCCTCGCTCCCGACCCGGTGTTCACTGAACTGGGACGATAGACCACTGCGATGCCCACACTCAGCCAGCACGCTTGTTTTAGTTGTCGGAAGGTTTTCAAAAAACCGCACGAGTATTCAGTCACGCCGACAGTCCGCCGGTGTCCGCAGTGTGGCGGCGAAATGGTTGGCATGGGCTATAAGTTTCGGGCGCCAAGAACAAACGATGTTCGAGGATGGTCACGCATCGAGACAGCCTTGCGGGAAGGACGCAATTATGGCATGCCCACAGTCAGAAAGCAGAAGCCGAAACCGAAACTTTCACCACAACTGCGCATTGCACTCGGAGTGTATGGAAAGCGAAAACCGAAGACCGTGACCTAACCGCCAAAGTCTTGGGAAGGACTGGAGCGCATCCCGATTGGACAGAAACTCACAAAGGCCCCATAATTCTGACGATAAAAACATGACGACAACTTCCACTCCCAATTGCCGGGCAACTGAGTGTAGGCGCTGTGATTGTGTTGCGAGTGCGCTGTTCTGCGATCGTCGCTCACCTGAGCTGTTAGCCCTACAATGAAAGCGTTTCTAACAATTTTGATTCTCGGGTGTTTGTTTGGGTGTTCATCATCACATTCATTGGTTGACGGAAAGATATTGCGTTACCCCGACCGCACATTGGTGGATTGGCGCTCCGACCAGGCGATTCCAGAAGCGCGCCGCGACCTCGCCGCAGGAACGGCAAAGATTTACATCAGTGGCACGGAAGCTCCGTACGCTCCCGGTATTAACTCTGATTGCTTCTCGCTCGTGAAGGCCTTACCACGCGCCGACGCGGGCATCGGCTGTGATGTCGAGGATGCAGAGCTTCGAACCGCGCAGGTGGAATACGCACGTCTTTATAATGAATATGTTGTCCGACATTTATCGAAGCGGTAGGCCATTCACTGCATCTAACTCGACGGGGGCGACGCGGTTGCAACCGTGGCGTTCTGTGCGCCGGGGCATTGGGCTGGGGGGCGTTAGCTCATTGCGTATGCGCATCGCGATTTTCATCGCTCTTGCCAGTGCGCTTTTAGTTGGCTGTCGGTCGCAGCACTACGTCACAATCACCGGCAACGACCCCGATGCCATCTACGACTTCACCACTAATCGTTCAGCGACGTGCGAGGTTCATGGTATCACCATGTCGCCGCAGGTCGTTAGTCTTGAGTTCGGCATGAAGATGCCCACTGACACAAGCAAGGCGAGATGCCAGTTGTTTCCACACGCAGACGAGCCATACGGTACTGGTTTTTGTATTCCGCTGGTCGAGCGGCGTGGACGAGTCTTTGTTTGCTCCCGTTGCACGACAGCGCGCACCACATGGATGAGTGAACACAAGACAAAAGCACGATAACTTGATCAGTCGGAGCGCGGCCGTGTTGGCGAGGATACGTCGAGCGGAATGAAGCCGTTCGGTTTCTGCAATATTGATAGGTCTTGCTTGCGTGATGCGCCGTTCCGTCGCGCCCGCTCAAACTGACGAGCGGCGCTCAATTCCTTGATTTTCAAGGGAATCGCAGTGGCTTTTGGCGTTACTCCGATTTGAAGAATCCGTGACTTGACCTGTGACGAAAAATCGTCATGCTCTTCAACCCGGCGAATCCCGCCTTTCTCGTGACACGCTCCGTCTGTGTTTTTCCACCTTCAGCGTCGTGCCGGTTGATATGCAGGGCAGGGTCCCGGTGGTAACATTATGCAGCACATTCGAAACATTGCGATTATTGCGCACGTGGATCATGGCAAAACCACGCTCGTGGATTGCCTGCTCAAGCAGTCGGGGACGTTCCGCGCCAATCAAGCCGAGACCCAGACCGAGCGGCTCATGGATTCCATGGACCTGGAAAGGGAAAAGGGCATCACCATTCGCGCCAAGAACGCCGCGTTCAAATACAAGGAGTATCACATCAACATCGTGGATACGCCCGGCCACGCCGATTTCGGCGGTGAAGTCGAGCGCATCATGAACATGATTGACGGGGTGCTGTTGGTGGTGGATTCGGCGGAGGGGCCGCAGGCGCAGACGCGCTTTGTGTTGCGCAAGGCGTTGGAGGCGGGCGCCAAACCCATCGTGGTGATCAATAAAATTGACCGCGATAACGCCAATCCCAAGAAGGTGCTGGATCAAGTTTTCGAACTGTTCATTTCACTCAACGCGACGGACGAACAACTGGATTTCCCGTTTATTTATTGCTCGGCCAAGCAGGGCTACGCCAAGGAGCGTTTGGATCAAGAAAGCCAGACCATGGCGCCGTTGTTCGAGGCGATCATCCGCCATATTCCGCCGCCCCGCGCCAAGGCCGGCGCCGGCTTTCAAGTGCTGGTCGCCAATCTGGATTACAGCGATTACCTCGGCCGCATTGCGTTCGGTAAAATTTACGAAGGCAAAATCCGCGCGGGCGACGCGGCGATTTGCCGTCACGGCAACGGCAAGATCACCCGGGGTAAAATCACCATGCTTTACCACTTCGAGGGCATGAAGCGCATCGAGGTGGAAGAGGCGCAGGCGGGCGACATTGTGGGCATCACCGGGTTTGAAGAGGTTTTCATCGGAGAAACCATCTGCGACAGCGAAACTCATCCGGCCCTGCCGTACATCCCGATTGACCCGCCGACGATTCAAATGGAATTCGCCGTGAACGACGGGCCGCTGGCGGGTCGCGATGGCAAGCTCGTCACCGCGCGCCACATTTGGGAGCGGCTGGTCCGGGAGACGCGCACCAACGTGGCCCTGCGCATCGCGCCGACCAGTGATCCCAAGATTTTTGCGGTCAGCGGACGTGGCGAGATGCAAATCGCCATTTTGGTCGAGCAAATGCGGCGCGAGGGTTATGAAGTGCTCGTGTCCCGGCCCGAGGTGTTGTGGAAAAAGGATGCCGCCGGCAACGCGCTGGAGCCGATTGAAAAAGTGTTCGTGGAAATTCCGCAGGATTGTTTGGGGCACATCATGGAGAACCTCTCCTTCCGCAAGGCTCAAATCACCAACATGCACCATCATGGAGATCAGGTGACGATTGAAGCGTTGGTGCCCATGCGCGGTTTGATCGGATTTGAAACCGACCTCGTGAACTCGACGCGGGGTCTGGGGGTCATGAGCCATTTGTTCCACGAGTATGGCGAGGATCGCGGTGAAATTGCCGCGCGCAAGAACGGTTCGCTGGTCAGCATGGATAATGGCGAGGCGACAAGTTACGCGCTGAACATGATTCAGGAGCGCGGCCGGCTGTTGGTTGAACCCGGCGACGCGGTTTACGCGGGCATGATTGTGGGGGAAAACGCGCGCGAAAACGACATCCCGGTCAATCCCGTGAAAGAGAAGAAACTCACCAACATGCGTTCGCAAGGCGACGGCAAGGGAATTCAACTGGTGCCGCCGTTGCGCCTCTCGCTGGAGCGGGCCTTGGAATACATTGACGTGGACGAGTACGTGGAAGCGACGCCCAAGAATTTGCGCCTGCGCAAAAAGGAACTGGATGAGACCCGTCGCAAGCGCAGCGAGAAAAACCGCTCGATCAAGTTTCTGGATTGATTCCGGTTATTTGCCGCCGCCTTTTTGGGTCTGCTTCGCCCAGGCGTCCTTCAGGGTGATGGTGCGATTGAACACCAGCCGGGCGGCGCCGTCCGCCGCTGCGGCCTCCGCGTCCAAGGCAAAATAAGCCAGCCGCTCAAATTGATAACGCTCGGACGGCTGCGCGTTTCGGAGACTCGGCTCGCATTTGGCGGTAAGAATCTCCAGGCTGCGCGGATTTAATACCGATTTGAAATCGCGCCCGTCCTTTTCCGGTTCGGCTTCGGTGAAGAGGCGGTCATAAAGCCGCACCTCCGCATCCACCGCGTGCGGCGCGCTAACCCAATGAATCGTGCCCTTCACTTTGCGATTCGCCGTCGGGCCGCCCATCTTGCTGTCGAGGTCGGCGGTGCAACGCAGCTCGACCAGATTCCCGTCAGCGTCCTTGATCACCTCGTCACATCGGATGATGTAGGCGTATTTCAAACGCACTTCGCCGCCCGGTTTGAGGCGATAAAATTTGGGTGGTGGAACTTCCGCAAAGTCATCACGTTCAATGTAAAGTTCGCGGCTGAACGGCACTTTCCTGGTGCCAAGGTGCTCGTCTGAATAGGTCGGGCACGACACTCCGTGCGCACCGTCGGCGGGCGAGGGACTGCTCGTCCTGGCCGCTTCGGGATTATTCACGGCGTCGAGTTCCTCGATTTTATCCTCGGGGTAATTCGTCAGCACGACCTTGATCGGGCGTAACACCGCGAGGCGCCGCAACGCGCGTTTATTCAGGTCTTCCCGGATGGCGAACTCCAGTACGGCCACGTCAGTGATGCCATTGTATTTCGTGATGCCAATGTTGTAAGCGAAGTTGCGCAGCGCCTCCGGAGTCACGCCGCGCCGTCGCAAACCCGAGATGGTGGGCAGGCGCGGATCATCCCAGCCGGTCACAAGTTTTTCATCCACAAGCTGCATGAGCTTGCGTTTGCTCATCACGGTGTAACTGAGGTTGAGCCGGGCGAATTCATATTGATGCGGCAGCGCGCGAGGCAAATTGAGATTTGCCAAAATCCAGTCGTAAAGCGGACGATGCACCTCAAACTCCAGGGTGCAAACGCTGTGCGTGATGCCTTCGATGTAATCGCTCAGGCAATGCGCGAAGTCATACATCGGATAAATGCACCAGACGTTGCCGGTGTGGTGATGCTCCGCGTGCTTGATGCGGTAGAGCAGGGGATCGCGCAACCAGATATTGGGCGCGTCCACGATGATCTTGGCGCGCAGAACTTTTGCCCCGTCCGGGAACTCGCCGTTCTTCATGCGGGTGAACAAATCGAGATTTTCCTCCACGCTGC
Organism: Verrucomicrobiia bacterium; assembly: GCA_023953615.1. NCBI lineage: Bacteria > Pseudomonadati > Verrucomicrobiota > Verrucomicrobiia > Verrucomicrobiia bacterium. The sequence continues at coordinate 1,259,206 of JAMLJH010000002.1, read as the reverse complement.
GGTCTCGGAATGGGGAGGCTTTGCCGAGCCGGCGATACTCGTCGGTTTGCTCCGGAGTCAAATCGCAAACGTACGCCTGGCCTTGTTTGATCAGCGCCACCGCGTATTCGTAAAGCGCGGCGAAATAGTCCGAGGCATAAAACGGTTCGACATCCGATTGGCCGCCGCCGCTGGCGGGGGGCAGATGGAAATCAGTTTGGCCGTTGGCCACGAGCGGCGCTGGCGTTTGGCCTTTGGACTTCAATCCCAGGTTGGCGTCCGCCCAACCGCCAATGAGCCAGTTCACATCAGCTTGAATGCTGTCCACATATTCGAGGTCTTCCTTGGCCGGATTCGTATCGTCCATGCGCAAATTGCACACTCCGCCAAACTCCCGTGCGATGCCGAAGTTCAGGCAAATGCTTTTGGCGTGGCCGATGTGGAGATAACCGTTCGGCTCGGGCGGAAACCGGGTGTGGATGCGCGGATATTTTTTCTCGGCAACATGTTGCGCCACGATATCGCGGATAAAATCACTTGGCGCGGGGGAAGACGCGGTGAATTGGGGCTGTTCCAAACTCATAAAATGGTGCGCAGGCTAACAAAGAAAACGGCGCTTGTCCAACGAGGTTGCGAGGTTGCGTGGAGTTGTCTCGACTCTTTGAGAATGTCTTTTTCTTTATTTTGCGCGTACCATACTCACGTCATAAGAAGAAAGGACACGAAATGGCACACGCTCATTTACCGAAACCCGGCTTGCGTTCCCCGACGGTGGCGGAAGAAAAATGCCTCAGTGCAACTCCAATGTGTCGCCTGGGTGGATGTTTGACACATACGTTCACTCCCTGTCCACCAAATCGAGGCAAGGCCAATGCGCACGGGTAAACTTTCAATCGGGAAATTGTGCCGACGATTCAAGGGCAATGGCTGCCTTTCTTTGACCGTTCTTTTTATCACGCTATTCCCAATCCCTGACGCTCCAGCCGCAACCGGAGGCAGCCAAGCGTTCAAAGCTCAAGGACAAATTGTTTATGGGATAATGTTGCCAACTGGTGCTCAACGTTTTTGGAACCGTGATTTTACAGTCTTGGTGGATGGTTGTGATTGGTTCATCGAAAGTGTTGACGCCGCGAGCGGACAATATTCGCTCAAGGCGTTCGTTGATGGATTGATTTACAATATCTCCTCGGTAAACATTTCCAACAATCCTGCGGTCAACGATTTCGCCTCGGTTGTTGAGGACAATGATGTTCCCGACTCTGATATTTCGGGGATTTCTATAATCTGGTTGGCTTATGCCTCCCATTGTTATTTAGCGAAGGTCAGGGACGATCAGTACAAGCCAATTTGGATGTTAGATGATCCACGTTTGCGCGTGGAAGGTTTTACCATGAGGGGGCGCTTGGAGACGGTAGCGGGATTACCCTCGTCGCTGGTGTATTTTAACGATGGTATTATCAACGCCAAATCAACCAAGGGAAACAGGGTGGTACTTCGTACTCCATCAATCTTCACCGGCCCACTCACCAATGCTGTGTACCTTGCAGTTGGGGCAACCAATGTTGGCGGCGTGACGGTGCCAAAAGCTTTTGAATTCAGCCGGAACGGCGTACGCCCTGATTTCACCACTTACCCCTTGGCTAAAGTGACTGGCGCGATTAAGTCTTTGGAATTGGTCAGTGGGTTATCGGATCACCTCCCGGTTTTGAACGGAACATTCTTTGTTCAAGATAAGAGATTTCAAAAATCCAACCCCAAGCTCAAGGAGATGAGGTATCGGACGGATGGATTGCGGTTCTTAGGTAGTACTGACGCAAAGATAGTGACCGAGAAAAGGATTGCCGCCCGAGCCAGCGCAGACACATCTGGCAGTTCAAAAGCGAGAGTGATTTTAATAATTTTGTTGGTTACGTCACTCGTGCTGTTTGGTTTCTACGTCATTCGGAATTGGAAAAAGGCTGAATCAGGTTAGGGGGACATTTCTAAAGAGTTTTGACAACGAGGCCGCGCGAAGGCGGACTGGATTGCAGCGCTACAACCAATACCAATGCGGATTGGTAAGGCGGGGCAACATTTTCATGGGGTAACGAGGCGATAGCCTTTCACCGTGCGGCAATGCTTTTAATTACCGTTCGCGCCCTTGATGTGTTGTTGTAACCAGCGCAAGTCCTCCAAGTCTGCCGCGTTGAGGGTGTGCCCGCCAATGGGGACCTCTCCCTTGGGATGTTTCCACTTGTGAAGATCCACATGGCCGTCGGCGAAGGCCAGATTGGCGCCCTGCCGGTGCCGATCCGCAGGAACATCCAGCCAATAATTTTGCCGAGGACCGCCCAACTCCAAGATGCCGAAAGTGGCATCCCAAATCGCATTTTCGTGCGTGTCAATGAAGGTGAACAGTTCCGTCGGACGCGGGATTTCTGTGGATTTGCGAAACGAATTGGCGCGCGACATGTTGATGCTGTTGCTCATGTTGTAGCTGCGGTTGCGCAATTTTCCGGGCGCATTGGTGACGGTGCTGCGGTCGGCCGGACAATGGTAAATCCCCTGGTTCTGGTTGTAGCGAAATAACAGCGAAGTGTCGTCATTGATCGGGTAGTCATCAAGGGGCGCGATGGATCGACACCAAGTCTGGCTGTCGTCGCCCAGCGTCCCCCCGCCCGGATTGCTCAGGTCAAATACATAAAAGAAATCGTTGGGCGGCAGAATGTCGTCATTGTCCCCGGCATACAATTGCCAGCAGATTTGCAATTGGCGCAGGTTGTTCTGGCAGGACGCCGTCAGGGCACTTCCTTTGCTCTTGCTCAGTGAGGGAAGCAACAATGCCGCCAGAATGGCAATGATGGCGATGACCACCAACAACTCGATCAGCGTAAACGCTTCCAGAGCCACAGGAGGGCGATGGGTTCGACGACTCGAATTCACGATGCCACTTTTGATGTTTCGGTGTGCAACTTAGTCGTTGCCGCAATCCCGGCCAATAAAAATTAGCGGAACCTTAATTTGGCATTGAATTCGTCGCCTCAATGTCCCTAGCATGACGCAAGTTTCAACAAACTACCAAATTATATGGCACAACCTTGTTATCATCCCAGTGTGGAAGGCGCACAACACGGCGCCAAATCGCTCGCGCAATTTCTGGCCTACGCCAAAAAATCCGGCGCGGCCGGGGCGCAACCTTCCAACTTCATGCTGCAAAACAGCAAAGGCGGCCTGCAATCGGCCAAAGAAATCAAAAACGCTTTTGCCCGCGCCAAGATGAAGTTCGACGGCGTGTCGGCGCATTGCGCGTTTTGGGTGCATACCAGCGCGTGGACGGGCACGCCGACCATTCGTCCGTTTGTTCCGCCGGATGTGGCCAAGCGTTCCCCGGCGCAAATCGAGCAATGGGCCGAGGATTATTGTCTCCGCCTGCTTGATCTTTGCGCCGAACTCGGCATCAAAATTGTCCCGATGTTCTGGGGCGTGGCCTTCGGCTGGGAGCTGGCCACCGGTTATCCGTGGGGCTTCTGGAAAGGCGCCGATTACGATTTGCTCGAAGAAGGCAAGGCGCGCTTTGTCAAAAAAACCGCGAAGCTGCGCGCCCATGCGCGTCAGTTGGGGATTTATCTGGCGCACGAGATTCACGCCGGCACCGCCGCCATGACGGCGGACGATTTTAACCTGCTCGTAAAGGCTTGCGATGGAGATCCGGTGCTCACCGTCAATGCCGATCCATCGCATTGCTGGGAAGGCGAAGATTTTGAAACGCGCTTTCGCAAGGTGGCGGATCGCGTTTATGCCTGTCACGTGAAGAACATCGTCGTGCGGCACAGTCGGCCGCTGCGCATGATGGCACCGGATTGGCCGGATCGCGCGATGCAATTTGTGGATATTCCGAGTGGCGACCTCAACATGGTGCGTTACGCGGAATTGATGATCAACATTGGTTATCCGCAGCGTTATTGTCAGGTGATGGGTACAAAGACCGCACCGCTGGTCGTGGAAGCTGAAAGCGCATTTCGCGATCTTGAAGCGACGAGCGCCAACGGCATTCAATACGTGCGCGACAACCTCTGCTTCCCATTGGCCGCTGGATCGTTTGAAGAAGGCATGGGCGCGTAAAAGCGGCTATCTCCCTGGGAGGGACGCGTTCCACCGCGTCCCTGATTTAGTTGGGGACAACGTGGAAGTCGTCCCTCCCGACATAACGACGGCGGTGTCGTGAGCGCGTGTCCGGCCAACAATGTGGCTGCGGCGTCCCGCCGCAGTTCCGTATTGCCCGACGGCGCGCACGGCGTGACGCGCCCTACCGATTTCAGCTATCAGAACAGCATGTCGTCCGCGAGACGCGAACGACCACCGCCGAGGCGGCGGTGCTCCCCCATTTCCCATTCCCTTGCCAATCATTCCACTGTCTTCCCGTTCGCGTATTTCGTGTCTTTCGCGGTTGTATCTCTCTGATGAGTTGGGGACGACGTGGTAATCGTTCCTCCCGCAGGCTGGTTGAAACCGCAAAGAACGCAAAGGTCACCAAGCCGGAACGATGCAGTTGGTCTGGGTGGAACGGCCAACTTGGCCGTTCTGGACGGCAACCTGCCGCCCAGCCGGCCGCACGGAGATCGCACCTCATTGGGTTCGCACACTTTACGTTTGGCGGTCGGGCTGGTAGCCCGACCGAACGGGCCAGTGGCCCGTTCCACCCAAACTCCAATCGAATCGTCCCGGCCAATAATTGTGGCTGCGGCGTCTCGCCGCAGTTCCGTATTGCCCGACGTGCACCGAGTGACGCGCCCTACCAGTTTCAGTTATCAGAACCAAATGTCGTCCGCGAGACGCGAACGACCACCGCCGAGACGGCGGTGCTCCCCCAATGCCCATTCCTTTGCCCCTCATTCCCTTGCCTTCCCGTTCGCGTGTTTTGTGCATTTTGCGGTTGTATCTCTCTGATGGGTTGGGGACGACGTGGTAATCGTCCCTCCCGCGGGCTGGTTGAAACCGTAAAGAACGCAAAGATCACCAAGCCGAGACGATGCAGTAGGTCCAGGTGGAACGGCCAACTTGGCCGTTCTGGGCGGCAACCTGCCGCCCAGCCGGGCGCACGGAGATCGCCCACCATTGGGTTCGCACACTTTGCGTTCGGCGGTCAGGCTGGTAGCCCGACCGAACGGGCCAGTGGCCCGTTCCACCCAAACTCCAATCGAATCGTCCCGGCCAATAATGTGGCTGCGGCGTCTCGCCGCAGTTCCGACCGAACCGAGTCAATATGGCGTTAAAACGCGGGTGGAAGCGTCGTGAGGACTCATTCAACCAACAACCTCAATCATCGTCGTCGTCCAGTTTGGTAATGGCCCACTCCGGATACGGTTCTTGCGAACCTTTCATCGCATACCAGAGGATGCGGTTGAACTGATCTTCCGGACAGGCGTCCACGATGTGGAGCGGCAGCTTGGCGGAAGCGTAGGCGTTTTTGCGCAGCAACGGATCGTTGATCGCCTTGGGATCGGGATTCATTTGGTCCAGCGGCACGTTGTTGGCCACGAGTTGATAGGGCGTGAAGTCCGGCAGGTCCATGAAACAATCGGTCATGGGCGTCGCACTCGCATCGAGCTGATTCATCGGCGGCAATCCCAACATCAATTCCATGGTGCGCAGCAGGCTGGTTTGATTGTATTGCGTGCTGATCACCGCTCCGCGTTTGGTGTATGGGCTGATGACGTAGGCGGTCGTGCGGTAGCCGCTCACATGATCCCAACCGCCTTGCGGATCGTCCTCGATGGCGAAGATGCAGGTTTCCTTCCAGAACGGGCTGTGGCTCAGGGCTTCCACGATTTGACCCAAGGCGAGATCGTTGTCGGCCACATGCGCGTCGGGTGTCGGCGAGCCTTTGCGCGTGCCGCTGGTATGGTTGTTGGGCAAGCAAATAATGATGAAATTGGGCAATTCCCCGGCTTGCTCATATTCGCGCAGTTCCTTGATAAACTCGCGGGCTCGAAACACGTCCGGGATATCCATATCCCAACCCACCGTGTTGGTGCAAAGATAAGGGCGGATGGATTCAATCGTGGGCCGACTCCAGATGCGAATTTCGCCGGCACCGGTCGTGAACTCTTTCCAATGATCAGCAAATCGGATCGGTCCCTTGCGATTGGGATCAGTCCAGCGCACTTCCGTCGCCGCGAACTCCCCGTAAATGCGCAGCGTTTTGCCGTGCGCCAGTGCGTTGTCCCAAATAAACCCAGCGGGCGAATAGGCCAATGCGTCCACGTCGTCATCCTCCATGCCGTCGGGATAGCTGCGCGGAAAACCGGCGAACGACCGTTCCATGTAATCCGTGGACATGCCGGTGTCGGCCCATTGATGACCCTCGGCGCTGAGGATGCCGGAGCAGTAGGTATTATCGAGCAGCACAAATTCCCGCACCATCTTGTGCTGGTTGGGCGTGATGTGTTCTCCGAAAATGCACAACAACGGATCGCCGTTACCTTCCTTGATGTCGCCATGCACCTGGTCGTAGGTGCGGTTTTCCTTGATGATGTAAACGACGTGTTTGAACACGCTCGGTTCGCCCACCCGCTCGGGCACGGGCCGAGGTGGTTGGCCGGGGCGCGCCGGACGGCGGGCTTCGCGCACCAGGCCGTAGCGCATGTTGTCGAGGGCAATTTGAGTGTACCCGGCCAGTTCACGATTTTTAGGCGGTGTGACCAGGGAAAGCGTGCCGAAATACTGGTGGGAGTTGTACTGAATCTTCTCACCTGATTTGTAACGTTTGGTCGAACCAATTCCCTTGATATTGGCGACGCAGAGCCGGTTGAGTTTGGGATGATACACAATGCCGCCCGGAAACCACCCGACCGGCACCAAGCCGCGCGGTATGGAATCGCCGGCCTTGAAATCCACAATGGCGATGGCGTTCTGCGTGCCGTTGCAGACGAACAATTTTTTACCCCTCGGATCGAAAGTCAGCGCGTTGGGTTGCGCGCCAAACAAATCCGCCGGGCTTTGCCGCATCCAGATGGTTTCGACGATTTTATCCGTGCGCGTGTCCAGCACGCTGAGCGTATCACTGCCGGTGTTGGCCACCACCAACCAGCGGCCATTGGGCGAAACCGCCATCGCCGTGGCGTGCAGACCCGTCAGGATTTCCGCTTGCGCCTTTCCGGCGGGAGCTTGGGAGGCAATATCAATCACCGAAACGGAACCTTCACTGGCAATGTGCCGCACGGGATCCACCCGCACCAACGTCCCGCGCCCCGCCGGGCCGGTGAGACTATCCGCTTCCGGTCGTCGCCCACCCCAGTTGCTGACGTACGCTTTGCCGCCCACCAATACCACGTCGTAGGGGGCAACGCCCACGTCCCAGGTGCGCAAGAGTTTTCCGGTCGCGGCTTCCAGTTCCAGCAAGCGATTGGAAAGATTGCCGCAAACGTACAGTCGCTGGCCATCAACCGAAACGGCGAGTCCGGAAGGGATTTCCGCCTTGCGCCCGGGTGCGTCCGCGGGCGGCAAGGGCAGGGTGAAAAGCCCGACCACATTTGTGCCGTTTTCCACACCGAACACCTTGACGCTGCCATTCACGTTGGCGAAATAAATGCGTTGTCCATCCGGAGAGAACGCCAAGCCGGTGAAACTAACCTGGCCATCCTTGTCCGGCTCCAGGATGTGCGTGGAAACAGCATCTGGCGTCGGCGCGAGTTCCTTTTCCGATGGCAACGGCACGCGTTGGCGGACCTCGCCGGTGGCCGGGTCCAGCACCACGAGGTCTCCGGTTTTGCCGGCGGTGAGAAGCAGTTGACCATCAGGGCTGAGCGCGATCACCTGTGGCCGCATGCCGGGTAGTTCGACCTGCTGACCGGCGGGCGTCAAAATTTGGTTGGCTGGCGTGTACCACCGATTCGTGCCCTGTTGACCGACGACTTCGGTGGTGCCCTTGAATACGGCAGGGCCAGGCGCATGTTGACAACTGGTGACCAAGCCAAGCGTAATCGCCAGCGCTACGAAGGAATGGAGGAGGGAGCGACGCACTTGTTTCATGGGCAAAAGCTAACACCCGCTTACGGTCTCGGGCAATGGTGCATTTTGCTTCTTGCCGTCGCCGGTCTTGGATTCAGTTGAACAGGACTAACATCTCTCAACAAACCCAACAGCCCCAATTCTGCGATTGCTTTCCGCTCTGAGGCTGGTTTCCTTCTTCCGTACATGCGTAAAAACTTTTTCCTTGCTGGAATCTTGGCGGCGATTGCGTGCGTGACTTCCGCCGCGCCGTTCAATGTTTCAACCGACTGGTTGCTGGATGCCACACCCTACCGCGCCCAGGTGCAGACCAATGCTGATGGGCGTCAACTGCGTCTCAGCAACGGTTTGCTGGCGCGAACCTTTCGTCTTACGCCCAACGCCGCCACGATCGCCCTCGATAATCTGGCCACTGGCGAATCCTTGTTGCGCGGCGTCAAACCCGAGGCGGTGGTGGAAATTGACGGCGCGCGATACGAAATTGGCGGACTTAAAGGTCAGCCAAATTACGCCTTTTTGCGTCCGGAATGGATCGAACAATTGCAGGGTGACGCCGCCGCTTTTCAGTTGACCGGATTCATAGTGAGTCCAATTGAAGCGCGCTTTGCGTGGAAGCAGGTGCGGCATCACGCCCCCGATGTGAAGTGGCCGCCGTCCGGAGTGCATTTGCGGATGGACTACGCACCATCGAGCGGCACAGACGAATCGGCAACGCGCGACATTCGCGTGTCCGTTCATTACGAACTTTACGATGGGCTGCCGTGTTACAGCAAATGGTTGACCGTCAGCAACGGGACGACACGGACCATTCGCGTGGATCGCTTCGTCAGTGAAATTCTGGCCGCCGTCGAGCGGGTAGCCGAGGTGGATGAATTGGCGGCGGGCCGTCAGACGCCAAACCTGCATATCGAGACCGACATGGCCTTCGGCGGCATGATGGCGGCGGGAGCGAACCGACGCTCGTTTCGCTGGTTGCCTGACCCGCAGTTTGACACGCAGGTCAATTACGAAAAGAAAACGCCCTGCCTTTTGGAGATTGGACCGGATCTCGGACCGGCGCAGGAGATTGCTCCCGGCGACACGTTCGAGTCATTCCGCGCGTGGGTGTTGCCGTTCGAGGATTTCGATCGGGAACGTTGTGGTCTGGCCCTGCGCCGCATGTATCGCGTCATTGCGCCGTGGGTGACGGAAAATCCATTGATGATGCATGTGCGTTCAGCGGATGAGCGCACGGTAACGAACGCCATCCAGCAATGCGCCGAAGTCGGGTTCGAGATGGTGATTCTCAGCTTCGGCAGCGGGTTTGATCTCGAAAATGAAAATCCGGAAACCCTTGCCCGAGCACAGTATTACGCTGATTTTGCCCGCAGTCGGGGCATTGAAATCGGCAGCTACTCGCTGTTGGCCTCGCGAAGCGTTGGCGGGGGCAACGACGTGGTGATGCCGCCGGGGCAACATCCGACCTTTGGCAATTCGCCATGTCTCGTCAGCACTTGGGGAACGAATTATTTCCGACGGCTCTATGGATTTTCCCGCGACAGCGGTTTCACGTTACTGGAGCATGATGGTTCGTATCCGGGTGACGTTTGCCAGAGCGATCAGCACCCCGGCCATCGCGGTCTGGCGGATTCGCGTTGGAAGCAATGGCGCGAGATCACGGATTTTTACAAATGGTGTCGCGGCCAGGGATTTTATTTGAACGTGCCCGATCATTATTTCCTATCTGGTTCGAGCAAAACCGGCATGGGCTATCGCGAAACCAACTGGTCATTGCAACGCGAGCAACAGGTCATTCACACCCGGCAGAACATCTACGACGGGACCTGGGAGAAAACCCCCAGCATGGGCTGGATGTTTGTGCCGCTCACCGAATATCAGGGCGGCGGCGCGGCGGCGACCATCGAGCCGCTCGATGAACACTTGGACCATTATGAACGGATGCTCTACAGCAATCTCGCGCTGGGAGTGCAGGCGTGTTATCGCGGACCGCGGTTGTATGACACCGAGCGCACCCAGGCCATGCTCCGCCGCTGGGTAGGCTGGTTTAAGGCGCACCGCGACATTTTGGAAAGCGATTTGATTCATGGCCGTCGGGCCGACGCGCGCGATCTGGACTGGATGCTGCACGTGAATCCCAAGTTGAAAGAAAAGGGTCTGCTCGTTGTGTTCAATCCGCTGAATGAGCCGATGAGCAGAACCTTACGCGTGAATCTTTATTACACTGGTCTGACCGACGACGCGCGCGTCAGCCAAGCGGGTGGGGCGACCGGGGTTTTCAAATTAAACCGCGACTACGCAATCGAGCTGCCAGTGCAAGTTGCGGCTCAAGGCATGAGTTGGTTCGTAATTGAGTAAGGTTGCGGGCGCGCACCCGATGTCTGTGGCTGGGATGCGAGCCAACTGGTTCCACTGAACGTATTTTCCTGAAACTCCATTGATCCGGGAGTTTCCTTCTTCAAGATTCGAGGTAAAATTGGTTGGTGAACTGGGAACAAATCATCGGATTAAGTTTGGCGCTGGTGGTCATGCTGGTGGCGTTGGTGGGCAACGTGATCCCCGGGGTTCCGGGAACGCCGCTCGCTTTGGTCGCGGTGATTGGTCATCGGCTGTATTTCGGAGCGGCAAGTGTCAACAATGCGGTTTTAACGGCGCTGATTCTACTGACGGTGCTGGCGTTGGCCCTGGATTTTTTGGGCAGTGCGCTGGGCGCGAAGAAGTTTGGCGCCACCTGGCGCGGCATCACCGGCGCGGTGATTGGCGGACTGGTCGGACTGTTTTTCAATTTGCCGGGAATCATTCTCGGCCCGTTCATCGGCGCGACGCTGTTCGAGTTGATCGGCGACAAAGAACTCAAGGCGGCCGCCCGGGCTGGCCTGGGAGCGGTGATTGGCTTGGCGCTGGGCGTGATCGGCAAGTCGGCCATTTGCGTGGTGATGATCGTGTTGTTCGCCGTGAACGTCATTGCGCGCTCCATTGATTGAGCGGCTAACTGCTTTGAAGTTTGAGCGGTGGTGGAATCAGGCCTTGCCTACACGGACTCAACGGCCTTCGCGCTCAAGGTTGATTATCTACTCCATCGTTGGCCAACGGTGATTTTCCACCCGTAATCGCCAAGGCATCGTAGCGCTCCGCCGCGTCGAGCAACGCAGGAGAAAGATTGGTCAATATCGGGGTAGCTCGTTTCTCGCCGCAGGATAGGCTGGGGTGCATGAAACGGTGTCTGAAGACCCTCCTGCCGGTTCTGCTGCCAGCCGTGATCTTTGCCTTTACGATGGGCGCGCAAGACGTTCTCCACCTGAATTTCACCCAGCCCGGCGGATTCCCCGGTCATCCAGTAATGACGGGCATTTATCGGACAAACAACAGCGTCACGCTCACGTGGGACGGCCCCTCGGGGTACTATCAACTCTACCAAACCACCAATCTGCTTAGTCGGTATTGGGAGGCGGTGGGTGGGCCGAATTTGAATCGCAACGCCACCCTCACAAATCCGCCAGATCAAGTTTTCTTCAAGGTACTCGGGCCGGCGGCGCAATACGCCGGATCGCTAGCATGTGCAGGCTGTCATCGGGCCATTTACAACAACCAAATGGAAACCGGTCACGCACATGCCTGGACGCCACTGGAGATCATTCATCAAGACAAGAATCCGGCGTGCATTGTTTGTCATGCTGTCGGTTATGGATTACCCACTGGCTTTACCAGTTTGGCCGACACGCGCCATCTGGCCAATGTGCAATGTGAGAACTGTCACGGTCCAGCGGCTAGTCACGCAGCAAATCCGCGCGATCTGAGCCGCCGTCCCCGGGCAGAGATTGCGGGACAGGTTTGTGGTGGCTGTCATAATTCATCTGAAGGTCCGTTTTATAGCGAGTGGAAAGCCAGTGGCCACGCCACCGTAGTGGAGGACCTGAGTTCGCCGGGATTGATCAATAATTGCGGTCGTTGCCACTCCGGCACGGTCCGGCTGGCGTTGGTGCATGGCGCCGATCCGAGCGACATTCCAGTTACGCTGGCCAACGACGCGAACGTTGGGCTTACCTGCGTAGTTTGTCATGATCCTCATGCCAAACAGACCTGGACCAATGTGTTAACCGGCACGGCGTTCACTAATCAATTACGGTATCCACTGACCTCGACGAATTACATCAGCGTCACCAGCGGAACCACTTTTACCAACCGCTTGGATATCAATGTATGTGCGCAATGTCATAATGATTTCGGCGCGAACTGGGCTGGTACGCGCCCCCCACATCACTCGCCACAGTACAACATGCTGATGGGAACGGTAGGGTTATTGCCAGCCGCCGGTGCCGCACCGATTTTTATCAACAGTGCCACTAACGCCAATCCGGCTACTCATGCCTTGTATGTGGAGAAGCAATGCGTGACGTGCCACATGCAAACGACGCCATTCGTTGACGAAGAGCATCCAGCGCAAGCGGGTCATACCTTCAAGGCAGACCGTGTGGACATCTGTCAGAAATGTCACGCAGTGCCCGATCGGCTGAATCATTTCAACGCGGCGGTCGCCACGCGTATCGAACAACTCAAGGTGGCCCTGAACCAGTGGGCGGCGACTCGCGCACCAGCCGCGTTGCGTGAGCAATACGGATTGTTGGCCTGGGAATTCAGCATTCCGGGAACATTGTCCTCTGGCGTGGCGGGACCCACCGCAGCCGAACAAGCTCTAATTCCGGCGCGCATCAAATACGCCCGGTTTAATCTCTATGTTGCTGCCTACGACGGCAGTTTGGGAACGCATAATCCGATGCACATCGCCGCCTTGCTCGACGCGGCGGATGCCTGGGTGCAAGCTGAGCTGAGCCAATGAACTACCCCTTCGCCCCAATCAGTGTGTGGATCGCCCAGGTGCGGCAATATCTGTCCAGCCTGTGGGGCCGGACCCTCCTTTGGCTGGCGGCGGTGCTCCTATTGACGGAGATCGTTATTTCCTGTCGCACGGTCAGTCGCGTGGCGGTCTTGTTGCCCGACGTTCCGGGTGCGGAATATATCGGTTCGAAAGCATGTGCGGAATGTCACGCGGAGATTTACCGCTCGTTCCAGACCGCTGAACACTCGATCTTGACGATGGGCGGACCGAATGTTCTCAATGCCGGCTGCGAATCTTGTCATGGCCCAGGCAGTCTGCATTCCGAATCGGGTGGAGAAGTATTGCCACCCTACAGTTTCGCGCCGGGGCGTCCGATCATGAATGCTTCCGGAACCCATCCGGCCGTGCCGGCGGCGCGTGCGGTGGAAACGGTCTGCTTCAATTGTCACGGCGAGGTGCGCGGCCAATTTAATCTGGCCAGCCACCATCCTGTTTTGGAAGGACAGATAAGTTGTACGAAATGCCATCCGCCGCACCAAGGCTCGATTCATCTGGGAGGCAGCATGGCGTTGCGGGCACAAGATACCACCTGCTTGAGTTGTCATCCCGCGCAGCACGGTCCGTACGTGTTTGAACATGAGGCGATGCGGGAAGGTTGCGTAACGTGCCATGTCCCGCACGGTTCGGTGAACGCGAAGCTGCTGGCCGTGCGCGATGCCAATCTTTGCCTGAAGTGTCACTTTCAACGAGTGACGGGCGGGCAAGTCCTGATCGGGGGTGCGGATCACACTCTGCGTTTGGGACAGGGTACGTGCTGGACGGCGGGGTGTCACGAGGCCGTTCACGGATCAAGGGTAAACTCGTCGCTGCGGTACTAATCCCAGGAACCAAGGGTTATGAAAGAGAAAACGCGGATAAAAAAACGACGGAACCAACGATCAGTCTGGCCGCGCCATGTGGTCATGAGCGTGGCGGTAATTCTGGGAACGGAAGCTGGTTGGGCGGCTGACGGTGAAACGAGCTTTGAAGGGCCGGAGGAAGCAGGCAGCAATTGGATTGAACTCGGTATCGGCGATTTCTTCAGCCAGAAAAATACCGCGCAGGCGGAACAAACGCAGCGCCTGACGGAACATTTTTTCGGCGGGATCGAGGATTTTCATTTTCACAAAGACGTCGCCAAAGGTACGGCCTTCTCACTGGATGGGCGCGGGCTTTTTGATTTGCATGATTATCGGCTCGGAATCGGCCTGGAAAAAGAGGAGCATTACTTTCTGAAACTCAACTATCGCGAGTTTCGCAGCTGGTCGAGTGGTGACGGCGGCTACTACCCGCCCACGGACCAGCTATATTCGCTTTACGATCGGGCGCTCACGCTGGATCGCGGTGAATTCTCGGTTGAGAGCGGACTGACTATCGAGAATTTACCCACGTTGCGTTTCAAGTACACCTATTGGTTCCGCGATGGCGAGAAAGGTTCGACGATTTGGGGGCCGACACATCCCGGTTTGATGTTTCCCTCCAGTGGGTTGGGGCCGACACTTCTGGCGATTGACGAGGAGCGGCATGTTTTCGAGTTCGATGCCAGGCAACGGATTAAAGCCACGGATGTTGGCCTTAGTCTGCGCTACGAATTCGGCGATTTGAATAACGCAAAAAAAATCTCCTTCTATCCCGGCGAACCACCGGTGGGCGGGGTGCCGCAAGATCGAAAGGTGACTGATCAACAGAATAGTTCCTATGATTGGTTCAGCGTTCATGCCTTCACCGAAACCTGGCTTAAGGAGAACCTATTTTTCTCGACAGGATTCCTGTTCGCGGATTTGGACAACGACGTGGGCGGCAGTCGAATTTGGGGCGATAATTTTGACGTGCTATTTGCGCCCAACGCGGGGAATGGTCAAGGTTATACCAATCTGCTCAGCAACGCGCGTAAGCACGACTACGTGCTCAATCTGAACTTAATGAGTCAACCGGCACGCGCCCTGATCATCACCCCATCCATCCGAGTTGAACGGCAGGATTGGAACGCACAATCTGCGGCGTTTTCCACTTACGCCAATTCGCTCTTTGGCGCAACGAGCAGCACGGCCGATGCGGACGCCATTGACGTGCGGGAACGCCTGGATGTGCGCTACGGTGGCATTACGAACTGGGTGTTCAGCGCCAGGGGTGAATGGAATCAAGGGCAGGGTAACCAGCGCGAATTCGGCGGTATCTTCAACGATGCGATCAGCCCCGGTGCGCCCATCCAACGCAAGACCGAAGAGACGCGCTTGCATCAAAGATACAGCTTGAGCGCGAAGTGGTATCCGGTGCGACGGCTCAGTTTTGATGTAGGCGGCTACTATAAACGCCATAGTTATGATTACGACCACAAGCTGGACAGCACGCCAAACAATGATGTGGGCGATCGCTATCCGGCTTATCTAACCTTGCAGGACTTGGACACTTACGACGGCAGCGCACGGATGACCTGGCGACCGCGATCCGGTTTGACTCTTGTGAGTCGTTACGAATATCGGTTCGCCACCATCCACACGACGCCTGATTCAATTTCGGGCTTGGGCGAGGTGGAATCTGCCAAAATGACCAGCCACATTTTCGCGCAAAATGCGAGCTGGTCACCATGGGCGCGCTTGTCGCTGCAACTAGGTTTCAATTATGTGCTGAGTGATTTGAAAACACCGGCGCGCGATTATACCGCCGCAGTGCTCAAAGCTCAGAACAATTATTGGAGTCTCAGCTTCAACGCCGGCTTCGTGTGGAGCGACCGCACGGATTTGCTACTCGGTTACAGTTACTATCGCGCCGACGATTATACAGACAACGCTCCGGCAGGACTGCCCTTGGGCAGCGGCGCCGAGGAACACGGGGTGAGTGCCCTTTTAATGCACCGCTTCAGCAAGAATGTGCGGGGCACACTGCGCTACGGGTACTATGCTTATTCCGATGCCAGCGCGCGAACTTATCGCGATTACGAGGCACACGCGGTTTACAGCGGCGTGCAGTACCGGTTTTGAAGGGTAACTGGCATGAGGCGGAGTGATTCGCAACGCGACAAATTTGGGTTGTTCATTGGCAAATTCAGCGGAGCCTAAACGGGGTGGATCTTTAATATTATGACGTGAATGTGAACCAGCAAAAGATCGCCAAAGTGCAGTCTGATAATTCGCGCAAGTACAGTTTGATCTCCACCAGGCGAAGGACACGTTTAATTGATTTTGTTTGGTTGGGATGCTGAATAAATCGAATAACACCTGAAGCTCATGAAAAAAATACTATTACTCTCGATCGTCCTCGCCGCAGTCACCGTCCTTCCTTCACGGGCGGCCGAAGCCAAGGAGATTTACGCCAAATCTTGCGCCAAGTGCCATGGGAAAGAGGGTAAAGGCGACACCAAAATGGGACAAAAAAATGGGTGCAAAGATTACACCGACGCCAAAGTGCAAGCGGCGTTGAAGGATGACGAAGCCTTAAAAGCCATCAAGGAGGGCCTTAAGGACAAGAAGGGTAAAGAAGTCATGAAACCTGCGGAAGATTTGTCGGATGCGGAGATCAAGGAACTAATTGCTTACATGCGATCGTTCAAAAAATAAGAGCGCGGTTGGTCACATTCGGTTGGTCCAGTGCGCCGTTTGATGCGGTGCCGGCTTGTTCTTGCAGAATTTGAGCAAAGCATGAAAACGGACGATAAGGTGGCACGGAAATCAGGGTCTTGGCGCAACTGGTTGACGTTGGCCGGAGGCGTGGTGGCGGTGGGCAGTTTCTTCGCGTTTCTGCTGCTCTTCGCGATTGACATGCTCGCAGCCTACAGCAATCCCTACATGGGGATTCTGGCCTACGTGATTGCGCCGGGATTTTTGTTTCTCGGGCTGACTCTGGTAGTCGCGGGCATTTGGTGGCAACGCTGGCGCGCGCGTAAGCTCGGCGTGGTTGTTTCTAGTTTTCTGGCCGTGGATCTTTCCCGTTCCCAGGATCGCAAGAAACTGTGGATCTTTGGTGGAGCAAGTGTGGTTTTCCTCCTGGCTACGGCCATCGGCAGTTACCAGACCTACCATGTGGCTGAGTCGGTGCAGTTTTGCGGCCAGGCCTGCCATGGTCCAATGAAACCGGAATATGTGGCGTACCAAGTTTCCCCGCACGCTCGGGTTTCCTGTGTGCAATGTCATGTGGGTGGCGGAGCGGAAGCCTTCGTGCGCGCTAAGATGAATGGGGTGCATCAACTCATCGCCGTGTTCACGGATGATTACCATCGCCCCATTAAAACGCCGATTCGGAATTTACGGCCGGCCCGCGAGACGTGTGAGCAATGCCACTGGCCGCAGAAATTTTCGGGCAACATTGACCGCACCTATCAATCCTATCTGGCGGACGAAACCAATACCCCTTACGCCGTACGCCTCTCTCTGCTCGTGGGCGGGGCGGATCCCGAATACGGTCCCGTGGGTGGCATTCACTGGCATGTCAGTCAGGAAAATAAAATCGAGTACATTGCCACGGACGAGCGGCGTCAGGTAATCCCATGGGTGCGGGTGACGGACCCGCAAGGTAATATCACCGAATATCGCACGCCACGCTTCACCAATGACGTGCGCGGTTTTGAAATCCGCACCATGGATTGTATGGACTGTCACAATCGTCCGGCTCACCAATACGCTTCCCCGAATGACGCGGTAAACTTTGCCATGCGAATTGGCAAAATCAGTCCCAGCATTCCCTGGGTGAAATCCAACGTGGTAGAATTGCTGGCAGAGGAATACGCAACTGAGACCGAGGCGCTAGAAAAACTCAAAGCCGGTCTGCGCGAAATTTATGCGGATCGCCCGGAAGTGGACCAATTGGTGACCGAGGTGCAGAACATTTACCGTAAGAATTTTTTTCCGGAAATGAAGGTGAGCTGGGAGGCCTATCCCGTGAACGCTGGTCACAAGGACTGGCCGGGTTGCTTCCGTTGCCACGACGACCGGCATCATGCCACCACTTCCGAAAGGACCATTCCTGCCAGTGGCTGCCAATCTTGTCATACCATTCTGGCGCAAGGGCAGGGGGCAGAATTGGATCTGATTACGCCGCAGGGACAGGAATTCCGCCATCCCGGTGATCCCATTGATGGCGCGTGCAACGACTGTCACACCGGCGGGCCGTAAGCCGGAAGAGAGAAACCCACTCTGACGGTTTGTCGGGCTGCGTCGGTGACTTAAAGTTTTGACACAAAGCGATATTGCCCGGCGGTTACGCTCAGTTCCGCCACGCCGTCAGCCAAACGCACCAGCTTAACTCCCTCGACTTGGGCGATGGGCAATTGCCCTTCGGTGATTTGGTCCGCCTGTTTCGCCGGCAGATAGACCGTCGCGGTTGTATTGGCCGGGATGAGCGTTGCCAACTCGAATTGATCCGGTGTGCGTCGCCAGTTGCTTTCGATACGTCCGCGGATCGAATCGTAATGGGCGCGCACCCAATGGATCGGTTCGTGATCAGTATTGCTGCCTGGCGTGGGTGGCTGCGGCCGGATGACGATGGTCGCGTAGCCGGGACTGCCCCATTGAATCCCCGCCAGGTCGTTGAACATCCATTCGCAGACCGCGCCAAACGAGTAATGCGAGAACGAATTCATCTCGGCATTCTGTTTGCCGTTGCGGCCCTGAAAGCCGTTTTCCTTTGTGAAACTGTCCCAACGCTCCCAAATGGTCGTCGCGCCCTGACTCACTTCGTAACCCCAGGATGGATAATTGCGGCTCTGAAAGTGGCGCACGGCCAGATCATTTTCGCCCACGCTGGTCAGCACCGGCAGCAGGGGTCGCGTTCCCAGAAATCCTGTGGTCATGCCGGAATTTTCCGCAGTTGCGCCCTGACGCAATTTATCCGCCAAAATTTTACCGGATTGCAACCGTTGCCCGGCGGGAATCAAATCCATGAACAGCGCCAGCGCGTAGGCGGTTTGGGTGTCCACGGTGAGCGCGCCGTTCGCCTGAACATATTTCCTGTCGAAGGCGGTTTTGATGTTCTGAAACAACTGCGCGTATTCGGCAGCGGCGGTGGATTTTCCGATCGCGGCGGCCATTTGCGACATGAGTTGAGCCGAGTAGGCGAAGTAAACGGTATCCACAAAATCCAGCGGCGTCTTCGCCCCAACCGACAACCAGTCGCCCCATTCGTTGCCATGCGTCACGCCCAGAAAGTCCCGGCTCGTGGTCTGGCGCCATTCCATGAATTTCACCATGAACGGCCAGCAACGCTCGAGGACCCGCGTGTCGCCGTAGGCCTGCCAGATGGTCCAGGGACAAATAATCCCCGCATCGCACCAGGCCGTGCCGAAATCCCAGCCGTGTTGAAACGGGTAGGGCGCATAGCCGGGGAACGCGCCGGTCGGCTGTTGCGCCTCCATCAACTCGCGCAGCCATTTGGTGTAAAACGCGGCCACGTCGGCATTTAATGTGGCGGTATGCACGTAAATTTGCGCGTCGCCCGTCCAGCCAAACCGCTCGTCACGTTGCGGACAATCCGTCGGTAGATCGAGAAAGTTGGCGCGTTGCGTCCACACCACGTTTTTGAACAAGCGATTCACCATCGGATCACTGCACGTAAAGCCGCTGGCCAACGGCGTGTCACTTTGTAACACCAAACCCGTAATCGCCTCCGGTCCGGGTGTGCCGGGATAACCTGTCACCTCGACATACTGAAATCCGTGAAAGGTGAACCGTGGCACCCAGACCTCGCCCTGCGGATCACCACGCAGCACGTAATGATCAATCGCCCGCGCCCGGCGCAGATTCTCCGTCATCAAACGCCCGTCCGGGTACAGCATTTCGCCATGACGCAATTGTACCGTCGTTCCGGCGGGACCTTTGACCTTTAACCGCACGACGCCGGCGAAGTTCTGGCCGAGATCGAAAATATACACGCCGTTGGTGGGCGAGGTGACCGCGACTGGCGCAAGCTCCTGTACCACGCGCATGGGCACTCCGGGGAACGCTTCCAGTTTGGGCGGACGCTGAAAGCGCAAGTCAATCGGTCGCCCCTTGATTGCGAGCGCTTCGCCCGGTTTTTCGGGATTGCGCCATTCATAGAACGTGGCGGGCACCGGACCGTTGGCTTCGGCGGGAATGGCGGATTCCCATTGGGCGTCATCGAAACCCATCTTCGTCCAACCGGTCGTTTCCCGTCGCGCATCATAAAATTCGCCCATCAAAAAATCGCCCTCACGAATGGGGCCGGCACCGCTCGTCTTCCAAGTGACGTCCGTGCTGACGGTTTCGCGCGCGCCATCGCTGTATTCGATTTCCAACTGCGCCATGAGTGCGGGAGTTTTGCCGTAGGTGTAGCGACCAATCTTTTCCGTACCGATGCCCGTGAGCAGTCCGAAGCCGAGATAACCCGAATACCAACCGTCACCGAGCCACGCGCCGATGGCGTTCCTGCCGGTCTGCACGAGCGGCGTCACGTCGTAGGTGTAATAATACGCGCGTTGATGATAATCCGTCCAACCGGGCGCGAACCACGCATCGCCGACGCGCGTGCCATTCAGGTAAAACTCATAAATGCCGAGCGCCGTGGCATAAAGCGTCGCGCGGCGAATTGTTTTGGCGGCGGTAAATTCGTGCCGGTACTGGCGGGCGGGCGGCAGGTGCAATTTGCCCGCGTCCTTTTCCACCGCTGCGGTGTCGCGAAAGCTGATGTACTGGGCCGACCAATCCTGCGGTTGCAACAAGCCCATGGACCATTGCGCGGACTCGCTCCAACTGGATGCGCCGTTTTGATCCCAAACACAGACCTTCCAAAAGCACTGCTGGCGCGATGCCAACGCCCGGCCGGCATAGACGATGTTCACCGTCTCCGCACTGGTCATCTTGCCGCTGTCCCACAAGTCGCCTTGATTCTGATTTAATTGTCCGGCGTTGGAGGCGACCAAAATCCGATACGCGGTTTGTTTTGCGCCGCGCTCATTCGATTCGACCCGCCAGGTCAGTCGCGGTTGGGTTTCGTCAATGCCCAACGGATTGTCGCGATATTCACAACGCAACGCCACCGGCGCCAAAACCGCCGGCAGGGAGCCGGCGCCGGCAAAACCGAACAGCAAAATGGAAAGAGTCAGTCGCAAGCCAATTGAATTCATAGGGGGTTTGATAAGGGTAAAGTTAGTCCGGTTAAATGCGGGTTGCGACCGTTCTTAGCGGCGAAAATACATTTTTCATCACGCCCATCATCGGCGAATTGCCGCTCCATTGTCAACGGATGGCGCGGGTACGAAGCGTCTGATCCCGGCAGAATGAACGATCAAAAACGAGCTTGAGCGGGAATGATACAGTGGACTTGGGGAGCGCATCCGCCTCGGATGCGGTTTGACGCGCCGCGCGTTGAACACTCACTTCAGCCAGTGGGCGAATCGTAGGCCGCGTTTGAAATGTTATCATCTCCGGCGGACGAGGCGTCCGCCAGCACACGCGAGGCGCGTATGCTCCCCCCAAACCCATCCGTAACCGCGCGCATTGAAAATTCAAACATCGGATTGAACCTTTTCTCGCTTCGCGCATTCCTCTCGGTGTAAATGCTGGCAGTGGCTGAATCCGAACAACTGCCGGTGGCCGCAGCCCGGCTGGGGCAACCGGAGGCGTGGAACACCCTGTTCCAGCGTTACGAATTGCCGTTGTATGCCTACGTTTTTGAATTGGTCCGCAGCGAAGCGACGAGTTTGGACATCGTCCAGGAAACCTTTATTGCCGCCTCACGGCACATCGGCGGCCTGCGCGACAATGCCCGGTTCGGAAGCTGGCTCTTTGGCATCGCGCACCAGAAATGCATCCAACATTGGCGCCAGCGCGACCGCGAACTGCCGACCGATGACGAGCAGTTGGCGGAATGGCCCGACGACATGGATAATCCGCGAGAGCTGCTCATTCGCGAGGAGGCAGCAGCGGAATTCATGCAGGCATTGGCGCAATTGCCGTCGCCGCAGCGTTCGGCGTTGCTGCTGCATTTCCTCGAGGATTTTCCGTTGGAAGAAATTGCGCGCATCACCGGCGTCAGCGTCGGGACGGTTAAATCCCGACTGCATTACGGGAAGAAAGCCTTGCGGGAAATTTTAATGGATCGGAATCGAGCATGAACCAGCGTCTTGCAACCATAACGAAACCGCCACGGATAACAGCGGAACTAACGGCGAAACTGCCACGAACAACGCTAGCGCATTTTAAGTATTCCTATAGCCGCCGACATGACGCAACGGGCCTCGCAACTTCAAGCCAAGCGTTGGGGTCAAACGGACGACCGCTCTTGGTTCGGGGCGAGCACCGGCGCGACCGCGCCTTGGACTGCGGCAGTCTTCTGCCGCTTTCCGGTCGCGGGCCGATGATCCCACAGCGGCAGAAGACTGCCGCAGTCCAAAACCTCGCGGACAGAGGCGCCATTCTCCATCCGGACCCCACCTTCATTGGGTTACACTCGTTCGGTGCCACGGCTACAACTTTAATTAAACCGCTATAGAATATCATGAATACGCCGCGTGAAATTTTACTTAGGCAACATCGAGCGATTGAGTCGCAGCTTGAGCGCCTTCGTCACGAAACCTTGCGAGAAGTCACGGAAACCAATCGTGAAAGCGCGGCCGCGGCGAAGCTTACGCTGGCCGCAGCCATACGCTTACGCTGGCGCGAGTTGCTTTGGCCCTGTCCGCAGGCTTGGGCCGGTTTGGCTGTCGTGTGGTTGGTGATTTTGACGGTGAACCTGACGACGCGCGGTCCTCAATCACAAACCATCGCGCAGGCCGCGCCCCCTTCACCGGAAGTGCGGGAATTATTGCGACAACAAGAGCGCTTGTATGCCGAGTTGTTAGGGGCCACGCCAACGCGAGTGGCAACGCAGACAAAAGCGCCTGCGCTCTCGCCGCGCAGTCAGCGTCGTGACGAAACCACCATTGTTTAGTCTGATATCCTATGAACGAAAAACCGAAATCTGTTTGGACGCGTCCGTGTTCGGGCGGCTGGAGCATCGCCGGCTGGTTTATCATCTTGTTCGCCGCTAATTTGGCCATCCTCGTGTGCCACAACCTGATGCTGGCGGAAAGTCGTTCTTTTTCCGATTTCATCCTGCCGGCGCTGGGTTTATCCGCCGGTCTGGCGCTTTTGTTCATGGGCGGCGCCTGGTTCCTGCGATGGAGCCGTTCTTGGCGGAACTTGCGCCGCTTGCTTTTTGGCGTCGTCTGCTTCATCACCTTGATCGCGCTCTTCTACGCGGAAGAAAACTGGCGCGGCAAATGGGCTTGGAAAAATTACCAACGCGCCGCTGAAGCTCGGGGCGAGAAGCTGGATCTCGCCGCTCTCGCACCGCCACCCGTGCCCGACGACCAAAACTTTGCCATGACGCCGCTTTGGGTCGAAGAAATCAGCAGTATCCTGGGCATGGAGAAGGCCAAGCTCTGGTACGACGAAAATCGGATTGCCGCGCTCGGCCACACCAATTTTGTCCAGCCGCTGAATCTGCCGATTGAGCTTCCTGGTCGGGATTTGGAAAGCCCCAATCTACCTGTCGGCGACTGGCGGCTTGCGAAGAAAACGGACCTAGGGTCCTGGCAGCATTACTATCGGCAACTGGCAGAAAAAACGAATTTTTTCCCCGTTGCTACGGCCCCGCAAACACCAGCTCAAGATGTACTGCTGGCTCTAAGCCGATATGATGGGACGATTGAAGAACTGCGCCGCGCCAGTCAGCTTCCCTACGCGCGGTTTCCGATCACTTATACCAATGAAGTAAAAGCAAGGATTGTCCTGCCGCATCTGTCTTCACTCAAGGGCTTGACCAGGATGTTGTGCCTGCGCGCTTCTGCCGAACTCCAGGCGGATCAGCCCGACCAGGCGCTGGCGGATTTCAAGCTGATGTTTCGCTTGAGCGCCGCGCTCCAGATCGAGCCGTTCCTCATTTCTCATTTGGTGAACATCGCCATGTTCAATCTTGAGCTGCAATCAATTTGGGAAGGACTGGCCGACCGCAAGTGGAATGACCGCCAGCTTCTCGCCTTGGACACCGAATTGGCCCGGCTCGATTTTCTGGCCAGTTATCAACTGGCCATACGCGGCGAGCGGGCTAATATAGTTGACAGCATTGATTACTTGCGGCGGCGTCCCAATCGGATCGAAGAATATTTAGAGCTTACTGACCTCGACGAAACCATTATGCCTCGATTAGTTCAGATCGGTCCTTCCGGCTGGTTCGAGCAGAACAAACTCGCGCTGTGCCGGTTCATGACGGACACATATTTGCCGATCGTCAATCTGAAAGACCGAACCTATTCGGCGACTAATGGCGCGAAAGCCGAGACAGATCTTGTGGAACTTACCAGCCGTCGCACCCCTTACAACTGGCTTTCCCGAAAAATCATGCCAGCATTGGCCAGCGCTTCCACCAAATTCGTTCAAGCGCAAGCGGCCACCGACCTCGCCCGCGTCGCCATCGCGCTGGAACGCCATCGGCTTGCGCTCGGGGAATTTCCCGCCACGCTCGCCGCGCTCGAACCGCAATTCATCGCCAAACTGCCGCACGATGTCATGAATGGTCAGCCATTGAAATATCGCCGGATGGCGGATGGCTCATTCATCCTCTATTCGGTGGGCTGGAATGAAACCGACGATGGTGGAGAGGTGGCATTGAGCGAAAAGGGCAAAGTCCCGTTGATGACCCAAGGCGACTGGGTCTGGCGTTATCCGACAAAGTAAAGCTTGGGCGGATGTTCAAGTTCATCGCACAAGTCAGAACGATACAGTGGATTTGGGGAGCGCATCCGCCTCGGATGCAGCTCGACGCGCCACGCGTCGAACACGCACTTCAGTCAGTGGCGAATCGCAGGCCGCGTTTGAAATGTTATCATCTCCGGCGGACGCGGCGTCCGCCAGCACACGCGAGGCGCGTATGCTCCCCCCAAACCCATCCGCACGTAGTCACGACCGGCGTAAAACGTAAATTGTCATTCGGATATTTCGCGGTGAAGGAGTTTCCATCTTCGCCTTCCGAGAAGGCATGCCGTCGGTCGCTACATTATTTCTGGAACCGCTCTAACCCGGAACGATGTAGTTGGCCCGTTCCACCCAAACTCCAATCAAATCGTTCCGGCTGAGGTACCGCTCGCGGTCAATCGGTGACCTGAATTCGAAACGCGAGAGCGGGCTTTCCCAATGAGCCATAATCGGCGTGAAGCACCACCCAGCCATCGCGAGTGGCGGTGGTCTTTGGAATTTCCACGGCCCCTAGAATTTCCGCGCGTTCCAAGCGGGACAGGTTGAAGTCGCCCGCCGGCAGAGTGGTTTTCCAATCGGTCGGTTGTTGCGTGAGCGTCAATTGGCCCGTGACGGTATTTGTGCCGAAGTTGTACACATGCAACTTGAGCGGCAATGATTCACCGGCGTTGACGTGATAGACATATTCCTCCGACCACGGCAGGTCTTCGACCTTGTGGAGGCGCGAACGAGGCAGGGAGAGTTGCAGCACGACGGGCGAAGGTGTTCCGCTCCGCCAATCGCCAAGCGCGGGTGGTAGTTCCAGGGGCAGCGTTTCCGCCTGACCCGCGGGCAGGAACACAAAAACCGGAGCTGAACCCAGCGGCGTCGGAAACTGGTTGCCCAGCGAACGCCCGAGATAATCCACTATTTCTTGCACTGGCAATGCGTCCGGCAATTTCCATGATGTCGTGGTTTGGCCGCGCTCGTCCCAATCAACCTCCTTTTCCACCCAGGCGACCAACACGTCGCGCTCGCGGCCATCGGGTTGGGCGCGAAAGGCAAATACGTTCACATGCTCCGCCGGTTGCCAGCGACCTAAAATGCGCGCGCCCGATAAGCAACGCCCCACTGTGGCGAGCGCCACATAAGCCGGACGCGGCGTGAGGTCCTCGCGCAGCAAACCGAACTGGATGTGATTGTTCTCCTGATAATTCCCCAGGATGAAATGGAAGTGTTGCTTGGCGCCGGCGAACAGACTGTTGGCGTAAGCTTGGGCAATCATTTGCGCCTTGAGCCGTTCCAATCGCGGTTCCTGATCATACCACGGCGGGTTTTTCAAATGCGGCGTGCCGCGATCCGCTTCGGTGATCCAAAGCGGTCGGCCGGAAGTCGCTTGGCGCACCGGCGACCAGAGGCGCGCGTAAGCCTCCGGCCAGTCGTAACTGTGGATGTTGTAAGTGTCAAAGTAAGGCCAGGTTTCATTGGCCAAAACGCCTTCCGTTTGCTGGGAAGTTGGCACTCCGGTGGTGGCGTTCCAACTGATCGTCACCTGGGGATCGCCCGCCTTGAAACCGAGCCACGCCGCTTTTTGCCAGGAACAAATCTGATCGGTGGTGTGCCCGCCAAAGGTGGCGACATTGGCTTCATTCCAAGGTTCCCAGGCGTCCACCAAGCCTTGGAAGCGTTGCGCCAGTTGTTGACCAAACCGATAAACGTGGCGCAAATCCGGCGCAAAGCGTCCGTTGCCTTGCTCCGGCTCGCGCGTCCACGGCGGCGTATCGTGAAATACTTGAAGCACCTGCAATCCGGCGGCGTGATGAATTTGCGCCGCCGTGTCGTACGTGGTGGGCGGCGGCGTCAGCGAGCCTGGTTCCGGCTGCAGGTCCCGCCAGCGGAGCCGATCGCGAATCCAATTCACTCCCGCCAGCGCGGCGAGATTCGCCAGTTGCTTTTGTTTACCCGGATCGTTGAGCGCAAACCACGCAGGCGCAGAATCCACGGAGATCGGCGAATCCAGCGGCACCGGCGCTTGCAAACGGGATAGAACCGCCAGCGCAGTCCAGGATTGGTCCGGTTGTTCCTTGCTCCCGAATTCAACGCGATACCAGCCTAAGCCGAGTTGACCGAATGATAAGGTCCGACGCGGCCCCGCCGTTGCGGACGACAACGCACCTTGGCGCAGCGTTGTCCCCTGATCATCCAACAAACGCCAGTGAGTCGCGTTAGGCGGCACCGCTTCGGGGATGGGAATGATCACCGATTCGCCAGCCAAGAAAATGTTCCCCGGATGTTCGGGCAACGGAGTTGGAATTCCGCGTCGCAGCGTGCTGGTTTTACTCACTTGATCGGCACTCGCACCGGCAGTGGAAGCGTCGCCACGATCCAGCGCCGTGCAGCTCGAGGTAAGGAACTGCGTGACGAAGAGCAAGGTTGCGCCCAGCAGGTCAAGGCGACGAAACGATCGCGATGTTGAGAGGTTTTTTCGAAATAAATTCATGGTGCTTTGCGCTCAAAAATTTAGAGATGCGGTAAAAGGCGTCAAGGGCAGGGGAGCGAGCAGGGGGTTATGGATACTGAAACGGCAGGATGTCCGGCACGACATACACTTGCGTCGTGAATTTCAGCGGCGCGAGATTGACGGAGCGGGTATAAGTCAATTCCACGAAGAACGCGCGCCAGCCTTGTGCGGGCGTGGTCACTGCGCCGAGATAAACGCCGCCACCTTGGTCAGACAAATCGGTGCTCTGCCAGGCGGGACCGATGGTATCGAGCCGGAAGTCGCGCGTGTTGGCATTGCCGGCCTGCCAGAGTTTGACCTCCGTGGGCGGATCAGTGGCGACCACGCGGACGGTGTTGGACGATTGCAACGTCCAGGAAAACTGCGGGAGCGGAGTTGAAAAAATGACGGATTCGTAATAAGCGCGCAACGAGGTGGGATAGTCCGTGTCGCTCATCGAGTGTGAGCTGTTGGGGATGTAACGCAGGTACTTAATACCGGGCAGCGCATCGAAGTAAAATTGCGAGGAGTCCGGCAGGAAAAACTGATCGCCGGAGGAATTCACGATGAATTTGGGCATGCTCAAACGTCCGGCGTATTCGTAAGGGTCCTCGATTTCCATTAACGCGTGAAATTCAGGAGTGCCGAATCGGGAGGGAATGTCCATCTCGACGTAGTCGTTAATGGCCGGCGCCCAAAAGCCGTAGGCGGAATAATGATGCGCCATCGAAACTTGCACATTCAACACGTCAATCACCGTGGGCACAATGCCCACCACGCGATCATCCACCACGGCGGTGGTCCAGGTGGTCCAACCGCGTTTCGACGCTCCAGCAACCACAAATTTATTGACGCTCCATCCACCGCCAGGTGCGCCCGCGCAGAAAGCCGTGATCGCATCCATGGCGCGCACGGCGGCTTTGGTCATGGGCAGGCGCGTGGGCCAGCGCTCGTCGCCCGTGCGCATGAATTTGTCCCAGTTGAACGCAATGAGTGAGTCTTCAGTGCGCCCGATGGTTTCTGGCGCAAAGGTCAGCGGTTGATTCGGCACCATCTTGAGTTCAGCCACCACGGTTCCCGTATCGAGCGCAATCTGCCGGAGGTTCGCATCCGCGCTGGAGGGCAGGGAGCCGGGATTGCTGCCGCCCGAGATGAAGAGCAGGGCGTGGGAATTGGTGACTCCGATTGGCAGCACCACAATCAACCAATGTTTCCACAACGTGCGATTCACCTCGGCCGATGTCAGCCAGGATTGTGAAGTCATATCGAGCACGTAGGTCGTTTGCCCCGCGCCCGGAATGGTTTTGGCAAGCGTCCAGGTAAAATTCGTATCGGGTGCGGCGACATAACGATCCAGCGCGGAAAGTTGCAACGCCCGGTAGAACCGGGTTGGCGCGGTCACTGATTCCGGGTCCACCCAAGTGGTGACTGGATTGGTTTGCCAGAGATTGGTGAGCGCCTGCCAGTGGAGCAGATCGGTGGACACTTCGATGCGATGCCACTTACCCGTCGTGCCGGTCAACGACAGTTGCACGAGCTGATTTGGTGCTTGCAGATCAGCGTGGAGTTGCGACGCAGCGCAGGGATGGAGGGCAAAATCTCCGAAGCATGCCAGCAACGTCACGCTACCCAAAGCCAGGAAACGACGCCAGCGCGCTAATTTCAAATTAGTGATATTATCGGACCAAGCTTTCATGATTCCACTGAGTTGCAATCGTTTGCCGAGACAGCTCGATTCTTTAGCGCAGACACTAATCACGCAAGCGGAAAGGCCGTCAGCGGCCATTTACCGCAGTTTTTGTTCGCAATTTCAGAATGTTGCCCGGATAAAGTCGCGTGGCACGAGAGACTTGGAGTTTGAGTCTTCCCATGCAGTTGCGTGCCGTTTAATTTAAGAACATGAATTTGCCGACGGGTAAAGCGATCCCGAGCGGCGCGCTGGGAACAGAAAGTCCGCAGCGCGACCTTGAGGCCATCATTCGTTCGCGCACGGCGTTGATCGCGGTGGAGAGCAACGAAGAGCCGCAAATCGTCGCAATGATTCGGCAAATTGCCCGCCGCCTCCAACTCAAGGCGTTTCGCTGGACAATCACCGAGGGGCTGCAAGCGTTTGAACCTTCCGATCAGCCCATGCAGTCCGTGATCAAACCGCCGGAGATTTTCAACTTCGCACGCACGGATGGACAGCGCTCACTCTTCGTGCTGCTGGATTTTCATCCGTTTTTGGAAGACACCATGCTGGTGCGGCATCTCAAGGATGTGGCGCTGAGTTACCCTAAACATTTTTCCACGATGGTGCTCGTTGGTTGCGCGCTTAAAATTCCCGAAGAACTGCGCCCGTTCACCGGCCAGTTCCATCTACCCCTGCCAACGCTCGATGAATTGCGCGCCATTGTGTACGAAGTGGCGGCGGATTGGGGCGCGGAGCACGGGCGTCGCGAAGTGCAGACCACCAGTAAGGCGCTTGAAGCGCTCGTTCGTAATCTGGCCGGTCTGACCGCGACCGATGCGCGGCGTTTGGTGCGGAAAGCCATTGACGACAATGGGGCAATTACGGAATCGGATCTGCCCGAGGTGATGCGGGCCAAATACGAGTTGCTCGGACGAGACTCGCCGCTGTCCTTTGAATACGAGACGGCACAATTTTCGGAAATCGGCGGGATGAGTCGCCTGCGGCAATGGCTCGACGTGCGAAAAATCTTTTTTGTGGACGGCCCACGCGCGCATTTGGATCCGCCACGCGGGGTTTTGCTGTTGGGCGTGCAGGGTTGCGGGAAGAGCCTTGCCGCCAAAGCGGCGGCGGGCATTTTCGGGATGCCGTTGCTGCGATTGGATTTCGGCATTCTGTACAACAAGTATTACGGCGAAACGGAACGCAACCTACGCAAAGCGCTCGAGACGGCCGAAGTCATGTCGCCTTGCGTCTTGTGGATGGATGAAATCGAAAAGGGACTGGCGGTTGGAGATGAGGATGACGGTCTGGCGCGGCGCATCCTGGGTACGCTGCTGACCTGGATGGCCGAACGCCGCAAACCTGTTTTTCTGGTGGCGACGGCGAACGACATCACCCGGTTGCCACCGGAAATGGTGCGCAAGGGACGTTTCGACGAAATTTTCTTTGTTGATTTACCTGCGCCAATGGTGCGACGAGACATTTTAACCATCCATCTGAAAAAACGGGCTTTGAATCCAAGCCAGTTTGATTTGGCGGCACTGGCGGAGGCGACCAGCGGATTTTCCGGATCAGAAATTGAGCAGGCCATTGTGTCGGCGATGTACACGGCGCACGCGCAAAGCCGCTCATTGAGTCAGGCCGACTTGCTGGCTGAGGTTCAACAAACCAGGCCGCTTTCGGTCGTGATGGCTGAAAAAGTGACGGGACTTCGCGAATGGGCCAGTGAACGAACCGTGCCGTGTGATTAGCTGGCGCGCGAAATTTCATGCTGCGGATGGGAGAATCCTCAACCGACGGCCCAACCGGCAGAATTAAAACCTTTACACGGGAATTGGTACTAATTAGGCTCGCCTAGCATTTTTGACTAGAGAAAGTATGGAAGCCAAAACAAAGACGATTGATTCCTTCAAGTTGCACGAGAAGGATACCGGTTCAGCGGACGTACAAATTGCGCTGCTGACGCAGCGGATCAATCATTTAACGGAACACCTGCAAACCAATAAGAAGGACCACAGTTCCCGCCGCGGTTTGTTGATGATGGTCGGCCAACGCCGTCGGTTGTTGGATTATTTGCATGACATTGACTTGGCGCGTTATCAAACCGTGACCAAGAAATTGAAATTGCGTCGCTGATTGCCGGGCGCGTGGTCAAGCCACGCGCTTTTCGCTTTTAATCGGTCGGAGGCGCGACCGGCCACTCACACAACATAAGTTCGCGCAAAGAAAAAATCGTCGCCTCCGGGAGATTTCATTCAGCTCCGACCGAATTCGGAGTTCACTGAAGTTCCTCGGTGGTGACGGCAGGAAACCACCAATGCCAGAAAAAATAACCGCCGCAGTCGGCGACAAACAAATCATCATTGAAACCGGCAAGCTCGCGAAGCAAGCCGACGGAGCCGTGACCGTTCAACTCGGCGAAACCATCGTCGTCGTGGCGGCCGTCGCCGCGACCAAAGCCAAAGAAGGCCAGGACTTTTTCCCTTTGACCGTAGATTATCGGGAGAAGGCGGCTGCAGCGGGCAAGTTCCCGGGCGGCTATTTCAAGCGGGAAGGGCGTCCAACTGAAAAGGAAATTTTAACCTGTCGACTGACGGATCGTCCGATTCGTCCCTTGTTCCCCAAAGGCTGGTACAACGAGGTCCAGGTGCAAACCATCGTGCTCAGTGCCGATGGCGAAAACGATCCCGACATTTTGAGTATCATTGGCGCGAGTGCGGCTTTGATGGTCAGCGATATTCCTTGGGCCGGGCCGCTCGGGGCGGTGCGCGTCGGACGCATCAACGGCAAGTTCATCGCCAATCCCACGCACGCCGAAGCGAAGGAGAGCGATCTGGACCTGATTTATGTCGGCAATGAAACCGATGTGGTCATGTTTGAAGGCGCCGCCAAGGAAATTACCGAAGCGGATTTCAATGCGGCGCTGAAGTTCGGTCAGGAATGTTGCGTGCCCTTGATCGCCGCGCAGAAGGAATTAACCGCCAAAGCGGGGAAGTCCAAGCGGGAAATCAAGCTGAACATCGTTCCAGACGAGATTTTGCAGGAAGCCAAACAACTGGCCGGCGACCGTTTTGTCCCGGCGTTGCTGACGCCGGGTAAACTAAATCGCGAGGCGGCCTGCAACGCGATTAAAGAGGAAGTTGGCGCGAAATTGGTGGAGAAGTTCGGTGCGGAAAAAGTCACTCCCTTCGTCGTCAACGACGCGTTTTATTACATCCAAAAGGAAGCGGTTCGAAAACTGATCCTCGAAAAAGATCAGCGTTTGGATGGTCGTGGCTTCGACGGAATCCGTCCGATTTCCAGTGCGGTGGGAATTCTGCCACGCGCTCACGGCTCGGCAATTTTCGCCCGTGGCGAAACGCAAGCGATTGCTCTGGCTACGCTCGGCACCGGTGATGACGCGCAGGAGTTTGATTCTTATACCGGCGGCGAAAACGAGAAAAAATTCATCCTGCATTACAATTTTCCGAATTTTTCCGTGGGCGAAACTGGCCGCATCAGCGGACCGGGGCGCCGCGAGATCGGTCATGGCGCTTTGGCGGAACGCAGCATCAAGCCGATGGTGCCCATGGACAATTATCCCTACACCGTCCGAATCACGAGCGAGATCATGGAATCCAACGGTTCAACCTCCATGGCGACCGTTTGCAGTGGTACGTTGGCGTTATTTGACGCGGGCGTTCCGATGATTCGCCCGGTGGCGGGCATCAGCGTCGGCATTTGCACCGAATACGCCGCCGACAAAAAAATTTCCAAATACCAATTGTTGACCGATATCATCGGCTGGGAAGACGCGTATTGCGATATGGATTGCAAAATCGCCGGAACGGAGCGGGGAATTACCGGATTTCAGCTTGATCTGAAACTAAAAGGTCTCCCGCACTCGATTATGACCGAGGCGATTGAGAAAGCGCGCGTGGCCCGATTGGCAATTTTGGCGGAAATGGCTAAAACCATTGCCGAACCGCGCAAGGACATCAGCAAATACGCGCCTCGCATCACGACGCTGAAGATCAACCCGGAAAAGATCGGGGCGTTGATTGGCCCTGGCGGCAAGAACATCAAGAAGCTCGTGGAAGAGTCCGGGTGCGAAATTGACATCGAAGACGATGGCACGGTGAATATCTTCTCGGTATCCGCCGACGGTATGCAGATCGCCGTGGATCATATCACGGGCATGACTGCCGAAGCGGAGATCGGAAAGATCTACCGCGGCAAAGTGGTCACGATCAAAGAATTTGGCGCCTTCGTTGAATTCCTCCCAGGTAAAGACGGATTGGTCCACATCAGCGAGCTGGCCAACTTCCGCGTCAAGAAGACTGAAGACATCGTCAAAATGGGAGATGAAATTTACGTCAAATGCCTCGGCGTGGATGAGAAAGGTCGGGTTCGACTTTCACGCAAAGCCGCCATGGAAGACCGTAGCAAAGAGATCAACGAAGCGAGCGGTGACGGCGACGGTCAGCAACCTCCGACGGCGTAATTAAGCTACCGGATCACATTAGGCTTCAAAGGCCAA
This sequence comes from Verrucomicrobiia bacterium, assembly GCA_023953615.1. Lineage (NCBI taxonomy): Bacteria > Pseudomonadati > Verrucomicrobiota > Verrucomicrobiia > Verrucomicrobiia bacterium. Next base: position 1,226,011 of record JAMLJH010000002.1, on the reverse strand, counting down.
TTAGCAACGCATCGCGAAGTTAATTGGCCTTTTACCTTTAGTAATAATCTATGCACAATGTAAGTTATGTTTGTTTTGCGTTGCGTCTCTAAGTCGTTTATGCAATGAGTTTTAGCGTTCCCGGTCGTGTGGCCGGGATTAGCAAATCAAAACTCATGAAACCATTAACACTCGAACAAGCGGTAGAAAAATTCAAAGCTGGTGATCGCATCTTGATTGGCGAATACCGGTTTGGCAAAGCGGAAACCATAAACTACCTGGACAAACTCACGCGGAAACCTTCCTCGTTTACGGCGATAAAGCACACCGTTGAGGTGGGCAATGATGCGTTCCACGTCTCGGAGCGTGTCCCGGAAGGCTTTTCAATCGAGAGCTGGGCCCCACCAATGGCCAAGGGGACCAAGTGTCTTTTGCAATTCGACCGGTTTGCAATTCTTAACGGCGTCGGCCAGTTCTCCGGCACGGTGGTACCCCTCGCAACCGGAAAATAATCAGCCCGGAAAGTCCTGCTTGGAGTGTGCCCGGGCATGTGAAACCAAGCTAAAAGCGGCTCCGTCCTTAGCGGGATGGAGCCGCAATGCCTCTCAAATGAATCCCCCTTCTTGGCAAACGCGAAAACTCCCGACGCGAGCGGCGCGCCAGCGCCGCCGCGCCGGGAGTCTAACCTTGTTACCTTAAGAACAATTTACCCTATGGAAATTTTGCGCAGTAAAACACCCTTAACGAAGCGCAAAGCGGCGTTTCTACACACCTGCGCCAAGCTGTTTGAGGATGAAAACGGCAAACGGCGGCGCGTGTATATGTGGACTTTTACCACCCGGCAAGTAGTCGAGGACAAAATGGCAATGGCTTGTTGGCATCACATGAACCGGCTATTACGGAAGAAATATAAGGATGCGGGCGGCTGTCCGGGCGTTCGAGTTGTCGAAGATCATCCGGGGCCGGTCGGTCATCCCGGCGGGCATGGTCTGCATTTCCATGTGCTGATTGCGCGTCGTGTGGACGTGGTAGAAGTCCGTCGGATGGCAATTCGCGCCGGTTTTGGGCGAATCCACGTTCGGAAGTGTGATCAGCGGGCGGCGGGATACCTGGCTAAGTATTTGACGAAGCGGGACGATGGTTTGCGGGGTCGTCGTCGGTGGGGGATGGTCTGCGGCTTCAAAGGAACCCGGGTTCGGGATATTCTGGTGCAATCCGAATTGGCGGAAAACTGTCGGCGGACGTATCAAGTTTTGAAAACGTGGTCGCGGGAAATCTTCATTGCCGTCAACCGTTTAACCTGTCGCTACGGTCATTGCCTGGATTGGCCTACTTATCCAGCTTTGAAAGAACTACCGCCACCGAAAGAAGATTTTGAAGCGTCGGACAGTTGGGTGCCTGACGGCGTAGAGCATCGCATTGCGCGGGCGTTTGGTTGGATAAAACTCAAGTGCGAGGAAACCGGGGAATGGTACACCTATTTAGTCCCCTCCCCTGTAGAGCAACCGTTTTGACCATGACAAACTTTCCTTTAATTTCGGAATTTGAGCGAGCGAGCCAGTTTCACGGCGGTCTTGTGCCGGAACGCTCGGCGCATCTGTTTGCGGGCGTGTCGCGTTCTCGATGGAAGCGGCTTCCGTCTGTGCCGGTGATCGTAGTGGGCGGCGTAAAATTCGTGTCGTTGTTGTGGCTGCGCCGTCGTCGGACGTGGTCAGGGCGTCTCGGCATCTCCTACGGCCTGCGCACAGGGTTAATTAAACCAGATGTGAACGATCGGCCTTTGGCCTATCGGTTACGCTGTGAAGGCAAACTATGATCGCGCTCCTCTCTTACGTGCTGGGCGGGTTCCGTCTTTGGCTGTGCATCCCTCTTTTGAATTCCGGTACCGTCAGTGGCTTCATTCTCGGCGTCGTCGGGCTGATCGCTGTTGCGACCACCGTTTGGGCGTGGGCGATTGGCAAGCCTGATCTGACCTGGAGCGGGTTAAGCGTCGGCGTCGGGCATCTGGCGATCCTGCTGTTCTCGGCGTCGGGCCCGCATGTGCATCAGGTGGCACCGGTGTTCTGGTTTCTGTTCGCCGTTCAGTGTTGGGTGAAATGGCATCTTGGGCGGCGTTGTACAGTCACGGGGCCGGTATGGGTGGACGTGATCCAATCGGGACCTTACTCGTGGATACGTCACCCCATGACGTTCATCGAGTTGCTGATGGCGGGCGTGTTCTTCTTTGAATTCCCCTCCGTTCGGAATGGGGTCGTGTTCCTGATCGTGTTGGCGTCTAAGTTTGCGATCACGCTTTTCGAGGAACGGTTTCTCAAACTTCAACCAAGCTACCGGGATTACTGCTTGCGGGTCCCGTGGCGATTTTGGCCGGGGGTGTGGTGACTGTGACGTCAGAACAGAGGAAGGCTTTGCGGGTGGTCAGATTGTCGCGGGCCGGTGTGCCTCAGTGGTTGGCGCAAGCTGCCTTGGGGGTTAGTCACGTCCGGATTGTCCAGCTTTTGGACGCTGGCATCTTGCGGCCTGTTACTTTTTTGGGGGTGCGTTGGGTTTCTTCTGCTTCCGTTTTGAAGCGCGTCTCATATCTGCGAAAGTCCAAAGAGCGGAAAGCGTTAAAGCGAGTATCACCGCGCCAATGATTATTGGTAGAAGTTTCTGCGCTGCTGTTTCGGCGTTCATCTTACGTGCAAGTAACTTGTTGTTTCTGTCAGTTATGCAAATGCACTTTCTGCGCCATTCTCCCCGCATCCGTCGCAATTCCGCGGCGGGGTTAAACGAAAGGTTAGTTATGGTTAAGAATAAACTCGGTGCCTGTTGGGCGCGGTTTGTGGCGGTGTTGGCGATGGTGGCAATGCTCGGTCTGCCTGCAATGGCGACAGATCCGACTGCGCCGGATGCGTCCACGATTGTGACGACTGCGACGAACACGTTTTACACTGTCGGCGCGTTGGTCGCTGCGGTGGTCGGGTTCTTTGTGATCATCAAGATCGTCAAATGGATTCGCAAGTGATGGTTTCAACATGGGCGGGGGCTTCGGCCCCTGCCTTTTCTCTTTGAGATCATGGAATATCTACAATTCACCGCTGGCTACTTGATCGGCCTCTCCTTATGGTTCGTTTGGCGTATTATCTGATTTTTTTACTGGTGTGTAGGGTCGCTTTTGGTGGCACTTATCGTGTGTATAATTTCGGCCCAATAACTACCTCTGTCCGCGTTTATCATGACGGCAGCTATTACAATTCTCCGATCAGCAATTTGAAATCTGGGTATTCTGCTACCTTCGTTGCATCCGGTAATTATCTTCTGCAGGTTGGGCCTTGGTCTGGTCCGTTAGCAGTGCCTCAAGCTGGTGTTTTCCCTTCGGATGCTGGCGGAGTGTTTATTATTTTCGGCACTAATGAATGTGTTGAAATTTCGCGCAGTTATTCCTTTACCAATACAACGGCGGGCGAAAAGTATGTTTACCCGGTCGTAGATGGCGAAGAGCTTTACAACAGTGCTTATATTTTGAGTCCAGGTGCGTCTTGGTCTTGGTCTATCCCGCTTACTGTGTGCAGTAACGGCTATTCGAGCCAAGTGAGTTTCGAGAGTAAGCGGAATTATGTTTCAATGGTGGATGATGGCGCAGATTTCAGCTTTACGAACCAAACGGAAACTGCGGTGTTGTTTGAATCTAATACGAATGCGCCTTTCGGTGGCATGGGGCCGTCCGGAGAAACTATTGTGATGAGCAATACACCTTCGATAGTTTTTTCTCAGCAAACTAATAGCGTTATCAATTTCAACGGCACTTCCTCAACTGCTGCGCGGGACGATACCTTAAAAGCTGGGTTTAATGTTTTGGCTCAGCAACTGGATGCGATTAACCAGAAGGTGCAGGAAAATACAATGGCGACTCTTAGAGGAGGCACTGGACCGGGCGGGACTGGTTTTGATGATGCGGGCATCATTGGTGCCGTCGGCGCGTTTCATTCCGACAACACGAACCTGCTTGGGCAACTCTTGGGGAAGTTTGAGGGCACCAATAACGCGGCGGGAACGAACGCGCAAGCGGGGGCTGATGCTGCCGAAAGTGTGCGCGCGCAATTCGACGGTTTGGCGGACGGTGCTCCGTCGTCGTGGGATGATCCTGGCTCTGCGTTGGATTCCTCCTGGACAATTACCGTCCCTGCTGGTGGTCAGTCCTTCCAAGTCAACCTGAACCCGTTTTCGTTGGGTTGGGTGTCTGATCTGGCTGCTCTCTGTAGGCGGATTGTTACGTGGGGCGTCCTGTTCCTCTTGGTGTGGCGTAACACTCACATTACCATTGCGGCGATCATGGCAACCGGGGGTTTCCGTCAGGCTACGTCGGCGGGGACTACGGTTCTTGGAACGAATGTCAATTCCGGTCTGGCGTTGGCAATGGCGGTAGCAATCACGGTAGCGGTGGGCGTGATCCCGGTGGCGTTGGTTACGTGGGCGGGGGCTACCGGACACTTGCCGACAATCTTTAGTTCACCTTTTACGGCGTCAACTTCGCCAATCCTTCAAAGTCTTTATCTCGCTAATCAATTCTTTCCGTTGGCGTTAATGCTTACGGCATCCATTAGCGCATGGGTATATCAAATCAGTCTCGGCGGTCTCTTATGGGTGTCTCAAGCAATCGTCCGTTTTTTGGTGGGGTGATGTATGCGCAAATTTTTGTTTCTCTTGTTGCTGTTGCCTGTCTCTGCTTTTGCCCAGGGCGAGCCTGATCCGGTCGCTGATCCTGATAATTATTTCTTTCGCGGCTTTTGGCTTGGCCTTTCCCTTGGTGCAATCGCCTTTACCTTCCGGCTGGTTCGGAAAATCACGCATCACTCCCCTGAACTATGAGAATTATCTACACCACTTGGAGCGGTCGCCGTGTTGTCCGTCAATTTGAGGACTGGCGGTCAATGTGTGTTTGGTTGAAGCGATACTATCCGTTCATTCAAGTCGCTCGTGAGTTCGGAGAATTTGCTGACTCCTTCTAATGATAACCATCGTAAGCGGGCCACCGGGAAACGGTAAGAGCCTTCTTGAGCAATCCGTGACAATCGAGGAATGGCTGTGGGGTTCGCGGGACATTGTAACTTCAACACCTGTTCGGGTGCCTCCCTGGGTCACTGGAGACGGTCGGATCATGATGGGGCTGAAAGCCTACTGTGAGACGATCTTGAAACGAGAATTCCCGGAGCCGGTCGTGATCCGTCCTGGCATTGTCGCTGCGGGGCGGCTTTTGTGTGTCGAGGATGAAAACGAACTTTCAACCTTGTTCATGTGGCGGCGGGACCGGGAAACCGGGGAATGGTTCAAAATTAAGTGGGATGCTGTCGGCGAGCAATTCGATAAAGACGACTTAGGGCGGATGGGTGCTGGACAGTTCATCATTACAGATGAAGCCTGGAAATGTTACTCGTCGCGCCGGTGGAAAGATTCAGAGAAGGTAACGGAATTCTACGGCCGTCAGCATCGCAAATTCGGGGATGATTGGCATCTGGTCAGTCATAGCCATAAGGATCTTGACGTTCAGATAAATCGCATGGCTCAGCAATGGCAGATTTGTACGAACTTTGGCCTGCGCCGGTTGGGGATATTTCGTCAGCCTCCAGTTTTCCAAGTCCGGACGTTTTACGAGCCACCCTCCTCAGCCTCCGCACGTGCGTTTCATACTACAGTTAAGCGTTTGGACGTGCGCGTAGTGCAAACCTATGATACGTCGGCGGGAGTCGCGGTTGGTGGCGGACGTGGTGCCGATGTGAAACGGCGGCGTAAAGGGATTTCGATTGTATGGCTGATCATTGGCGTGATTCTGTTTGTTGTCGGGCTGGCGATGCTGCCACATGTCTTGGGAGGAAGCTTCAAGTTCTATATGAAACGGACGCTTGGAGTGAAGCCTGCTATGCCTCAGACGCAACACAGTGCGGCGGATGTTGCTCCGGGTGTGGACGGTGTTGGAGTCACGCCTGCGCCGGCGGAATTGCCGCCGATGATCGAGCCGGAACCGCAAAACCCGGTCAAGCTGGAAGGCTGGGCAGTGTCAGGCGGTCGCCTGCGGGTGATCCTGTCGGACGGTCGGATTGTAACGATGAAAGAAGGCTTGCGGAAGTTGGATTCTGGCAAGTGGTGGTTCGACGGGAAAGAATATGAGCAAGCGCGGCCTCGTCCTGGAGTGTTTCCCCCTGCCCCGTCTGCGCAGCCCTGGAATTCTGTGGCTTACAGTGAATCGATCTCGAGGGAGTCTGGCGGCGTGTCTGTTTCAACCTTTGGGAGTAGGCCAGAACCGCGCACGTCGGAATTAGGGGCCGGGCGTGCGCGGTTCATGGCCAATCAACCCTCTTTCCCTTGAAGTGGGGTTAGTGTGATGTTGTGCGTCCTGATCTTCTCGGCCAGTTTGGTGCAGGCTTCGCTTGTGGCTTGGTAGTATTCGTCCGGGTGCGTGCTGCCGTGGTGGTGGATTTTCTCTTGGCAGTGTTTTGCGCGATCTTCAAGAGCTAAGACGATTTGCACGATTTCGCCGACTTCTAGTAGCTGAGGGTTCATCGAATGACCTTTCCCCCGGATTTGTTAGCCAATTGCTGCGCCCTGAGTTGTGCGAAGGCTTGGGAGCAATACAGTTCTGTGTTTCGCCCGTCGAAGGGTATGATTGCCCATCCTGTTCTACTCATTATCAGTCCGTCAGGTGTGAATTGAATGTCGAGGTGCGTCGTGAGAAGAACGTCGGCTTCCGTGCATTTGGGTTTTTCCTGTGTCGAGTTTGCCTGAGCCTTCTCGTTTTGATTTTCTGGTTTCATAGCTTTTTTTTTGCAGGAATTGAGTCTTTCCCGTTGCCTGTCTCGCCGTCGCCTTCACCTGTGCGGAGTGGTCACGCCCTGCGCGGCTGCGCTTTGTGATCTGAGGGGAAGCTAAAGACCTGACAAAGTGAGAAGGGGGAAACGGGGCGAACTTTGGCGGGGCTTTAGCAGTCCCCTGCCATCTCTGGCGTGACCATGTAGCAGGCGACGGCGGGCGGGCACGGAATGACGGATGACAAAAAAAAGGCGAAGAAACCGGACTGTCAACCCGGTAAGAGCGAAAAATTTTAGACCAGTAAACTATTGGGCATCAAAACTTTGCGGTTATTGATTGTAAGTTATGTTTAGTTCATTGCAGGCGTGAGTCATTGCGATAAGCAGCTTCTAAAGCCGTCACCACCTGTTCCCAAGAAAAATCGGCTCTCATTCCGTTCAGCCGGAAACGCTTTAATAATTTAGCGTCTTGAAATAGCAGCCACGCCTTCTGGATGGCTTTGAGCAAGGCCGATGATTCAGCCGCATCGAATTTAATGCCGTTGGCTTGCGCTGAATTATCGGTGGCATCAATCACGGTGTCATCCAATCCTCCGGTGCGGCGTACAATCGGAATCGCGCCGTAGCGGAGACTGTAAAGTTGATTCAATCCGCAAGGTTCAAATCGCGACGGCATGAGGAAGAAATCGCTGCCGGCTTCGATTTGATGGGCCAAGCCCTGATCGTAGCCGAATTGGAGGCCAATCCGTCCGACATATCGGGCGGCCAAATCGCGCAACGCCATTTCGAATTTTTGATCGCCGCTGCCCAGCATGACAAACTGCATCGGGATAGGCGCGGCGAAGGCTTGCTCCAACGCGCCAAGCATGAGATTAACGCCTTTTTGTGCGACCAACCGGCTGACATTGCCAAATAGCGGCAGCTTGGAATCCACCTCTAATTGAAACCGTTTTTGCAATGCGCGCTTGCAGATCGCCTTGCCGGCCAGATCGGCGGCATTGTAGGAAGCGGATAGGAATGGATTGTTGATCGTATTCCATTCATCGTAATCCACGCCATTAAGAATTCCGATCAGATCAGCCCGACGGCGGCGCAACAGTCCGTCCAGTCCCGCGCCGAACGGTTCGGTGGTGATTTCCCGCGCGTACCGCGGGCTGACGGTGGTGACGACATCCGCCGTGGCAATTCCGGCTTTGAGACAATTTAGCTGCCCGTAAAACTCGGTGGTTTCAACATTGAAACATTTCACTGGCAGATTGGTAAGATCAAAGGCCGGACGTGGAAAAACACCTTGATAGGCCAGATTATGAATCGTCAAACAAAACCGCGGAAAGTCCGGCCACGGTGCGATTTCGTGCTCCGTTTTGGCCAGCAACGGCACCAAGCCGACCGGCCAATCGTGAACGTGGACGACTTCCGGTTTGAATGGCAAATAGCGCGCCAGATGAACGACGCACTTGGAGAAAAAGATGAAGCGTTCGGCGTTGTCTGCGTAATCGTGCTGACCATCATTGTAGAGTCCCGCCCGATCGAAAAATTCCGGTTGGTCTATGAAATAAACGGTGTGGCGTGGAGCAACGTCCAACGCGAGCAGTTGGGCGTCCACCTGGCGCTTGCCCAGCGGTAGATTGAAGCGCCAATCCACCCGGCGGAGGCCGTCAAAATTTTCCCGGATGCCGCGATGTAATGGCGTAACGGTGACGACCTGATGGCCCGTTCGGGCCAGGGCTTTACCCAGGGCGCCCACGGAGTCGCCCAGCCCGCCGGTTTTCGAGTAGGGATGAACCTCTGAACTGGCGAGTAAAATTCTCACGCCACGCACCGGATGACGTCCGTGCCGAGATAGGTTTGCAACGGCGCGGGGATGGTCACACTCCCATCCGCTTGTTGGTGGGTTTCGATGAGCGCAACAAACAGTCGGGCGAGAGCGGTGCCGCTGCCATTGAGAATGTGCGGAAAGCGGTTTTCGCCGGACTCGGATTTGAAGCGCAAATTCATCCGTCGCGCCTGAAAATCCTCGCAGTTGGAAACCGATGAAACTTCGAGGTAGCTCCCCTGCCCTGGCGCCCAAACCTCGAGGTCATAGGTCTTGGCGCTGGCAAACCCCATGTCGCCGGTGCAAAGCTGCACCACACGGTAATGCAGCTCGAGGCGTTGCAACACGCGCTCGGCGTGAGTGAGCATTTGCTCGTGCTCGGCATAACCGTCTTCCGGTTTCACCACCTTGATCAGCTCCACCTTGTCAAATTGATGCACGCGGATCATGCCGCGCGTGCCCACGCCCGCCGCGCCCGCCTCGCCGCGAAAACACGGAGTGTAGCCGCAGTAGTAGATCGGCAGTTGGCTCTCGGCCAGCAGTTCATCGCGGTGAATGTTTGCGATGGGCGTTTCCGCGGTGGGAATCAGGTAAAGCTTGCCCAGCGCCTCGGTTTTATCGCCCTCGGCCACGCCGTAGTATTGATCGCGAAATTTCGGAAATTGGCCGACGCCAACAAGACATTCCGGGCCGACCATGAACGGCGGCGAAATTTCAGTGTAGTGATGCTCTTGCGTGTGCAGATCGAGCAGAAATTGGATCAGCGCGCGCTCCAGTTTCGCGCCCCAATGCGTGTAAAGCAGAAAGCCGCTGCCGGACAACTTGGTGGCGCGGGCAAAATCAATCAACTTCAAGTGCTCGCACAATTCCACGTGCGTTCGGGGCTTGAAGGTGAATTCGCGCTTTTGTCCAAACTGGCGCACCTCGGGATTATCCGCCGCCGTTTTACCGACGGCGACCGATGCATGCGGCAGGTTTGGCAGGCTCAGCAATCGCTCATCGCGCCGCGCCTCGGCCGCTTTGGCTTGCGCATCGAGCGCGGCAATCTTATCGCCCAAATCCTTGGTCTCGGCTTTTTTCGCTTCGGCCGCATCACGCTTTTGCTGCGCCATCAAAGCGCCGATTTCCTTGGAGACCCGGTTCCGCGCGGCCTTGAGTGACTCGACTTCGGCCAACGCTTTGCGCCGCTGTTCGTCCGCGTGCAGAATCTCGTCAATCAATCGTTCGTCTCCCGCTCCTCGCGTGACGAGGCGTTCGCGGACAAAATCGGGTTTCTCTCGGATCAGTCGGATATCCAGCACGCGAAGATTATAGAAACGAACCGGTTAAGGTCGCAAGGCCGAAGCCCCAAACTGACTGCAGCAGGGAGTTTCGCGCTCGGTTGGCTCAGGATTTTTTTGCGCCACGGCGGGCGAAGAACCACATCGCCAAACCGAAGACCAGCATGACGACGCCCCAGACCAGGTTGACGTTGATGTTCAGCGAGCGAGTGTATTGTTCCTTGCCCCCGATCAAGCCGTAAATCACGAGCAGCACGCCGTAAATGCTGAACAAAATTCCGATGGGTAAGCGCAGGTCGAATTGCATGTGAATGGGGCGTTAAAAGTTACCAGAATAGAAGGTTCAAAATGATCACCGCCACCATGACGATTGATCCCAGCACGGCGGGCCGCGCCAGCCAGTGATCCTCGTGGCCGCGTTGTTTTTCCGTGAGCGAATAGACCAAGCCACGCAGTTCCGCGTCGCTCTTATTGCGCTGGGTGGCGAGGGACAAAACAGCGTTGACCATGAACGTGACGGAGAAGGCGACGATGGCCACCCAGAAGCTTTGCGACATTTCCTTTGGAAACTCGATTATCGGACTGAGCCAGCCGCCCTTGATTCCCGCCGGATTGCCAGTGGCGAAGCAGAGTCCGTGAAACACAACGGCGGACGTGGTGCCCACCATCAAGCCCCAGAACGCTCCGGTGTTATTCGAGCGTCGGGTGAACATACCCAGCAGGAATGTCGCGAACAACGGCGCGTTTACGAAGCCGAATACCAGTTGCAGAATGGACATGATGTTGTTGTATTTCGACGCAATCAACGCCGAACCCATTGCCAGAATAATGCCGCCCACCGTCGCGATTTTACCCATGCTCAACAGTTCGGCATCGCTCTTTTTTCCACCGATGGTTTGGTAGAGATCATAAGTCCAGACGGTGTTGAACGCCGTGACGTTGGCGGCCATGCCGGACATGAACGAAGCCATCAGCGCCGTGAGCGCCAAACCCAACAGCCCGTTCGGGAAGTAGTGAAAAATCATCGAAGGCAGCACTTGATTGTAATTCAACGCGCCATCGCGCAACGGGATGGAATAACCGCCGGCAACGGCGTCACTCGTCAAACCATACGCAATCATGCCGGGCAGGATGATGATGGCCGGAAACAACATTTTCGGGATCGCGCCAATGATCGGCGTGCGCCGCGCGGCACCCATCGAATTGGCCGCCAGCGCGCGTTGCACCTCGGCAAAGTTCGTACACCAGTAGCCGAAGGAGAGCACAAAACCGAGGCCGAACAGAATGCCGTACCAGGGCACGCCAAGCGGATTGTTCGTGCCGCCGGCTTCGGCCCACGAGTGCATGCGCCCTGAATCCAATTTCGCCACCAAACCTTCCCAACCGCCAATGTCTTTCAACGCCAGATACGCCAGGGGCGCGATGCCGAACACGATCATGAAGAATTGCAGCACCTCGTTGTAAATGGCCGAACTCAAGCCGCCTTTAAGCACGTAGGCCAGCACGATGACGGAAGTTACCACGAGGCAAACGTAATAATTCCAACCCAACAGCGCGTCGAGCAGATCGGCCAGGGCGTGCATGGAAATGCCCGAGGAAAAAATCGCCATGAACGCGAAGGAAATCGAGTTGAACGCGCGCGTCCGTTCGTCGTAACGCATCTTGAGATATTCGGGCACGGACTTCGCCTTCGAGCCGTAGTACATCGGCATCATGAAGATGCCGAGAAACACCATCGCGGGAATCGCGCCCACCCAGTAAAAGTGCGACGTCATGATGCCGTATTCCGCACCCGAAGCCGCCATGCCGATCAGTTCCTGCGCGCCCAGGTTGGCTGAGATGAACGCCAGACCGGTCACCCAACCCGGAATGGCGCGACCGGAAAGAAAGAAATCCTCGGCGCTTCGCGTGAAGCGTTTCAAGGCGAAGCCGATGCCCACCACGAAAACGAGATAAATCCCCAGAATGGAGTAATCGAGCAGATTGAGTGAATTAAAGTGCATGCTTGGTTGGGGCGTCAGCCATTTCGTTCCATTCGCAATGCGCAGAAAATATAGATTCTCGGAGGCAAGGCAACATTTTCAATTGAGAGAAATTCATGGTAAAGACCGCGACCCGCTCATTCACCACGGACCTGACGGCGCGATCGGCGCCGCTGGAAAAATTGATCCACCAACACGCCAACCAGTACCACCGCCCCCATCACCGCGAAATTCAGCGAACTATCAATGCCCAGCAGGTTCACAAGATTCTGCAACACCAGCAGCAACGCGGTGCCAATGACAATGCCGATAACCGAACCCTCGCCGCCGCTCAAACTGCAACCGCCCAGCACGGCGGCCGCGATTCCGTATAGCTCGTAAAAATTGCCGTGATTCGATGGCACGATCGAGTTGGTGTAAAACGCAATCAAAATACCTGACCCGCCGGTCAGCACGGCGGCAATCACGTAGGCGCTACCCACCACGAGTCGGGTGTTGATGCCTGAAAAACGCGCGGCTTGTTCATTGCGCCCCACCGCGAACAGGTAACGGCCATAGACCGAGCGATGCAGCACAAACCACAGGAGCACCGCCAGGATGATCAAGATCACAAACGGCGCGGGCAATCCCGGAAACCATTCCTTCGTGACGCCCGGCTCAGGGGTAGTGGTCATACGAAACCACCGGCCCGCCGCCAGGTTGCGCAACAGCTCAATGCCTTTTGCGCCCGAGAACCCGGTCGTGCGATCTCCAGCGATATACCGGGCAACGCCGCGGTAAATTAACAGACCGCAGAGCGTCACGATGAACGGTTGTAATTTCGCCTTGGTGACCAACCAGCCGTGCGCCGCGCCAAGCGAAGCAGCCATCAACAGTACGGCCACGATGACGATCGGCCAGGCCAGTTGCCATTCACTCACGCCCAGCGTCAGCAACACTCCGGTCAACGCGCACATCGAACCCACGGATAAATCCACACCGCCCGTGATGATTACCAGTCCCGCACCAAGACTGAACACGCCGTAAAGGCCGATGAGATTGGCGGTGTTGATCAGATTGGTTGGTGATAAAAATTTCGGGTTCAGCACCGTGGTGACGACGCATAACCCCAGCAGTAGCAGCGTGATTCCCAGTTCTTTCTTCATGTTCGGGTCAGGCTGCGGGCGCGGTTGGCAACGGTTTGCCCACGGCCAACCGCATCACGTTTTCCTCCGTACATTCGGAGCGATTCAAACAACCGGTGATACGTCCCTCGTGCATGACGACGATGCGATCGCTCAAGTTTAACAACTCCTCCATGTCCGAACTCACCATCAGCACCACCGTCCCCTGCTCTGCCAACTGTCGCATCAACCGGTAAATTTCCGCTTTCGCACCCACATCAATCCCTCGCGTGGGTTCATCCAAAATCAACACGCGCGGCGACCACAAGAGCCATTTGCCCAGCACCACTTTTTGCTGATTACCGCCACTCAGATGGCGCACCGGCGTTTCCGCATCCGGCGTCCGGATGCGCAATAATTTGATTTGAGCTTCCGCCGCCGCCCGCTCGCGGGAACGCTGGATGAGCCAGCCGGTCGCATATTGGAGCAACGACGGCAGCGTGAGATTTTCCCGCACCGACAAATCCACCACCAACCCTTCCGCGCGGCGGTCTTCGGGCACGAGGTACACACCCTGTCGAATTGCGTCCGCGGGGCGGTGAACTGGAATCGTCTGTCCGTTCAGATTGATCTCCGCACTCCCCGACTCGTCCAGTCCGACGATGGCTTTCATGATTTCGGACCGTCCGGCGCCAACCAGTCCCGCGAAACCGAGGATTTCACCGCGCGTCGCCGTGAAATTTACCACCCGTTGGGGAAAGCGGCTCGACCGCGCGTGACGCACTTGGAGAAAATCCGGCGTCGGCGGGCGTGCCGGCGCTTGATAGCGGTTTCGGATCTCGCGCCCAACCATCAGATTCACAATCGCGTCGTGGCGCAACGCGGATCGGTCCAGCTCGCCCGCGTTGCGTCCATCGCGCAGCACCACCACGCGGTCGGCAATGCGTTCGATCTCGCTCAACCGATGGGAAATATAAACCACGCTGACGCCTTGTTGTTTGAGTTCCAGCGTAAGTTCCAACAACCGATTCGTCTCCCGCAACGTCAATGACGCCGTCGGTTCATCCATGATGATGAGCCGGGCCTGGAGCGACAATGCTCGGGCGATTTCCACCATCTGCTGTTCCGCCAGCGACAATTCGCTTACGCGCGTTCGACTGGAAAACGCGACGCCCAAACGCCGCAACCACGGCGCGGTGGCCGCGTGGATTTGGTTGAAGCGGATCAACCCCAGCCGATTGCGCGGTTCGCGCCCAAAGAACACGTTGGCCGCCACATCCAGGTTGTCGAGCACGTTAAGCTCTTGATGAATGAACGCCACCCCCAAACGGAGCGCCGCGTGCGCATTTGGAACTTCGACCGCGACTCCGCCGATTTGAATCTTTCCCGCATCCGGCGGAAAAATGCCGCCGACGATTTTCATCAACGTGGATTTGCCCGCGCCATTCTCACCGCACAATGCCACCACTTCTCCGGTGCGGACCTCCAGCGAAACCTCATCCAACGCCAGCACTCCCGGAAAGCGCTTCGTGATCTGGCGCAGCGAAAGTAGCGTCGAACCGCGCATGAGTGGTTAGCAGTTGGCGGCGACGCGAAGCATGAGCCGAAGGTTACTGGTTCAATAGACGTCGCAAGTCGGCCTGGAACGCCGCGACGTCTGCCTGCTTCAAACTGCGCGTCGGAACGATCTGTTGCCCGCCCGCCAACGCAGTTTTATCCCCGCCGAGGTAACGCGCCATTTGCAACATGGCTTGCTTGCCAAACTCAAACGGCTGTTGCACCACCGTCCCGTAAATTTCGCCGCTGGCCACGCCAGCCAGCGTTTCCTCGCGTTCATCGAAGCACACGATCTTCACCCTGCCGACCGCGCCCGCGCGCCGGACCGCGTTCAGAATGGCGGGACCGTTGTAATCGTACAACCCCACGAGCAGGGCGATGTCCGGATACTTCACCAGCGTGTCCTCGGCATTTTTCTGCGCGCGCACCAAATCGGTGTCATCCGTCCGCAAATCAATGATCTTCACATTCGAACCATCCAATGTGCGCTTGATGCCGTTGTAGCGGTCGGTCGCGTTTTGCGCGTCTGCGTAACCAACGAACGCCATGATCGAACCGCCGTTTGGCAACGCTTCCTTGATGAGTTTGCCCGCCTCGACGCCCGCCAGATAATTGTCCGTGCCGATGTAGCAGACCCGTTTGCTGTCCGGCGCGTCACTATCGCAGGTGATGAGCAAAGTGGTCGCCGCGATTTTATTCAGGAACTCGGTTTGATTGCGCGGATCTATGGCGCTGACGGCGATGCCATCCATGCCGCGCGCCAGCAGGTCGTCCAAAATCTGTTGCTGCTCGGCGGCGCTACCGGTCGCCGGGATGCGAAAATCCACCTCGATGTTCCCTAACTCCGCCTGGGCCGCGTCGCAACCGCGTCGGGCCAGCGTCCAGAACGTCGCTGCCGTATTGGAAACGAAAGCCAGCTTCAGTTTCTTCGCGCTATTGCCGGAAGCAGAATTGGCATGCGGGGCGTCCGCACCGCTTTTGCCGCAACCGTTCAGCGCCAACACCACGGCGACCAGTGCGAAACATGTGAGGAGTCGTTTCATTGAGCTTGATTCAATTGCCGTCGAAAGCCGGATTTCGTCGGCCTCGGCGCATCCACTTAGCGGGTCGAGAACCGATAGACAATCGTGTTATGAAACGTCTGACCGGGGCGCAACACCACCGAGGGGAAGCCGGGTTTGTTGGGCGAATCCGGGTAATGCTGCGGCTCCATGCAGAACGCCGTGCGTCGTTGATACGTCTTGCCACCTTTGCCGGTGATCGAGCCATCCAGGAAATTGCCCGCGTAAAATTGCAGCCCCGGCTCGTCGCTCAGCACTTCCATCACCCGACCGGTGGTCGGCTCATAAACGCGCGCCATCAGACCGAACTGGCCGAGCGGTTTCTTGATGATCCAATTGTCGTCGTAACCCGGACCGTATTGCAGAATGGGATTGGAGTCATTGATGCGCGCGCCGATGGCCGTCGGAGTGCGAAAATCAAACGGCGTTCCCGTCACGTCCATGAACGCGCCGGTGGGGATCAATTCGCTGTCAATCTCCGTGATTTGATCCGAGTTCAGGTAAACTTCATGGCCGAGAATGTCGCCGTTCCCCTGCCCGCGCAGATTGAAATAGGAATGATGCGTCAGGTTGACCACCGTGGGCTGGTCGGTCGTGGCGCGAAAGGCGAGCTTCAATTCATTCGCGTCCGTCAGCGTGTAAGTCGCGGTGACCTCCAGGTTGCCGGGGAAACCTTCCTCACCGTCCTGGCTGAGATAATGCAATTCCAGACTGTTCCCCGTCGCCTTGATTACATCCCAAACCACCTTGTCGAAGCCCTTGATGCCGCCGTGCAGCGAGTTGCGGCCGTTGTTGGCGGCCAGGGAATACGTCTTGCCATCCAGGGAAAATTTCGCGCCGCCAATGCGGTTGCCGTAACGCCCGATGATCGCGCCAAAATACGGCGTGTCCTTCAGGTAACCCGCCAGATTATCGTAGCCCAGCACCACGTCGTCGAAGTGTCCGTTGCGATCCGACACCCGGAGCGACTGCACCAAGCCGCCATAATTCATGATGGTTGCCTCAGCGCCCTTGGCATTGCGCAACGTGTACAAAGTGACCGATTGGCCATTCACTGAACCGTACGGGATGGAAGTAACGTGGGATGTGGTCATACAGCATTTCGAGGCGCAGCCCGAGATCACCAGCGCGGTAACGCCCAGCGTGGCAACGGCGGCCCATTGAATTGTTCGTTTCATTCTATGAATTGTTGTCGCGCTGCCGGATTTCGTGCAGCTACAGCGTGGATTCATGTTTACGAGGAAACCGTTTCCGGGGCAAGACGGATTCTGCTCGAAACTGCCGGAACTGCGGCGGGACGCCGCAGCCACATGGTTGACCGGGACGATTCGATTGGAGTTTGGGTGGAACGGGCCACTGGCCCGTTCCGGCTTGGCGGATGCAGATTCTGTCGGGCGAGACGCCCGCCAGCACACGCGAGACGCGTATGCTCCCCAGTCGCACTGGCACGATCATAGGTGTGCAAAGACCCGTGGACCAATCAGCGGTTCAGTCAGGTTCGATGGGGCGATTATTTCCGGGAGCGCACCCGTCTCGGGTGCAGGTTCGACGCGTCCCGCGTCGAACAACGACACCGTCCCGACTTGGTGATCTTTGCGTTCTTTGCGGTTTCAACCCGCCCGCGGGAGGGACGACTTCCACGTCGTTCCCAACTGTATCAGGGACGCGGTGGAACACGTCCCTCCCAAGGAAACACAACCGCGAAAGACACGAAATGCGCGAACGGGGAGACAAGGGAATGATTGGCAAAGGAATGGGGAATGGGGGAGCACCGCCGTCTCGGCGGTAGTCGTTCGCGTCTCGCGGACGACATCCGGTTCCGGTAACTGGAACCGGTAGGGCGCATCACACTCCGTGCGCGCCGCCGGGTGATGCGGAACTGCGGCGGGACGCCGCAGCCACACTATTGGCCGGGCAGTTCAGTCTGCTGCACATCAGCTTTCGCCTTCCAACGGTTCTCCCCGAAAGACCTCGCCACGTTGGCACACGGATGTCCGTCGCCCGTCCCCGTCAGTTCAGACGAATTTGGCGGATGGTGCCAGGCAACACGGGTTGTTCGGGGCGCGGTGTGCCGGCTCGTGGCCCGGATGACGCGGCGTTCACCGCTGCCCGCATTTTTGCGAACCACCAACTGGCCCGCGCCAGCCGTCGTTCGCGTCGCGCCAGGCGGGTGTGGCGCGGCAAACCGCGGAAGCCCAGTTCCAGTTGTTCGTCATTTTGGATTTTAGTGATCGTTGTCATAATTTATTTTCCTTTTACGTCACCACACTAGCGGGAGGGGTCAGACAAAAACTGTCTGAGCCAAAAATAATCGTAAAATAATTTCCGCCGGGCTGCTCGGGAGTGAAGGTTCCAAATCATACCTGCCCCGGCAAACGGTTCATGGCGAATGAAGTTCAGTTCAAATCAGTGCGATTGGTGCGACTTGATTGCTTCCGTTCCGGGTGGCAGGCTCGGGGCACGAAGTTTTATGATTTCATTTTGTGATTGGTTTCGCTCGGGGTTCAATCGGGCAAGGTCTGGTTCATGAACGCTGAAGCCCAACGATTGTCAGCCGCCAATACCGGCAAAGCCAACTGGCGCGCTTGGGGCCCCTACCTGGCGGACCGTCAATGGGGCACGGTGCGTGAGGATTATTCGCCGAACGGCGCCGCGTGGGAGTATTTCCCTCACGATGACGCCCGCAGTCGCGCGTACCGCTGGGGTGAGGATGGCTTGGCGGGGATCAGCGATGAACAATGTCGCCTTTGCCTCGCGCTCGCGCTTTGGAACGGACAGGACCCGATTCTCAAGGAGCGTTTCTTTGGTCTGACCAATCACGAGGGCAATCACGGTGAGGACGTGAAGGAGTTGTATTACTACCTGGATGCAACGCCCACACATTCCTACTTGAAGATGCTCTACAAGTATCCGCAACGCGCGTTTCCCTACGATGAGTTGGTGCGCGAGAACGCGCGGCGCAAGACCGATCCCCAATCGTCCGAGTATGAATTGCTGGATACGGGTATTTTCGACGACGACCACTATTGGGATGTCTTCGTGGAGTACGCCAAAGCCGCGCCCGATGATTTGCTCATGCGGATCACGGCGTACAACCGCGGCCCGGATGTCGCGCCGTTGTATTTGTTGCCGCAACTATGGTTTCGCAATACGTGGAGTGGGGAGACCGACAGCGTAAAGCCGGTGTTGTTACTCACCAATCGCGGCGCGATCACCGCTCGCCATCCAGAGCTGGGTGAATTCCGGCTGCTCATCGAAGGCCAGCCCGAAGCGCTGTTTTGTGAGAATGAAACCAATCCCCGCCGGCATCACGGCCAACCCGAGGCGAAAGGCGCGTTCAAAGACGCTTTCAATGAATATCTGGTTAACGGCGACACGACCGCCGTGGATGCCACCCAGATCGGCACCAAGGCCGGTGTGCTTTACAAACTTTCCGTTGCTCCGGGGCAATCAGCAACCGTCCGCTTGCGGCTGGTCGCGGAGCGCGCGCTCACCCGGCAAAAAAATGGACGAAACCATTTTGCAAGCTTTGATGCGCGCTTGGCGCAACGGCAACGCGAGGCCGATGAATTTTACGCGGTGTTGCAAAAGGACATTGCCGATGAAGATCAGCGCCGCGTGCAGCGACAAGCTTTGGCCGGTTTGATCTGGTCGAAGCAATTCTACTACTACGACGTGCGCGAGTGGCTGGAAGGTGATCTGGGGCGAACACCGCCACCAGCCGAACGCAAACAAGGTCGCAATGCCGAATGGACGCATTTGAACAACGCGACCGTGATGTCCATGCCGGACAAGTGGGAATATCCCTGGTATGCCACCTGGGATCTGGCGTTCCATTGTCTGCCACTTGCTTTGGTGGATGCGGAGTTTGCCAAGGAGCAACTCATCCTCATCACACGCGAATGGTACATGCACCCGAACGGACAATTCCCGGCCTACGAATGGGAGTTCGGCAACGTCAACCCGCCGGTTCACGCCTGGGCCGCGTGGCGCGTGTTCCAAATTGATCGGAAACAGCGTCGCGCCCGGCGGCCCGGCGACGCCGGCGACCTCGCGTTTCTCGAACGGGTCTTTCACAAACTGTTGCTGAACTTCACCTGGTGGGTGAATCGCAAGGACGCGCAGGGGCGCAACATTTTCCACGGCGGTTTTCTCGGCCTCGACAACATCAGCGTGTTCGATCGCAGCGCGCCGCTGCCCTCGGGCGGCACGATCAGCCAAGCTGACGGCACGAGCTGGATGGCGATGTATTCGCTGAACCTGCTGCGCATTGCGTTGGAACTGGCGCAGCACAATCGCGTCTATGAAGACATTGCCACCAAATTTTTCGAGCACTTTCTGGCCATCGCGGAAGCCATCAATGCCACCGAAGCGGGTTTTGGGTTGTGGGACGAAACGGACGCCTTTTACTACGATGAACTGCGCACCCCGGACGGTCGCGAGATTCCACTCAAGGTGCGCTCCATGGTGGGACTGATTCCGTTGTTCGCCGTGGAAACGCTCGAGCCGCAATTACTCAAAAAGCTGCCGGATTTCACCGCGCGCATGGAGTGGTATCTCAAGTACCGTCCGGACCTGGCACGTCTCGTCTCGCGTTGGGAGGAGCACGGATTGGGCGAACGCAGTTTGTTATCATTGCTGCGTGGCCACCGCATGAAGTGCCTGCTGCGTCGGATGCTGGACGAAACCGAATTTCTGTCCGATCACGGCATTCGCGCGCTTTCAAAAATTCACGAGCACCAGCCGTTCCAGTTGGATTGCGGCGAGTTGAGGCACGAGGTCACCTATTGGCCGGGCGAATCCCGGAGCGGACTGTTCGGCGGCAACTCGAACTGGCGCGGTCCGGTTTGGATGCCCATGAATTATCTGATCATCGAGTCGCTGCAAAAATTCCATCACTATTACGGCGACGATTTCAAAGTGGAATGTCCCACGCACTCGGGCAAGTTCACCACCTTGAAGGGCGCGGCGGAAGAAATCACGCAGCGACTGTGCCGCCTTTTCCTGCGCGATGCCAACGGGGAACGTCCGGCGTTGAAGAGTCATCCCAAATTGCAGCGCGATCCACATTTCAAGGATCACCTGCTCTTTCACGAGTATTTTCACGGCGATACGGGCCTTGGGCTGGGCGCGTCGCATCAAACCGGCTGGACTGGGTTGGTGGCAAAATTACTCCAGCCGCGTCGAAGTGAACCCGCATCCGTCTCGCGGCCAGCAAGTTCCCGCAAGCGGGCCGGGGCGCCTTCGTAAGCCTTGGCGGAACGCGCGCGGTTGCGGCGGTATCGCTATTTCGTGAAATAAAACGTCGCCACCTTCCGGGCCAAGGTGGTCGCGATTTGCTCGTCCGTATTGGTAAGAATGATGACGACCAAATCGTCATCGGGAAAGCGCTGGTGACTTGCGGAAAATCCGGAAGTGGCGCCACCGTGACCGATGTTTTTGTGCCCGTCCAACGAACCCAACGACCAGCCAAATCCGTACTGCGATTGGCGCGATTTTGTATTCTCTCCCGGCGTCCACATGGCGGTTTTGCTGGCGGCAGTCAGCAATTGAGTGCCATCCAACGCCACGCTCCAACGCGCAAGGTCGCCGACCGTCGAGACGATGGCGCCGGCGGCAAAGATGTCCGTCAAATCGTAATCCCGATTGATCCAAACCCGGTTCGTTTGCTCATAACCATGCGCCCGATGCGGAATGATCGTTTGCGGCAGCCGGTCGGTCGTGGCGTTCATGCCCAGCGGCTGAAAAATTCGCGTCCGCATAAAACTCCAATAATTTGTGCCGCTGACATTCTCGATGATGTAACCGAGCAAACTGTAACCGCTGTTGCAATAGGCGTAAGCAGTGCCGGGAGCAAACTCCAGGGGCAGATCGCGCAGCGCCGCGATAAATTGCGCCTGAGTCAAATGCCGGGTGAGTTCGAAACCGGACAAGCCGGTGTAGCTTTTAATGCCCGATCCGTGGGTCAGCAAATGGCGGATCGTAATTTCCGACCATGTGGCGGGTGGGTTGGAGAGATGCTTGCTGATCCGATCATCCACCGAGAGTTTCCCCTCCTGAGCGAGCAATAAAATTCCCGCAGCGGTGAACTGCTTGGTAAGTGAACCAATCTCAAACACCGTCTCCGGACGTACCGGCACTTCCTGCTCCAGGTCCGCCCAGCCGTAGGTCGCGGTTTTGATGCGTTCGCCGTGACGCAACACGGTCAAGGCCAGGCCGGGAATGCGATGCGCGCTCATTTGCGCCCGCAGGTAATCCTCCACCGGATCGGCCCGGAGGCGAGGCGTAAGAAAAATCAGAACCGAAAGAAAAACTGAAACTCGAAGCGTTCGCTGCATGGCGCAGTCTAGTCAACCGCCCGCCACCGCTTCAAAAAGAATCCGCAAGCTTAACGGCCCCGCCGTTTGACTTTCAACTGGGTCGTTGCGTGGGCCAGTGAAGCGTTCACCCGCGCCACTTCCTCGGCGTCCAACTTTTCCGCCAAGCGAGCTTCGGCGCGCTGACGCGCTTCCTCAGCCTGCGCTTCATCAATGTTTTCCGCCCGAATGGCCATGTCGGTCAGGACGGTCACTTTCTCGCCAGTGATTTCCACGAAGCCCTCCCCCACGGCGAGGAAGAAATTTTGCGGGCCCTGGCGCGCGTTGATTTCCCCATGCGTCAGCTTGGTCATGTAAGGAATGTGCAATGGATAAATGCCCAACTCCCCTTCACTGCCCGGCAACGTCACCATTTCCACCTCTTCCGAGAAGACTTTCGCTTCCGGCGTCACAATCTCTAGTTTCAGTGTGGCCATGGTTTTGTGCTTACAAAGTTAATCGGTTCATTTCCCGTCGCCGCCAGCCAACGATCAAGCTTCGTTGATTTCGTCAATGCTGCCCTTCATGTAGAAATTCACCTCGGGCACCTCGTCGTGCTTGCCTTCGAGAATTTCCTTGAAGCCGCGCACGGTCTCCGCCACGGGCACCTGCTTGCCTTCCCGTCCCGTGAACACCTGCGCCACCGAGAACGGTTGCGACAAAAAGCGTTGAATCTTGCGGGCGCGGAACACGGTCAATTTATCGTCCGGAGAAAGCTCGTCCATGCCGAGAATGGCGATGATGTCCTGCAAGTCCTTGTAGCGTTGCAACACCTTTTGCACGCCGCGCGCCACGTCGTAATGTTCCTGGCCCACAATGTCCGCCGACAAGGCGCGGGAGTTGGATGCCAGCGGGTCCACGGCTGGATAAATTCCCAGTTCCGCAATCGAGCGCTCCAACACAATCGTCGCGTCCAGATGCGCGAACGTCGTGGCTGGCGCGGGATCGGTCAAGTCGTCCGCCGGCACGTACACCGCCTGGAAAGACGTGATGGAACCTTTTTTGGTGGAGGTGATCCGCTCTTGCAAGTTGCCCATTTCCGCCGCCAACGTCGGTTGATAACCCACGGCGGAAGGAGTGCGGCCCAGCAGCGCGGACACTTCCGAACCTGCCTGCGAGAAGCGGAACACGTTGTCCACGAACAAGAGCACGTCTTGATTTTTTTCGTCGCGGAAATATTCCGTCACCGCCAGCGCGGACAAGGCCACGCGCAAACGCGCGCCAGGCGGCTCGTTCATCTGACCATAGACCAGACCGATCCGGGAGCCCGGTTCGAGCACCGGCAGCCCGTTATCCCCGACCAACGGATGTCCCTTGGCGTCTTTCTTTGTTTTGATCACCCCGGCTTCGATCATTTCGTTGTAAAGATCGTTCCCCTCGCGGGTGCGTTCGCCGACGCCCGCGAACATCGAAATGCCGCCGTGCAATTTGGCGATGTTATTGATCAGCTCCATGATGACGACGGTCTTGCCGACGCCGGCGCCACCAAACGCTCCGACCTTGCCGCCTTTCAAGAAGGGGCAAATTAAATCAATCACCTTGATGCCGGTGGTCAAAATTTGCGGACTGGTGGATTGCTCGACCAAGGCCGGCGCCTGTCGGTGAATTGGCAGAAATTTATCCGCCTGCACCGGGCCTTGCTCGTCCACGGCTTGACCGGTGACGTCGAACACGCGCCCCATGACGGCTTCACCCACCGGCATGGAAATCGGCGCGCCGGAATCCACGATCTCCATCCCGCGCTTCAATCCTTCCGTGCTGCTCATGGCCACGGCGCGAATCCAGTTGTCGCCCAGGTGCTGTTGCACTTCGAGGGTCAATTTGGTCTTGCTGGCGCTGCCCGGCACGTTGAATTCAACGGTCAACGCGTTGTAAATGGCCGGCAAGTGGTCGGGAAATTCGATGTCCACGACCGGGCCGATGATTTGAACGATTTTACCTTTGTTCATGGCTTAAATTTTAAATCCTGTTTTGCGTTTTACTTACCCCAACGCCATTTGCGCCGTGGTGATTTCCAACAATTCCTTCGTAATGTTCGCCTGCCGCAATTTGTTGTATTCCAGCGTCAGGTCCTTGATCAATTGCTTGGCGTTGTCGGTGGCGTTCTTCATCGCCACCATGCGCGAGCTGTGCTCGGACGCCTTGGCTTCCAGTAAAATCTGGTAAATCTCAAAGTTCAAAGCGTGCGGCAACAACTCTCCCAACACCTGCGCCGCGCCCGGCTCGAATTGAAATTCCACACCCGAAGCTTGCAAGGACGCGGGCGTTTCGTGCCGCATGACTCCGGCCTGGACCCCCTTGATTTCGCCCACCGGCAACAGGGTGCGGCGCTCGGGTTGTTGCACCAAGGTACTCACAAAATCCGTGAACAAAATCTCCACCCGATCCACTTCACCTTTCAGAAACAACTCGCGCACGAACCGCGAGATGGCCCGCGCCTCGGAAAAAAGCGGCGTGTCTTTGTACGTAAACTCGGCGGCCAGCTTGCGCCGCGTCCGCGAAACAAATTGCGCGCCTTTTTTGCCCGCACAGATAAACACCGTCGCCTCCGGCGCCAATTTGCCCGCCTCCCGAAACAGGTTGGAGTTCAATGCGCCGCACAAACCTTTGTCGGTGCTGACCAAAATCACGGCAGCCCGGTTTCCGCTTCGCGACTCCATCAGCGGGTGCGTAAAATCGCCGGCGTTCGCGGTGGCGTCCGCCAGCATCGAATTCATTTGCTGCGCGTAAGGCCGGCCCGCCAGTGCCGCCAACTGCGCCTTGCGCATCTTCGACGAAGCCACCATCTGCATGGCCTTCGTGATCTGGGCCGTGTTTTTGACCGACTTGATGCGTCGGCGAATATCGCGGGTACTAGGCATGGATTGTTAAAGTGACAGCCATTGGCGCGCAGCCCAACCTCACCGATAGGTTTGTTTGAATTCCGTGATCGCGGCTTTCAACTCCCCGGCCAGCGCGTCACTGACGGCTTTTTCATTGCGAATCTTCGTGAGCAACTCCGCTTTCCGCGTGGAAAGAAAGTCCACCATTTTGTCCTGACAATCTTTCACCTTCTCAACCGCCACGTCGTCGAAGAAGTTATTTTGCACCGCCCACAGCACCGCCACCTGCATTTCCACCGCGATCGGATTGAACTGCGGCTGTTTGAAAATTTCCACGACGCGTTTGCCGCGTTCGAGGATCGCCTGGGTCTTGGCGTCGAGATCGGAGCCGAATTGGGCAAACGCGGCCAACTCGCGGTATTGCGCCAGATCGCCTTTGATGCGCCCCGCCACCTGTTTCATCGCTTTAATTTGCGCGGCCGAACCGACGCGGCTCACGGACAAACCGACGGAAACTGCGGGACGCACGCCCTGATAAAACAAGTCCGTCTCAAGATAAATCTGACCGTCCGTGATGGAGATCACGTTCGTCGGAATGTACGCCGAAACGTCGCCCGCCTGCGTTTCAATGATCGGCAGCGCCGTCAGCGAACCATTGCCATATTTTTCGGACACCCGCGCGGAACGTTCCAGCAACCGGCTGTGCAAATAGAAGACGTCACCCGGATAAGCTTCGCGCCCCGACGGACGTTTCAACACCAATGAAACCTGCCGATACGCCACGGCTTGCTTGGAGAGGTCATCGTAAATGATCAGCGCATCCATGCCGTGATCCATGAACCACTCGCCAATGGCGGCGCCGGCAAAGGGCGCAAGATATTGGTTGGCGGCGGAATCCGAAGCCGCCGCGACCACGACGATCGTGTCTTCCATCGCGCCCGCCTTTTCCAGTTCCGCGATCACCCGGGCGATGTTCGACTGCTTTTGACCGACGGCCACGTAAATGTTGTACATGGGGCGAAAATTCTTGTCGCCCGATTCGCGCCCCACCTTGTTGATGCGCGATTGGTTGATCATCGCGTCCACGCCAATGGTCGTCTTGCCCGTCGAACGGTCGCCAATGATCAATTCCCGCTGACCGCGACCGATCGGAATCATCGCGTCAATGGCCATAATGCCGGTCTGCACCGGTTGGCTGACGGATTTTCGTTTGATGATGCCGGGCGCGATTTTTTCGACCGGATAAAACGCGTCTTCCTTGATCGGGCCT